>JALFGN010000066.1 GCA_022777285.1 Blautia sp.
GTACCGAGAAGGATAGATAAAATCCGGATCGGTACTTTTTTAATAAAAAATAATAATGTAATGCTTTGGGTAATGGGGGACTTTGTAAAATAGATTTAAGAAATAATTAGTAATTTGTTTTTGAAGAGAGTGCAATTATGAGGGGGGCGTTTTTTGCAAGAAAGCATTCTTCGGAATTGCTGAATGCCATATCTTTTAAAGCAAAATCAAATGCAGATGCCGGCATTTTTCTTTTGGATACCATGATGTTTCGGGCTTCCTGAATGACTTCTCCAAGATCCAGACCGTGAGGACAGACAGAAGCGCACTGACCGCAAAGGCTGCAGGAATTGATCATCTTGTTGGCATGGCGGGTACCCATGGCAATGGCAAGGTTGTTGTAAATTTCCCGCAGATATTTCTTTGGATAGGATTTATAGTTCTTCATAAATGTACAGGCTTCGATGCAATCCGTGCAGGTGCAGAGAAGACAGCGTTCAGCCTCTTCTATGGCTTCTTCCTTTGTGAGAAGAGAATCCGGATGTATGATTTTAGAAGAAAGGGGAGGTGTCTTTTCTGTTTTTACGTGAAGGTTGGTACAGGAAGAAAACTCATCTTCCCGGCCAGCTTCCAGTGATACTTTCTTCAGAAAACGGTCTATGGAAATGGCAGAACTTTTTCCATCCGCAATGGATTCCGGTACAGATCCGTGTTCGCTTCGAATTGCATCACCGCCTGCAAAGACAGAATCCTTCCAGAAGCGGGTAAGGGGATGAACGGAAATGGGAGTTTCTTTCTTTACCCAGGCAATGAAAATGCTCTGGAATTCTTTTTTGAATGCTTCTATAGAGGTAACCTTATGGCAGGTATGGATTTCAATTTTATATTGAGACAGTTTTTTCAGTTCTTCTTCCAGTATGGAGGCAGGAAGTTTTCTATTATTGAGAAGCCAGCCTCCGGGAAGGGGCGCTTCTTCAAAAACAGCAACGGCATATCCTTTTTTGCCCAGTTCCAATGCTGCACTCAGTCCGGTGAGTCCAGCTCCGATTACCGCGATTTTTTCTGCCTTTTTGGGAAGAAACTGTCGTTTGGGACGCAGGGTTCCATAGGTTACCGCTGCCATTTCCAGTTGCTGAAGATGAAGGGCACCGCCCAGTGGATGGCGCAGGCAGGCATTCTGACAGGGACCTTCGCATAGACAGGAGGTGATCTTCGGGAAAACAGAAGATTTTTCAAAAAGTTCCCGGGCAGTGTTAAAATCGGCTGCGGCAATTGTGCTGCAGATTCCCCGGCAATCTACATGAAGGGGACAGGCTGCCATAGCAGCCGGTGGTTGTTCTTTTATACATTTTGCCTCCAGTTCATGAAGGGTTTGCTGACTAAGATCAAGCATAGGGGCCTCCTTCCTTTTGTTTGATTTTAAGAAAAGAGGGCGCCTTCTGAGGCGCCCTCCCGTCAGTGGCTGACAGATTTATTTTTTCATTGCGTCCAAAGCGGCTTTTACTTTTTCCGGAACAGCCGGAATTTCAAAGATACGTGCACCAGTAGCATGAAAGATCGCACTGAGAATTGCAGGATGACCTGCAGTCAGAGGACCTTCACCGCAGCCGGAAGCACCGAATGGACCGGTTGGTCTTGGAGTCTGTGTATAAATGATATTAAAGTCATCCGGTACATCTTCAGGATAAGGAATACCGCAGCCCTTGATGGTGGTGTGTTTCTTGTAATCTTCGAAGTCTTCGCTTAATGCGAGTCCGATACCCTTTGTACAGCCGCCGTATACCTGACCGTCAACAACAATCTTGTTGATAATGGTACCAAAGTCACATACAGTGGTGAGACGGATTACACGAACCGCACCCGTTTCAATATTTACTTCAACTTCCGGGATGAACAGCTGGTACATATAGTTGCTGAACGGCGCACCCTGGGCAGTTTCCAGATCACAGTCTGTGCAGGCTGCTACAACCCATGTTCCTTCATAGAATGTAGGAATATTTTCTGCAACCATCTCATCATAGGTACGGAAGGTACCATCCGGTTTACGCATTGCATTCAGAAGCATTTCAGCCGCAACGCGTGTGGCATTTCCTGTGACTACATTGGAGCGGCTGCCGCCTGCAGGTCCGGATGCCGGTGTATAAGCAGTATCATTCATATAAAGATGGATCATATCCGGTGTAAAGCCTGCTTCCCGAAGCACTTCATGAGCCATGGTGACAGTACCGATATCAGCGCCTTGTCTATGATCCTCCCAGGCATGAAATACGGTACAGGTACCGTCAGGATTGAGCTGAATATTTGCGAAGGAACTGTCTTTGCCGTCAAGTCCACAGCCATATACACCACTTGCAAAGCCAACACCATATTTCAGTTTATCCGTATTCATCTTTGCCAGACGTTCTTTTGCTTCATAGTAAACAGGGCGGGCTTTTTCATACATTTCTTCCAGACAGAATACTTCCGGTTCCTGACCGGTCGGTGTGGTACATCCCGTACCTGCTCTGTAAATATTCTTATAACGCAGTTCAAATGGATCAATTCCCATCTTTTCTGCCAGTACGTCAATACATACTTCAGATCCCATAAAGGACTGAGGAGAACCGTATCCACGGAAAGCAGAACCCCATGCATGATTGGTACATACAGTCTGGCTCTTGTTTCGGATATTGCGGATATCATAACCGGCACCGGTGAACTGAGAGAGACGTAAGGTCAGCAGATCTCCGAATTCGGAGTAAGGACCATGATCGACATAATTATCTCCTTCCAGTGCAAGGAATTTACCGTCTTTATCAGCAGCCATTTTGACATGCATGAATGCAGGAGAACGTTTGCCTGTATAAGTGATGTTCTGATACATATCATAAACAAGGGAACAGGGACGTCCATCCAGTGCCAGGCATGCAACGCCCAGTTAATACAATTTGTTTCATAATAAATATTCGGTGTACCCGGATGAATTTCAATCGCGTCATCCGCAATGGCTTCCATGGCACTCATATATGCAGGCAGAGATTCCAGATCCAGTTTTACTGTTTTGGCAGCAGCCCTTGCATGTTCTTCTGTATCAGCAGCTACAATGGCTACTGCATCACCGATCTGGAAGATTTTTTCGTCGCAGAGAATCGGGCGGTCCCATCCATCTCCTTTATTGTTTGCAAAGGTGATAAGTCCGCTGATGCGGTTCTTCCCTTTTACATCCTTTGCAGTGATTATTTTATAAACACCAGGCGTTTTTTCAGCTTCACTGTAGTCAATGCCTTTTAAGTTCGCATGAGGAATATCTGCCTGTACCAGAGCCAGACGGGCCGTGTTGGATGGCATCTGAAGAGCCATATCTGCACCATAATCCCAGGTTCCGGTAACTTTTTTCAGTGCAGATGGACGGATGAAGCTGGTTCCCAGAATCTTATTGCCTACAGGCTTGAAGATCAGGTCTTCTTTTTTCATTTCTCCGCGCAGGACTTTTGCGGCATCCATAACTGCATCAATCAAAGGTTTATAACCGGTACAACGACATACATTCCGGTGTACCTGGAACCAATGACGTACCTCCTCTCTGGTAGGAGAAGGATTTTCGTCCAGAAGAACCTTGGCGGAAAGAATAAAGCCAGGAGAACAGAAGCCACATTGTGCGCATCCATGTCCCATCCATGCAACCTGCAGAGGATGGAGATTATCCGGAGTGCCGAGTCCCTCGATTGTGGTGATTTCGGCGTTTTCTTCTGCTTTTTTCATTTTTACAATACAGGAACGGACTGCCTTTCCGTTCAGGATAACGGTACAGGTACCGCACTGGCCCTGGCCGCAGCCTACCTTACATCCTGTAAGCAACATTTGTTCACGCAGTACTTTTGCGAGAGAATCCTCTTCATTCACGATTAAAGTACGTGGCAGACCATTGATGTTAAGAACGCGTTTTACCATTTGTATACCTCCTTGAGAAAATAAAATATAGTTCAGGTCGTACTGGTAGCAGGTTGTTCTGTCACGTAAGTAGCAGTTCAGATGTAGTGCATATATCTTTCTTTTTTCTGCTGTTTCTATTATAATATAAGAGTACGAACAGAAATCAGGAAAGGAGATATGTATGAAAAATCCCTATGAAGAGATTGAACGAAACATAGCCCGTACCATCGATTATCTTACAGGAATTACACAGTATGATTCTGCAGGCTCTGGATGCCTGTATGGAACAAAAGTATCCTTTAATGGATACGGATCATATTACCAGTTCGGAAGTGCTGCTTCATGTAAAAGACCGGGATACAGGGCGTGTTTACAGCCGAAAACTTCCGCTTGATTATAAGGAAAACAATAATGGACTCACATTAGACGGAGAAACTGCGGATGGCAAAGCTTCCAGTATTGTCTTCTATTCTGAAACAGCAATAGAAAAATTTGCTGATATAACAGGAAGGGGCGAAAAACACAACCACTCTTGCGGGGAATATGGAACCCCCTGATTATGCATTACATCTTTATAAAATAGTGAAATATAAAAAATGACAATTTCACTAAAAAAATATTAAAAAACACGTATATTATATTACTGTTGTATAAAAGAATATGTGTGAAGTCAATGAATTTATGGAAAAGAAAGGATAAAAAATGAAACGTACAGGAATTATCGGTGCCATGGAAGAAGAAGTGGCAATCTTAAAAGAAAAAATGGAACATGTAACGGTAACACGAAAAGCAGATATGGAATTCTACCAGGGAACTTTAAATGGCTGTGAAGCAGTCGTCGTTCGGTCCGGAATCGGAAAAGTCAATGCAGGGATCTGTGTACAGATTCTGGCTGATGTGTTTCAGGTAGACACGATAATCAATACGGGTGTGGCAGGCTCTCTGAAAACAGAAATCAATATTGGAGACATTGTCCTTTCCACAGATACCATGTATCATGATATGGATGCCAGAGAATTTGGTTATCCCATCGGTCAGGTTCCCCGGATGGATACGCTTACTTTCCCGGCGGATCCGGAAATTCGCAAGAAAGCAGCCAGAATCTGCAAAGAAGTGAATCCGGAGATACAGGTGTTTGAGGGACGCATTGTAAGCGGAGATCAGTTTGTGGCAGACAAAGAACAGAAAAACAGAATCATAGAGAATACACAAGGCTGGTGTACAGAAATGGAAGGAACTGCCATAGGACAGGCTGCATACCTGAATAAAATTCCCTATCTGGTAATCCGGGCAATTTCCGATAAAGCAGATGACAGTGCACATGTGGACTACCCTACATTTGAAAAACAGGCCATCATACATTCTGTAAATCTGGTAGAGGCACTGCTGCCATTACTCTAAGACGTGGTTTATTTATGGTGTTGTCCAGGCGTCCATCCGGTGCATGGACGCCTGGACAATAACTTTTTGGCTGTATTTGTCGTACGATTTTTGTTTTCAAATATTCCTCTCTGCTATATAATGATGCCATAGGCAGTATGAAACGTTCATACTCTAAATATGGAAAAGCTGGGAGGGTTGTCAGTGCGATTATTTTATTATGGCACATGGCTGACGGGGCTGTTGAGTCTTGTCAGTATTTTGGCAGTTTACGGAAGTAACAGAAGTATACTGAGGGATCTGAAACGGATTCCTGTGGTGAAGAACAAGTGGCTGCAGAATTATCTGCAGGAGTATCAGGAACATTTAAAAAACAGCACAGTGATACACAATCCGGCCGTATATATGACCCGGAGAATGAGAGGACGAAAGATTGGAAGGATACCTGTTCGAAAGATGAAGGTTTTTTCCTGGATGACTTTTGTCCTTTCTTTTTTGTGCATGGGAGCAGGAGTATGGAAGATACAAAGGACAGGCATGGAAATGATCCGGATTGTGCCGAGCCGGCGGGAAGTGCCGGCACTGGCATTTCTGGCTGTTACGGGGATCGGGCTTGGGATTGTCAATTTGTTGTTTCGCGTTTTGTTGTCTACGGGGTATCAGGAGGAGATGATAGAGACCAATATTCTGGATTATATGGAGAATCGGAACCGGGAAGTTTTGAAAACAAATGTCAAGCAGAATGTGCGGGAGTTTTCCGCCCGGCAGCAGGCAGCCAGAAAAATGAGTCGTCGTGCAAAAAACCGGGCAAAGGTGAAGGAGCAGAAAATTCAGGAGCCATCGGTTTCCTGGCAGAAAGAAGAAAGAGCCGGAAACAACGGAAATCAGGAGCAGCAGGTTAAAGCAGTAGAGGCGCGAATACGGGAAACTGCCGCTACGGACGATCGATATCGCCATTTTCTGGATGAAGAGGAGGAAAAGATTGTAAAGGATGTGATTCAGGAATTTTTAAAGTGAAAATCAAAGAAAGGAGGAGCCGGATTGCGGCGTGTTCGCAGTCCGGCTTTTCCTGTTTTAATCTTCCTCAATGATTTGAATTTCCAGATAGTCAAAATCAAGAATTTCGATAAAATTGTCTTGTGTGAATCGTGTTCGTGCATGTTTCTGGAAATCTTTTATGTTGGAATCCAGCCATATGGGTTTTTCCAGATCAAATTCATGGCAGATATTTTCCAGACTTCCAAACACTTTTTTGGTACGGGTTCGTTCTGTTGCATCACAGATTACGGTACTTTTTAGAATGTGCGTATCCTTGAAAATGGTTCCCATTAATCGAAACATAGATGACAGATCCTTTCTCTATTGATGGTTTCACTTTTACAGTATAAAAGACAAATGTGGTGCTGTAAAGCTAAATAAAAGATTACTTTTCTCTGATAATATGTAAAAGTTGTGCAAAGTGTATATTCGAATATGCAAAATTCGGTAATTTGACATAGGTCATTCTTTCCTTGGCAAGGGTAACTAAGACTGAGGACAAACTTTGTTTAATTGAACTATGGAAAAATATGTGGATCTGGTGTTATACTTGTAACAGTTAAAAAACGAGACACACTCTATGGTGACGATTAGGAGGAAAAGAAAAATGGCAAGTTTATCATTACAGCATATTAACAAAACATATCCAAATGGATTTGAAGCAGTAAAAGACTTTAATCTTGAAATTGCAGATAAAGAATTTATCATCTTCGTAGGACCTTCAGGTTGTGGCAAATCTACAACACTTCGTATGATCGCAGGTCTGGAAGAAATTTCAGGCGGTACATTAAAAATCGGTGACAAAGTAGTTAACGATGTAGAACCAAAAGACAGAGATATCGCGATGGTATTCCAGAACTACGCTCTGTATCCTCATATGACAGTATATGATAACATGGCTTTTGGTCTGAAATTAAGAAAAGTTCCGAAAGATCAGATTGATAAAATGGTAAAAGAAGCAGCTAAGATCCTTGACCTGGAAAAACTGTTAGACCGTAAACCGAAAGCTCTTTCCGGTGGTCAGAGACAGCGTGTTGCTATGGGACGTGCAATTGTGCGTGAACCAAAAGTATTCCTTATGGACGAACCTCTGTCAAACCTGGATGCAAAACTTCGTGTTCAGATGCGTACTGAGATTTCCAAACTGCATGAAAGATTAGGCGCTACAATCATCTACGTTACACATGACCAGACAGAAGCTATGACACTGGGTACAAGAATCGTTGTTATGAAAGATGGTATCGTACAGCAGGTTGATACACCTCAGACACTGTACAATGCACCTGCAAACCTGTTCGTAGCTGGATTCATCGGATCTCCTCAGATGAACTTCCTGGATGCTGTTTGCCGCGTAAAAGGTGATGATGTTGTACTGGAAATCGGCAAAACAACTCTGAAAGTTCCGGCTTCTAAGAAAAAAGCATTAATCGATGGCGGTTACAACGGAAAAACAGTTGTTATGGGTATCCGTCCAGAACACGTATATGATGATGAAGCTCATATTGCAGCAGCTCCAAACAGCGTAATCGAAGGTAAAATCACTGTTTACGAATTACTTGGTGCTGAAGTTTACTTATACTTCGATACAGAAGGATTCTCAATGACAGCAAGAGTTAATCCTCGTACAACTGCAAGAACAGGTGATGTTGTTAAATTCGCTCTGGATATGGAAAGAATCCACGTATTTGATAAAGAAACAGAACAGACTATTACCAACTAATTGTTATTTAAAAATAAAAGCAGAAGCTGCCGCGGAAAGATCCGTGGTAGCTTTTTTTATATAGAAATCATACGATTTGTAAAAAATTCATAGGAATGTCTGCTATAATTTGTTGAAAATTTTGTGGAAATAAGCTATAGTTAAAGGTAGAATAGTGGTTATTATCCAGAGGAGGCCAGATCATGATATCGAGTCAGGTGATACAAAAAGCAATTGATGAATTAAGAACCATAACAAGAATTGATTTGTGTGTTATGGATGTGGATGGAAAAGTGAATTCATCTACTTTTCCAATAGAAAAAGAAGATTTCGGGGATGTTTCCAGTTTTGTGGAATCCATGGCAGACAGCCAGGTGATCAAAGGTTATCATTTCTTTAAAATTTATGATGGTCAGACAGTAGAGTTTATTCTTATTGCAAAAGGCGGAAGCGAAGATGCTTATATGATCGGGAGAGTTGCAGTAGCAGAGATTCAGAATCTGATCGTAGCATATAAAGAACGTTTTGATAAGTCAAACTTCATTCAGAATCTGATTCTGGATAATCTTCTCCTAGTAGATGTATATAATCGGGCAAAGAAACTGCATATTCCGGTTGAAGCAAAAAGAGTAGTGCTTCTGATCGAGACAAGAAATGAAAAAGATCAGGATGCCATTGAGATTTTGAAAAATCTGTTTGTTTCCCGTACAAACGATTTTATCACAGCAATTGATGAGAAGAATATTATTCTTGTTCGCAGTCTTGAGGAAAGTGATGACTATGACTCCATTGAGACGATTGCAAGAATGATCGTAGATATGCTGAATGCAGAAGCTATGTCAAGGGTTCGTGTGTCCTATGGAAATATTATCCATGAGATCAAGGATGTATCCCGTTCTTATAAGGAAGCCAAGATGGCTCTTGATGTAGGGAAGATTTTCTATGTGGAGAAAAATATCGTGGGTTATAATAACCTTGGTATCGGACGTTTGATTTATCAGCTGCCTATGCCTCTGTGTGAAATGTTTATGAAAGAGATATTTGGAGGCAAACTTCCGGAATCTCTGGATGATGAAACATTGAATACGATTAATAAATTCTTTGATAATAATCTGAATATTTCCGAGACATCCAGACAGTTATTTCTGCACAGAAATACGCTGGTATACAGACTGGAGAAGATTCAGAAGAGTACAGGTCTGGACATACGTGTTTTTGATGATGCGCTCACATTTAAGATTGCACTGATGGTGGCAAGTTACATGGAATTTATGAAAAAACAGGATTGATGCCAAAGAGGGCTGTATAGAGATACAGCCCTCTTTTTTTTGATAAAGTGATAAAATGCTTGCATTTTACTATAACAAAACTTATAATATTAATATTTTAAAAGAAAAAATGGAGGGATTCATCATGGTTAAATTATATGACAGTGGAGTATGGCTTGTAAATGGCCGTGACATAGTAGAAGACGGACCGGAGGCAGCAGCTGCCATTGGGCAGATGACAGGTTCAACAGCAGTTTCCCGTGAAGAAGCATCAAAAGAAACAATGGCATATTCTATACTTGAAAAACATAATACATCTGGAAATATGGATGATCTGCAGATCAAGTTTGATAAATTAACTTCTCACGATATTACTTTTGTAGGAATTATTCAGACTGCAAGAGCTTCAGGACTGGAAAAATTCCCGATTCCTTATGTACTGACAAACTGTCACAATTCTCTTTGCGCAGTAGGTGGAACCATTAATGAAGACGATCACATGTTTGGCCTTACCTGCGCGAAAAAATATGGCGGCATGTATGTTCCGCCACATCAGGCAGTTATTCACCAGTTTGCAAGAGAGATGCTGGCAGGTGCAGGAAAAATGATTCTTGGATCAGACAGCCATACACGTTATGGTGCGCTCGGTACTATGGCAATGGGCGAAGGAGGACCGGAGCTTGTAAAACAGCTTCTGAATAAAACGTACGATATCCGTCGTCCGGAAGTGGTAGCTGTTTATCTGACAGGAAAACCGATTCCTGGCGTTGGCCCTCAGGACGTTGCTCTGGCAATCATTGGAGCAGTATTTGCGAATGGTTATGTGAAAAATAAAGTCATGGAATTTGTAGGTCCTGGCGTACAGAATTTAAGTGCAGATTTCCGAATTGGCGTGGATGTTATGACAACAGAAACTACTTGTCTTTCTTCTATCTGGGTAACCGATGATGCGATTAAAGATTTCTATGAAATCCACAACAGACCGGAAGAATATAAAGAAATGCAACCAGGTGCAGTGGCTTATTACGATGGTATGGTTTATGTGGATCTGGATCAGGTAAGACCAATGATCGCAATGCCGTTCCACCCGAGTAATACATATACAATCGAAGAATTGAATGCAAATCTGATGGATATTCTTGATGATGTAGAGAAAAAAGCACAGATTAGCCTGGATGGTAAGATTCCATTTACTTTAAAAGATAAAGTACGTGATGGAAAACTTTATGTAGAACAGGGAATCATTGCAGGATGTGCAGGTGGTGGATTTGAGAATATTTGTGACGCAGCAGATATTTTGAAAGGTGCAAGCATCGGATCCGATGCGTTTACACTCAGTGTATATCCGGCAAGTACTCCGATCTATGTGGAACTTGCAAAGAATGGTGTGCTTGCAACTTTGATGCAGACCGGTGCTGTAGTAAAAACTGCATTCTGTGGTCCTTGCTTTGGAGCAGGTGATACCCCGGCAAATAATGCACTGAGTATCCGTCACTCAACAAGAAATTTCCCGAACCGTGAAGGATCTAAGATTCAGAATGGACAGATTTCTTCTGTTGCATTAATGGATGCCCGTTCCATTGCAGCTACAGCAGCAAATAAAGGGTATTTGACTGCAGCTACAGATTTTGATGTAAAATATACAAAACCACGATACTTCTTTGATAAGACAATTTATGAAAACCGAGTATTTGACAGCAAGGGAGTTGCGGATCCGGATACAGAGATTCAGTTTGGTCCGAATATTAAAGACTGGCCTGAAATGTGTGCATTGACAGAAAATCTGCTGTTGAAAGTAGTATCTGAAATTCATGATCCGGTTACGACTACCGATGAATTGATTCCATCAGGAGAAACATCCTCCTTCCGTTCGAATCCTCTGAAACTGGCTGAATTTGCACTTTCCAGAAAAGATCCGGATTATGTACCTCTGGCAAAAGAGATTCAGCTTGCAGAGAAAGCAAGAGAAACCGGTGCTTGCCCGATTACCGGTGCAGCATTCCTCGAACCTGTATGGATGAAGATTAAAGCAGAATTTCCGAACGTAGACCGGAATACGACAGGAATCGGAAGTACGATTTTTGCTGTAAAACCAGGGGATGGATCTGCAAGAGAACAGGCTGCTTCCTGTCAGAAAGTTCTTGGAGGATGGGCAAATATAGCAAATGAATATGCTACAAAACGCTATCGTTCCAATCTGATCAACTGGGGTATGCTTCCATTCCTGATTGAAAAAGGAGAGCTTCCGTTCAAAAAAGGTGATTTTATCTTTATTCCGCAGATCCGAAAAGCAATTGAAGAAAAATGGAGCGAAGTCAACGCCTATACAGTAGGAGATACGATGAAAGAATTTACCCTGAAGTTGGGTGAACTTACAGATGATGAAAGAGAAATTATTCTGAAAGGCTGCCTGATTAATTATTACAGGGGATAATAATGAAAATGTTAAAAAGGAGAAGGTAATGAGCGAAAACAAAATCCCTTATAAGATTTATCTGGAAGAACAGGAGATGCCAACAGAATGGTATAATGTTCGTGCAGATATGAAAAACAAACCGGCCCCTCTTTTAAATCCGGGAACATTAAAACCTATGACAGCAGAAGAATTGGGGGCTGTATTTTGTGAGGAACTGGTAAAACAGGAACTGGATAATGACAATGCATATATTCCGATTCCGGAAGAAATCCGAAATTTTTATAAGATGTATCGTCCATCGCCGTTGGTTCGGGCCTATTGCCTGGAAGAAAAACTCCAGACGCCGGCGAAAATCTACTACAAATTTGAAGGAAATAATACCAGCGGAAGTCATAAGTTAAATTCCGCCATTGCACAGGCTTATTACGCAAAAAAACAGGGGCTGAAAGGTGTTACAACAGAGACTGGAGCCGGTCAGTGGGGAACCGCTCTTTCCATGGCCTGTGCATATCTGGGACTGGACTGTAATGTATATATGGTAAAATGTTCTTATGAGCAGAAACCATTCCGCCGTGAAGTTATGAGAACTTATGGTGCAAAGGTGACCCCATCTCCGTCTGATACGACAGAAGTAGGAAGAAAGATTCTGGCTGAACATCCGGGAACAACAGGAAGTCTTGGATGTGCGATTTCAGAGGCAGTAGAGACTGCAGTGAACAAGGAAGGATATCGTTACGTACTGGGAAGTGTACTGAATCAGGTTCTACTTCATCAGTCAATCATCGGCCTTGAAGCAAAAGCTGCACTGGATAAATATGGCGTCAAGGCAGATATGATCATTGGATGTGCAGGTGGCGGATCCAATCTGGGCGGACTGATTTCTCCGTTTATGGGAGAAAAACTGAGAGGAGAGCGTGACTATCAGTTTATCGCGGTAGAACCCGCTTCCTGTCCGAGTCTTACCAGAGGAAAATATGTATATGACTTCTGTGATACCGGTATGGTGACACCCCTGGCAAAAATGTATACACTGGGAAGCGGATTTATTCCTTCTGCTAATCATGCAGGAGGCTTGCGCTACCATGGAATGAGTTCTATTGTGTCTCAGCTCTATGCAGATGGATTGGTGGAAGCGCGTTCGGTAGAACAGACTTCTGTATTTGAAGCTGCTGAGATGTTTGCAAGAGTAGAAGGAATCCTGCCGGCACCGGAAAGCTCCCATGCCATTCGCGTAGCGATCGATGAAGCTTTGAAATGCAAAGAGACCGGAGAAGAAAAAACCATTTTGTTTGGTCTTACAGGAACCGGATATTTTGATATGGTTGCTTATGAAAAATTTAACAACGGAGAAATGACAGATTACATTCCTACAGATGCAGACCTTCAGGTCGGCTTCGACGGAATTCCAAAATTCCCCGGAAACGAAATCTGATTCATAATTTGGGAAAGAGTCTGCTTGGGCAGGCTCTTTCCTGTTTTTGATTGATTGTGTAGATGCTTCATGAATTTTTGTGAATAAACAGAATTGTATATATAATTTTGAATAAAAACGACAATTAACTGGAATAAAATAGATAGAAGAGAATTTATAAAAAAACAAAACTTTTTCTGAAAAATATATTGACAAATAAAAGGGCGTATGTTAGTATATAACCATCAAAAGAAAACACCACAAACACATTACTACATAACCAATTCTTAATTCAGAGAAGAGAAATCTATTTAAGAAGTTGGCTACAAGGTACAAAAGATAATGAGAATTTCTTAAGTGTATGGAGAGTACATAATAGATAAGAAATTATTGAAAGTACTAAGGACAAAGTAATGAAATATTTGAAAAGGTGTGAATTGAAATATTGATAAGGAGGTATCTTCCGTTGGAAATAGCAGATATTACAAATTATCAATATGAGAGTGGTAAGGCATAGTTCCCTAGAGAAAGACCTGATTCCAGTGAAAAACTTTTAAAAGATCCTGTTCAGAGGAAAAGAAGAAGATCAGGTAAGATATCAGAAAGTGTCCTCATATTGAATAATTACCACAAAAAATAATAGAGAGGTTTCAAGATATATGTAAAGAAATATATTTTGAAAAAACAAAGTATTTATATATTATTTGAAGGTGTAAAAGAAAAAACAATAAGAAGATATGATGAGTTCTATTTTATGAATCAGCCCGTTGTATTTGAATGATTTAAAAAAACTTTTATATCAAAAAGACTTATATAAAGAAATGTTTTGAATACAAAACAGTTCGGAACGTTTGTAAAGAAACTTTTTATTATCTATTTTATAGATTGATATAAACTTTCAATAAATACTATTCATAATATTTATAAAACGGACAAGAATAGAATTTATAAATAGGGAATGAAAGAGATCAGGAAAATGTTATAAAATTAAATATGGAAAAATAAAGATAATCGATTCCAAATTTTTTATCATCATATAAAAAATATAATAAATAAAAAAGAGAGGAATAAAAAAATTGAATAACGCAGAGCATTAGGACAACCGTTGTATCTGAAAATAGTTGAAGATATGGCGGTTGTTCTTGTGTGCGCAAGAAAAAGAATAGGAGAAATTATTTATGCAAACTGCAGTAATGGAAGATAGGATTCTGTATGAGGATAGGGAGCTGCTTGTATGCCACAAACCGGCAGGAATGCCTGTACAAAGCAGAAGAATCGGGACTTTGGATATGGAAAATGCACTTTTGACTTATTTATCTCGAAAAGGCGAACCCTTGTATCTGGCTGTCATCCATAGACTGGATCAGCCAGTGGAAGGAATTCTTGTTTTTGGAAAAAATAAGAAGGCAGCAGCCAGGTTAAGCAGCCAGATGCAGGCAGGCCATATGGAAAAGTATTATCTTGCTGTAGTATGCGGGATACCGGAAAGAAAAAGCGGAAGATTAGAAGATTGGATGATAAAAGAAAAAACAGGAAATAAATCCAGAATCGCAGAAGAAAAAGAAAAAGGAAGTAAAAAAGCAATTCTGGAATATAAAGTGCTGAAAGAAGAAGGAAATCTGGCACTTGTGGAAATCCATCTTTTTACAGGACGCCATCATCAGATTCGTGTACAGATGGCGCATGCAGGTTATCCTTTGTGGGGAGATACGAAATATAATCCGGAGATCATGCAGGAAAAAGAATGGAGACAGCTTGCTTTGTGTGCATATAAATTATCGTTTTCTCATCCGGAAACAGGAAAGAGGATGAAGTTTGAAATAAAACCCTCTGGTGGAAATTTTCCTATAGTATAGGAAGAAAAAGTTCACATATACTGATAAAAAGGATAAAAGGTATGGTGAACAGAAGATGAATTGGAAAAAGACCGGTATGCGAGCGGGAGTGATTGCAGGAGTATTTTTCAGTATGAAATATTTCGTTCCTGTAATGCTTCCGTTTATTTTGGGCTGGCTTCTGGCACTTCTGGTAAGACCTGCAGGAAAATGGATGATAAAGAAGTGCGCGGGAAGGAAAATTTGTATCAGGCAGAGTCTGGTGGAAACAGTCTTTGTAGTTTTGGTGCTGATGGCAATTGGTGCAGGAGTTGTATGGGGAATTCGGGAGATTTTGAACCAGACAGAAAGGATTTTTATTTTATATTTCAATATAAAAGAGGAAGCTGTGAAAATTTTGGGTACCTGCTGTCAGAAGGCAGAAACTATAACTGGAATATCTGCAGACAGCAGCAGAAGGTATCTCTGTGAGCAGATTGGATTTATGTGGGAAAAGATCTGGAACAGGAAAAATCCGGCAGAAATCGCAAAAAATTCTTTGAAAATCTGTACAAAAGTAATAGGAGGAGGGATTCTGACGGCGGTATCGGCCGTCTTATTCATTCAAGAACGGGAATGGCTGGAAAAAGTATTGGATCAGTGGAAATTTGGATTGCAATGGAAGCTGCTTTTGCGAAACATAGGGAAGGGTATCTCCAGTTATATAAAAGCACAGATAAAGATTATGGGACTGGTTATTTTCATTTGTATAGCGGGATTTTATTTGATTGGAGTTCATCATTTCTTATTGTATGGGGTATTGATCGGTTTGTTGGATGCCTTTCCTGTTCTTGGAACAGGGACTTTTCTGATTCCGGCGGCAATCATATTGATAATAAAGGGAAATACCGGTATGGCGGCAGGATGTATTGTGCTTTATTTTACAGCAAGTGGAATTCGGCAGTTTCTGGAACCGAGGCTGATCGGAAAGAAAATAGGAGCTTCTCCTCTTGTGGTTCTGCTTTCCTTTTATCTGGGAGTATTTGCGTATGGCTGGAAAGGGGTTTTGTTTGGCCCTTTATCTGCACTTTTGATTTATGGAATTTTCAGGGAATGGCAGTTATGATTTCATAAATTTATCACAAAATTCCTATAGACTAATAAAAAGTTTTGTGTATAATATTTCAGAAGGGGATCATGCCCCATTATTTGTAAAAAGTTCATGTAGATATTGGAAAAAGCGGGGGATGCCCCAGGTGGAGGATGGAACATGAAACGTACAGTTGTTGCTTTACTGTGTGCAGTATTTATGACAGGCAGTGTGATTTCCTGTGGAGAGGCGAAAAAGCAGGTGAGTTCTGAAGTGAAGACTCAGGAAACCGGTCAGGGAGAAGAGATACAGGAATCTTCAGAAGATGAGCAGACGGAATCGGACGAAGAAAAAACAGAAAATGAAAAAACGGAAGAGGAAGTACCTTCACCTTCTGAAGGACAATCCGAAAATATGACAGAAGATTTGACTATGACAGCTCTTAGAGAGAATGGCGGGACGATTGATTATACTTCTCTTGAGGAACTGGAACCGGAGCCGGGAATTCGTATCGCAGTTGTGACGAAGACAACGAAGACGGGATTCTGGAATACAATCAAACAAGGCATGGATGCAGCAGTAAAAGATTTGAATGAAAAAATGGGATATAAAGGGGACGATAAGATTCGGCTTTCCTTTGAAGGACCATCGGATGAAACAGATGTAGAAGGGCAGATTAATACTATTGATGCAGTACTTGCGGAAAATCCGGCAGTTTTGTGTCTTTCCGCAATCGATATGGCATCCTGTCAGGCCCAGCTGGAATATGCAGAGGAAAATGGGATTCCTGTGATTGTTCTTGATTCCGGTGTGGCAACGGGGACGGTAAATGCAGTCTGCGTTTCTGATAATTATAAAGCAGGTGCAGAGGCAGCAAGAAAGCTTGCCCAGGCAATCGAAGAAAAAGGAAAGATTGCTGTCATGACGCATGTAGAGAGTTCAGAAAACAGTCAGGACAGAGAAAAAGGATTTACGGATGAGATTGCAAACTATCCGGATATAGAAATTGTAAATATTTCTCATGAAAATGAAGACTCTTCGGTAGAAGAGATGACAGAAAGTGTTCTGACACTTTTCCCGGATGTAAAAGGGTATTACTGTACGAATGAAACTGTGGGAGCATCCGTTCTGGATGCTGTGAAGGCATCCGGAAAACAGCTGGCAGTTGTGGGATTTGATGCAGGGAAGAGACAAAAAGAAGCGATTCAGTCAGGAGAAGAAGTCGGGGTCATTGCACAGAATCCTTATGGAATGGGATATGCAACTGTAGTTGCAGCAGTCCGAGCAGCGCTGGAACTTCCGAATGATGAGTATATTGATCCGGGCTATCAGTGGATTGATCAGACGACTGTGGAAGATGAAAAATACGTCAATTATTTATATGAATAAATACGGAAATGCTAGGAATTGACAAAAAAGTCAAAAAAAGGCAAAATATACAAAATATTAAAGAGAGGATGCAAGAGACTGTGTGCATTCTCTCTTTTTTGCGTGTGGAGATACAAATTTATGTGGAAAAAATAGTGTAAAATGCTAGGAAAAAATGTTAAAATATTGACAAAATGCATAATTCATAGTAATATTAAAAATATGTGAAGGTGGTGATACTGTGATAGAAGGAACAATCAAAGAAATCCGGGATGTGGAGCAACAGGCGGAAAATATTGTGCAGGATGCAAAACGTCAGAGTGCGAAAATATCTCAGGAAGCGAAAGAAGCTTCAGAAAAGCTGTATGCAGATATGGTTTCTCAGGCCAGAGAGAAAGCGGAAAAATTGCGTGAGTCTGTAGAAGCAAGTGGAAATCAGCAGACAGAAGAGGCTTTGAAACAAGCCGGAGTAGAAATCGAAAATATGAAGGCAGCGGCTATGAGTCGTGAGAAAGAAGCGGTTGATTTGATTATTTCCGAGTTAATCTGAGCGCAGAATGCGCGTAAGGAGCGGTCTAAGAAATAAGAAAACAACCGCTTAATTTAGAAAAAAATTAAAGGAGGGATGCGAATATGGCAGTATTGCAGATGCGGCGTGTCAGTATCTGCGCACTGAAAAAGGATCGAAAAGAGATTCTCGAAAAGCTGCAGGCCATGGGCGTTATGGAAATGAGCCAGATTCTGGAAGAAGAAACAGATTTTCAGAAAATGGACACCCAGGGTGCCAGAAACACTTTTGAAAAGAAAGCAGTGCTTGCAGATTCTGCTCTTGATATCCTGCAGGAATATGTGCCGGAGAAAAAATCCCTGCTGTCCAGTCTGGAAGGGAAAAAACTGATTGACAAAGAGGATTATGATCAGATCGCAGCACAGAAGGAAGAACTGATCAATGCTGCTTCCAGAATTACCGGCTGGCAGAAAGAAATGGCAGAATGTCGGGCAAACATTCAGAAACTGGAAAATCAGATCGAGGCACTGACTCCATGGATGAGTCTGGATGTGCCGGTCAGTTTTGACGGTACAAAATCTGTAAAGGCCCTGATCGGCACGATTTCAAGTGTCATGAGTCTGGAAGAAATCTACAGTCTTCTTGCTCAGTATGCGCCGGAGGCAGAAGAAGTAGACGTTACCATACTTTCTGCAGAGAGAGATGCGACCTATGTTGTTGTGCTTTGCCTGAGGGAGAAAGCAGAACTGGTAGAAAATGCATTGAGGCAGGGTGGATTTGCAAAACCATCGCAGATTGTGGATGAAATTCCGCAGGCGGAGAAAGAAAATCTGCAGAATCAGATCAAGAGTCTGGAGAAGCAGATACAGGTTTGTCAGGAGCATATTATTGAATATGCAGACAAACGGGAAGATTTAAAACTGATATCGGATTATTTCCGTGCAAGGGCGGAAAAATATGAAGTACTGGGAGAGATTCCCCAGTCTTACCGAACTTTTGTTATCAGCGGTTATATACCGGAAAAAGCGGTAAATGCCGTGAAAAAAACAATGGAAGAAGCGTACGACCTGGTATTTGATGTGGAAGAAGTAAAAGAGGATGAAGATGCACCTGTTTTACTTTCCAACAATGCATTCTCAGAATCCGTGGAAGGTGTTCTGGGTTCCTATGGTCTTCCGAAGAAAGGAGAAGTAGACCCTACATTTATTATGTCTTTCTTCTATGTATTTTTCTTCGGACTGATGCTGTCGGACGCTGCCTATGGACTGGTTATGTTCCTGGGTTGTTTTATCGTACTGAAAAAGTTTCCCCGTATGGAACAGGGCATGCACAAGGCAATTAAAATGTTTATGTACTGTGGACTTTCCACACTTGCCTGGGGCGTGCTGTTCGGAGGATACTTTGGAGATGCCATTGATGTAGTTGCAAGGACCTTTTTCCATGTAGATGTACCATCTACAGGATTGATCAAGGCAGCATGGTTTGTTCCTATGAATGACCCCATGCGCCTGTTGATGTACTCCATGCTGTTTGGTCTGATCCATCTGTTCATGGGACTCGGAATGAAAGGATACATGCTTTTGAAAGATAAAAAATATATGGATTTCTTCTGTGATGTAATTATCTGGTATGTATTTCTGATCGGTTTGATTCTTATGCTTCTTCCAAGTACGATTTTTGCTTCGATTTCTCAGATTCCGGCAGGTACATTCCCTCCGGCGGTATCCATGATCGGAAAAGTCATGGCAATTGCCGGTGTACTTGGGCTTCTTTTGATGTCCGGAAGAGCAAAGAAAAATGTTGCACTCCGCCTTGCACTGGGTGCATATGATATTTATAACGTAACCGGATGGCTCAGCGATGTACTTTCTTATTCTCGTCTTCTTGCCCTTGGTCTTGCAACAGGAGTGATTGCTTCCGTTATCAACCAGATGGGAAGTATGGCAGGAGATGGCATATTTGGAGCGATCGTGTTTATTCTCGTATTTATTGTAGGACATACGTTGAATATGGCAATCAATATTCTGGGTGCTTATGTACACACAAACCGTTTACAGTTTGTAGAGTTTTTCGGTAAATTTTATGAGGGTGGCGGAAAACCCTTTAATCCTTTTAAATTAAACACAAAATATGTAGATGTTAAGGAGGAAACTTATTTATGAGTCAGTTAGGTATGGTTTACGCATTATTAGGAGCAGCGATTGCAGTTATTTTAGCAGGTATGGGTTCTGCTATTGGTGTAGGTATTGCAGGTCAGGCTGCATCAGGAGTTGTTACGGAAGATCCAAGTAAATTTGCAAAAGTTTTGATTATGCAGCTGCTTCCAGGTACACAGGGTATTTATGGTCTGTTGGTTGGATTTATCACACTTTCCAAAATCGGCCTGTTAGGCGGCGGCTTAATGGAACTTACAACTTCTCAGGGACTTCTTGTTTTCTGTGCTTGTCTGCCAATTGGGGTAGTTGGTCTTGTTTCTGCTTATTACCAGGGAAAAACTTCCGCTGCTGCAATCGGAATCGTAGCAAAAAAACCGGAACAGTTCGGTAAAGCGATGCTGTTCCCGGCAATGGTTGAAACATATGCAATTCTTGCTCTGCTGATTTCTATTCTTTCCGTAACAAACCTGTCATTCTAAGAGACAGAGAAAAGGACAGTAACAGAAATAAGTAAAGGAGAGCTTGAGAATGACTGGATTAGAGAAAATGAAAAGCCAGATTCTGGACGAAGCAAACCGGTCTGCAGGGGAAATTCTGGAACAGGCAAAAAAAGAAGCGGATGCAGTGATGGCAGAAGCCAGAAAAAATGCGGAAGCTGAGTGCCAACGTATCTCCGAAAAATCAGAAGCGGATGCAGAGTCTTTAAAAGGACGTGCAGAATCTTCCTGTGATCTGCAGAAAAGAAAAGCAGTCCTCAAAGCAAAACAGGAAGTGATTTCAGAGATCCTGAAACGTGCCTATAAGAAAATGCTGGCGTCTGATACAGAAACATATTTTGATATCATTCGTAAAATGTTGAATAAATATGTGTTGCCGGAAGAGGGCGAAATTTGTTTCTCCTCTGATGACAAAAAGAGAATGCCGGATGGTTTCGAGAAAGAAATCGCAGCAATTGCTGCTGCAAAGGGCGGAAAGCTGATTGTTTCAAAAGAAGAGAGAAACATTCAGGGTGGATTTGTTCTCATATATGGAGGAATCGAAGAAAACTGTACATTTAAGGCAATGTTTGATTCCAGAAGAGGGGAACTTTCCGATAAAGTACATGCCTTATTATTTTCATAAGCGATAACCGCAAAAAGGAGGAATTATCTTGGGTAAGACAAACTATACTTATGCGGTTGCGCGAATTCGAGTGTTGGAAACAGCGTTATTTACATCTGCAGTAATCGAGCAGCTTCTTGCCTGCAGAACAGAAGAACAGTGTATCCAGTTTCTGCAGGAAAAAGGCTGGGGCGATATGAATACTTCAGAGAGTGCAGAGGCAATTCTGAACAGAGAACAGGAAAAAATCTGGGAGACCATCCGGGAACTGGGTGTGGATATGAAGGTTTTTGATGTGTTGTCTTATCCGAATCTGTTTCACAATCTGAAGGCTGCAATTAAAGATGCCTGTACAGAAGAGCATGGAAAGAATCTGAATATTTATTATGAAGATACTTCTATCTCTCCGGATGAAATGCTGGAGATTGTAAAAAACAAGGAATTTTCCAGACTCCCTGCATTTATGGCAGAGGCAGCGCGGGAAGCTTATGAAGTTCTTCTGCATACCAGAGACGGACAGCTGTGTGATGTGATTGTGGACAAAGCGCTGCTGGAGGCAATCTATGCTGCAGGAAAAGAAGCTAAGGACAGCATTATCAAGGATTATGCAGAATCTACGGTTGCAATTGCTGATATTAAAATTGCTGTGCGTTCACAGAAAACGGCAAAAACCATGGACTTTATGAAACGTGCCATGGCAGAATGTGAGTCTTTGAATGTGGCACAGCTTGCAAAGGCAGCCATTGGCGGAATGGATGCAATCGTAGAATATCTGGCAGGAACCGATTATGCAGAAGGTGGAAAAGCCATTGCAGAATCTCCGTCAGCATTTGAACGCTGGTGTGACAATCGAATGATACAGACGATGCAGCCACAGAAGTATGAAGTATTTTCAGTAGGTCCTCTGGTAGCTTATGTGCTGGCCAGAGAGAATGAAATAAAAACGGTACGAATCATTGTGTCCGGTAAACGAAGCGGACTTTCGGATGATTCTATCCGGGAAAGGGTAAGGGAAATGTATGTATAAGATTGCAGTAGTCGGCGATTATGACAGCATATTCGGATTTGCAGCACTGGGTCTTGATACATTCCCGGTGTCATCCCGAAAAGAAGCGGAAGAAAAACTGGAAGCACTTGCAGGAAATCAGTATGGAATCATTTATATTACAGAAGATGTAGCGGCAGAGTGTGAAAAGGTAATTGAAAAATTTAAGGAACAGCTTCTCCCGGCTGTGATTTTGATTCCCGGTGTATCCGGCAATACAGGTAACGGCGTTTTGGGAGTGAAAAAATCCGTAGAGCAGGCTGTAGGCTCGGATATCCTTTTTGGAAGTGAATAAATTTTAGAAAGCAGGTGATTCGTAACCATGAGCAAGGGTACGATTAAGAAAGTAGCAGGACCGCTGGTTATTGCAGAAGGTATGAGAGATGCCAATATGTATGACGTGGTACGTGTAAGTAATCAGCGTCTGATTGGTGAGATCATCGAAATGCACGGTGATGAAGCCAGTGTTCAGGTTTACGAGGAGACATCAGGACTTGGACCGGGAGAACCGGTAGAATCCACAGATGCACCTCTCTCCGTAGAACTGGGACCAGGTCTGATCACAAGTATTTACGATGGAATTCAGCGTCCCCTGGACGATATTATGAAAGTATCAGGAACAAACCTGAAACGTGGTGTTGAGGTTCCTTCTCTGAAAAGAGACAGAAAATGGAATTTTGTTCCAACAGTACAGACCGGTGAAGATGTGGAAGCCGGAGATATTATCGGTACCGTACAGGAAACCATTGTAGTAAATCATAAAATCATGGTTCCTTATGGAATCAAAGGTAAGGTAAAAGAAATCAAATCCGGAGAATTTACGGTAGAAGATGTAGTTGCTGTGATTGAAACAGAAGCCGGCAACAAAGAATTGACTATGATGCAGAAATGGCCGGTTCGCCGTGGTCGGCCGTATGTAAAGAAACTTCCGCCGGAGATGCCTCTGGTAACCGGTCAGCGAGTTGTTGATACCTTCTTCCCCATTGCAAAAGGTGGTGTAGCTGCAGTTCCGGGACCGTTCGGAAGTGGAAAAACAGTTATTCAGCATCAGCTTGCAAAATGGGCAGAAGCAGATATCGTGGTTTATATCGGATGCGGCGAGCGTGGAAACGAAATGACAGACGTTTTGAACGAGTTCCCGGAACTGAAAGACCCGAAAACAGGACAGTCTTTGATGGAACGTACGGTTTTGATCGCAAATACTTCTGATATGCCGGTTGCTGCCCGTGAAGCATCGATTTATACTGGTATTACGATTGCAGAATATTTCCGTGATATGGGATATTCCGTGGCCCTTATGGCAGATTCCACCTCTCGTTGGGCAGAGGCACTTAGAGAAATGTCCGGCCGTCTGGAAGAAATGCCAGGTGAGGAAGGTTACCCTGCATATCTGGGTTCCCGTCTGGCACAGTTCTATGAAAGAGCCGGTCACGTAATCTCTCTTGGAAAAGATAAAAGAGAAGGTGCACTTTCTGTTATCGGTGCAGTTTCTCCTCCAGGTGGTGATATTTCCGAGCCGGTATCTCAGGCAACCCTTCGTATTGTAAAAGTATTCTGGGGACTGGATTCTTCTCTGGCTTACAAACGTCATTTCCCGGCGATTAACTGGCTGACCAGTTATTCTCTGTATCTGGACAATATGGAAAGTTGGTTTAATGAAAAAGTAGCACCGGATTGGATGGAAAATCGTCAGAAGCTTATGAGCCTTCTTCAGGACGAAGCCGAACTGGAAGAAATCGTTAAGATGGTAGGTATGGATGCTCTTTCAGCAGGTGACCGTCTGAAAATGGAAGCTGCACGATCCATTCGTGAGGACTTCTTACATCAGAACTCCTTCCATGAAGTCGATACCTACAGTTCTCTGAAAAAACAGTATATGCTTATGAATCTGGTTGTTGCATTCTATGAACAGGCAAAAGAAGCCCTTGATCAGGGAGCAAATATCCAGGGACTGATCAAAATGGATGTACGTGAAAAAATCGGACGTTTTAAATATGTGACAGAAGAAAATCTTGACGGTGAATATGAGACAGTAATGAAAAATCTGGCTTCAGAAATCGCCAATGTATTAGGGAAGGAGGACTTCTAATGCCGAAAGAGTATAGAACCATACAGGAAGTTGCCGGCCCTCTGATGTTGGTGCGCGGTGTAGAAGATGTACATTATGATGAATTAGGAGAAATCGAACTGGCAAGCGGAGAAACCAGACGATGCAAAGTTCTGGAAATTAACGGAAGTGATGCACTGGTACAGCTTTTTGAAAGCTCTACAGGTATTAACCTGTCAAACAGTAAGGTTCGTTTTCTTGGACGAAGCATGGAGCTGGGTGTATCCGAAGATATGTTGGGCCGTGTATTTGACGGTCTGGGCCGTCCCATTGATGATGGTCCGGAGATCCTTCCGGATGAGAGAAAAGACATTAATGGTCTGCCTATGAACCCGGCTGCGAGAATGTATCCGGAAGAGTTCATTCAGACCGGTGTATCCGCTATTGATGGACTGAACACATTGGTACGTGGACAGAAGCTGCCGATCTTCTCTGCTTCCGGTCTGCCGCATTCTCAGCTGGCAGCACAGATTGCAAGACAGGCAAAGGTGCGTGGTACAGGAGAAAACTTTGCCGTAGTATTTGCTGCTATGGGTATTACTTTCGAAGAATCCAACTTCTTCATTGAAAGCTTCAAAGAAACAGGTGCCATTGACCGAACCGTTCTGTTCATCAACCTGGCAAATGACCCGGCGGTAGAGCGTATCGCAACTCCGCGTATGGCTCTTACAGCAGCAGAATATCTTGCGTTTGAAAAAGATATGCACGTTCTGGTAATTCTTACCGATATCACAAACTATGCAGATGCACTGCGTGAAGTATCTGCCGCACGTAAAGAGGTTCCGGGACGTCGTGGATATCCGGGTTATATGTATACAGACCTTGCAACTTTATACGAAAGAGCCGGACGTAAGAAAGGCAGCAATGGTTCCATTACCATGATTCCGATTCTTACCATGCCTGAAGATGATAAGACCCATCCGATTCCTGACCTTACCGGTTATATCACAGAAGGTCAGATCATTCTGAGCCGTGAACTTTACAGAAAAGGTGTAACACCGCCAATCGATGTTCTGCCGTCTCTGTCACGTCTGAAAGATAAAGGAATCGGAGAAGGAAAGACACGTGCCGACCATGCAAACACTATGAACCAGCTGTTTGCTGCTTATGCACGTGGTAAAGACGCGAAAGAGCTTATGACAATCCTTGGTGAGGCTGCTCTTTCTGATATTGACTTGATTTATGCAAAATTTGCAGATGCCTTTGAGAAAGAATATGTATCTCAGGGCTACAATGCAAACCGTGATATTGAAGAAACTCTGCGCATTGGCTGGAAGCTGCTGTCCATTCTTCCAAGGAGCGAGCTGAAACGTATTGATGACAAGTATCTGGATGAGTATTACGGCAAATATTGAAAGAGGTGATTGTACTTGGCATCTACCCAGATAAATCCTACCAGAATGGAGCTGAACAAGCAGAAAAAGAAGCTGGTCACAGCTGTAAAAGGACATAAACTCCTGAAGGATAAACGTGACGAACTTATGCGGCAGTTCCTGGATCTGGCAAGAGAAAATATGGCTCTGCGTCTGAAAGTGGAAGAGGGTATTAAGAACGCGAACAAGAACTTCGTTATAGCAAAAGCCGGCATGTCGGAACAGATCTTAAATACGGCTCTCATGGCACCAAAACAGGAAGTCTATCTGGAAACAGGAAAGAAGAATGTTATGAGTGTGGATATTCCCGTATTTCAGTCACAGACAAGAACTGCAGATGCAAATGATATTTATTCCTATGGTTTTGCTTTTACTTCCGGTGATCTGGACGGTGCAGTAAAATCTCTGGCAGATATTCTGCCGGATATGCTTCGTCTTGCAGAAGTGGAAAAATCCTGTCAGCTTATGGCGGCAGAGATTGAAAAAACACGCCGTAGAGTAAATGCTCTGGAACATGTAATTATTCCGGAGGCACAGAGCAACATTAAGTATATTACCATGAAACTGGATGAAAATGAGAGAAGTACACAGATTCGTCTTATGAAAGTAAAAGATATGATGCTGGAAGAGGCACATCATTACAAAGAACGGGAATATACAGCGAAATAAAAAAGCTGTTCCATCAATGGTTTTTTACATTGATGGAACAGCTTTTTCATTATAAACGGTCTGCATTCGATGTCAAAAATTTGTATTCTGCTACAGAACGGTCAAATCCTTTAATATGTGTAAACAGCCAGTCTACGACATTTTTCTGTACCTGTGCAACGAATGTTTCGGTAGGCCCCTCTTCTTCCTCTAACATTTCCTGCAGTTCTTTTACGGCAGATTTAAATTCTTCGTGCTTTTCTCTATGTTCTTTCAGACCCGGATAAGAAATCTCTTCCTGGAGTTTTTCTTCTGCACTGAAGTGGAACTCTGTATAATCAAGCAGGTAATCCAGCATTTTAACTGCTTTTACCTTTCCCTGGGCATCTTCACAGCTTTTCAGCAGCAGATTAATTCTTTCAATCAGTTCCTTATGCTGAGAATCGATCAGTTCATTTCCGGTTACTAAAGTTTCATCAAATTCCGCTCTCATTTCTATGTACCTCCTGTTTTTTTACTACTTGCAATTATAGCATATTATCCAGTGCTTTCCAACTGAAATATGTATGCCATGAAACGGAGGGACTCTGTTAAAAGGAATCCCTGTATTTTTTGGGTGTTGTTCCTGTATATTTCTTAAACACACGGATAAAATAGCTTTCATTGGAGAAAGTGAGAAAGCTGCTGATTTCCGAGATGGAATATCTGGAATCGGCAAGGAGATGACAGGCTGTTTCGATTCGTTCGCGATTCAGATATTCGATAGGGGTTATACCGGTTTCTTCTTTAAAGAGATGGGCAAAGCGTCCGGGGCTTAATCCGGCAATGGCAGCAGCATTTGCCAGAGTGATCTTTTCATGCTGATGAGAAAAGAGGTAATTCATTGCTCTGCGTATAGCAGGAGAAGATCCCTTCTGTTTTTGGCATTTGGCCACGGCAGCAGTGAATTCTAGGGCTGCTTTTTCCCGGAGAGGAGTAAGAGAAGCTACTGTTTTGCATTGTTCAGAGGCCTGAATATAACTGTCACTCATTGCATAAGCTTTGTTTTCCGGTACGCCTCCATCGATGGCTGCTCTTGTAATCTGGGTAATGCAGGAGATAAAAAGATTCTGATTGTGCCGCAGAGGATCTTTGGAAAGAATTCCGGGCTTTCCTGTAAGATTCAGGTCACTGAGACGCTCCTGAATATGGGTCATATCTCCTCTTCGTACAGAATCCAGCATTTTCTTTTCGCAGGAATAAGGGGTATGAAAATGGGAATTTTCCCGTTGCTGAAATAAAGTTTCCTGCGTGTTTCTGGGAATGGTCTCATAATCTTCTGTCTGGATGGTTTCCTGGATTTGCCCGGGAGAAATCCGTACCTGAAAAAACAAAGCATAAAGCAGAGAGAGAAAGTCGCACAGGTATTCCGGTTCCTGCAGAGAAAAGGTACTCAAAAGAGAAAAGAGAACCTTTGGATTTTGTTTTTTCAGTTTTGGAAAAACGTTCTGCAATTCCTTTAGAGAAAGCTGACTGGAAAGGCAGGGACCTGTCAGAAAGTGAAAAAGCCCTTCCTGATTCTCAAAAGCAAAACCGGCATAAAAGAATCCCGGATGTTCACTGTAAAAGGCAGGAAGTTCGCAGTTGTTCTGGATGGGCTGCTCTTTTGGACAAAAAGGAAGATTGAGTAACTCCATTCCATCCAGATCTGGATAGGTAAACAGCAGTTTCTGTTGGCTTTTGCAGATGACAGGAATTTGTGTCAGATGATAGAGGATTCTGCTGGTTTCCTGGATTTCTTTCAGAGTGAGCGTTGTATACATAAAAGAGTCCTCCCTGGGATGATGTTTGTATCCAGTGTATCACAAAGAAAAGAAATAGCAATATTTTTGTAAAAACAGCAGAATCCTAGTATTCATAACGGGTAAGATATGCTATGTTAAAGGTATAAAATTACTCTGAAAGGAAGCGTAAAACAGATGAAACGTGATGTGAAAAAAATAATCAGTCAGATGACTCTGGAAGAAAAGGCAGGCATGTGTTCCGGTGAAGATTTCTGGCATTTAAAAAGTGTGGAACGTCTTGGAATCCCTGCAGTTATGGTAAGTGATGGTCCTCACGGACTGCGTAAACAGGACCAGGAAGCAGATCACCTGGGACAGAATGAAAGCATTAAAGCCGTGTGTTTTCCGACTGCCTGTGCAACTGCCTGCTCTTTTGACCGGGAGCTTCTGCAGACCCTTGGAGAGACGCTTGGAGAGGAATGCCAGGCACAGGATGTTTCGGTCATTCTTGGACCGGCAGTAAATATTAAACGTTCTCCTCTTTGCGGAAGAAATTTTGAATATTTCTCAGAGGATCCCTATCTGGCTTCTGAGATGGCAGCGGCGCATATTAAAGGCGTACAGTCAAAAAATATAGGAACTTCCATCAAACATTTTGCGGCAAATAATCAGGAATATCGCAGAATGTCCTGTTCTTCCGAGATGGATGAAAGAACTTTCCGTGAAATTTATCTGGGCGCATTTGAGACCGCTATTAAAGAAGGAAAACCGGATACGGTTATGTGCTCTTATAACCAGATCAATGGAGAATTTGCATCAGAAAACCATAAACTGCTTACAGAAATTCTGAGAGATGAATGGGGATTTGAAGGATATGTGATGTCTGACTGGGGTGCTGTAAATGAACGTGTGAAAGGTCTGGCAGCAGGTCTTGATCTGGAAATGCCCGGTAGCGGCGGTTATACAGACAAAGAAATCGTAGAAGCAGTAAAAAATGGTACATTGGATGAACAGGTGCTTGATACGGCAGTTGAAAGAATCCTGAATATTATTTTTAAATATACAGATAACCGTCAGCCCGGAAGGTTTGATCTTGCGGAAGATCATAAACTGGCTGTTCGTATTGCAGAAGAATCCATGGTATTGTTGAAAAATGACGGAATTCTTCCACTGAAAACAGAAGGTCAGAAGATTGCATTTATCGGTAAGTTTGCCAAGAATCCAAGATTCCAGGGAGGCGGAAGTTCTCACATTAATTCCTTTAAAGTAGAAAGTGCATTGGATGCTGTGAAAGAATACACAGAAGTGACTTATGCACAGGGTTACGATGTAAAAGAAGATAAAATAGAGGAAGCAATGCTGAAAGAAGCAGTAGAAACTGCAAAAGCAGCAGATGTGGCTGTGATTTTTGCAGGACTTCCGGATGCTTTCGAGTCAGAGGGATATGACAGAGAACATATGGCTATGCCAAATTGTCAAAATATCCTGATTGAAGATATTCTTAAGGTTCAGCCAAATGTGGTTGTTGTGCTTCACAATGGATCCCCTGTGGAAATGCCTTGGGCAGATCAGGTGAAAGGTATCCTGGAAGCCTATCTGTGCGGACAGGGTGCAGGGGCAGCAGAAGCAGCGATTCTCTTTGGTAAGGTAAATCCTTCCGGAAAGCTTGCAGAGACCATTCCATATAAATTATCAGACAATCCTTCCTATCTGAATTTCCCTGGAAATGGAAAAACAGTGGAATATAAAGAGGGCGTGTTTGTTGGATACCGCTATTATGATACAAAAGAAATGCCAGTTCGTTATCCTTTTGGATATGGATTAAGTTACACTACTTTTGCATACAGTGACCTGCAGTTGTCAGCAAAAGAAATAAAAGATACAGATAAACTGACCGTCAGTCTGAAAGTAAAAAATACAGGTGCGGTTGCCGGAAAAGAAGTTGTGGAACTTTATGTAGCAGATCATACAGGTGCTGCATTCCGTCCGGTGAAAGAATTGAAGAATTTCGTAAAAGTAGAACTCCATCCGGGAGAAGAAAAAACAGTTTCGATGGAACTGAATAAGAGAAGTTTTGCATGGTATAACGAAGAGATCCATGACTGGTATGCGGCTTCCGGAACCTATGAAATTCTTGTGGGAAGTTCCTCCAGAGATATCCGTCTGAAAGAACATGTGACAGTTCTTTCCACTACAAAAATTCCAATGCAGATTCATATGAATACCACGATTTCTGAGCTGCTTGCAGAACCGAAGGCAAAGGCTGTTATTTCTGATCTGGTTGATAAGATGATGGTGAATATGGGCGGCGGCGCAGAAGAGGGTACTGCAGCAAGTGAAGCCATTACACCGGAAATGACATTAAAAATGATGGAAAATTCACCTCTTCGTTCTCTTAGAAGCTTTGCAGGACTCAGTACAGAAGAAGTACAGAGCCTGATTGAAAAAATCCAGGAAACAGTAAATGAATGATTATAAATAAAAAACGGCAGAATTTTCTGCTGTTTTTTTATTTGAATAAATAGCCAAAAAAGTAAAATATTCACAAATGGGTATCCGAATGGACAAATAAAAGATTCTACAATATAGAAAAGATTATTGGAGAATACGAATGGAAACGGATAAACATAATATACCGAAAAGACTGGCTATATATCGACATAAACTGGGAAAAAGTCAGGAAGAGATGAGTAAAGAATTAGGCGTCAACCAGAGTCATTACAGTAAGATGGAAAATGGGACAAAATATATTTCCTATAGAAGTCTGAAAAGGTTTGAAGAAAATGGAGGGGATGTAAATTATCTGATTACAGGAATTCCTTATCATACAGGTATTGTGGAAGCATGTGTACATAGATGCAGAACAGAGCAGGGAAAAACAGAACTGATCAAAACGTTGTTGTGGATTACAAGACAGGGAACAATTCTTACTTATGGAGAGGACAGGAAGGAAGAAAATCGAAAAGTGTGGAAATATATTCGATTGGCAGAGCAGAGAAATACGCAGGAAACAATCTGGAAAAATATCCGGAATCTGGAGCATTTGACACAGGCTCAGATGGCAGAAAGTCTGAAAATCAATATTAAAAGATATCAGAGACTGGAAAAACTGGAAGTGGATCCAGATGCAGATATTCTGAACTCGTTATATTTTCTGTACGGATATTCGCCTCTTGCAATTCTTGATGAAAATATGTATTACATAGACGAAATCAACAAAAGCTGGGAAAATTTTCCGGAATCGGTGAAACTGCAGCTGCATACAGTGTTGGAAGAAAACATGAAGTTGATTTTCATGTACGAAAAACAGGAAAAATGAAAATTACTGTCCTGCATTAACGGGACAGTAATTTTTTTTCTACAGTGGGATAGCGTTTCATATCCGTATGAGGAATGAATTTTGCAGCCTGCATACGGATCAGAAAATCGGGGATGGATGCAAACTGGACACAGTACATGGTTTTTGTAAGATACTGAATATCTTCCAATCTGGAACGGTCAAGAAGTAACGTACGGGCACCGTCCAGGGAAGAATTGGGAATACAGGAATATTTCTCCATCGGAAGATCAGGAAAGATACCGATGGTAATGGCAGATTCCAGGTTGGAGTGTGCACTGAATGCGCCGGAGAGATAACAGTGCGTCAGGTTTTCACAGTCATATCCGGCAGTTTCCAAAAGACAGTCCACCATAGTATAAGCGGCAGCTTTTGTATCAAGGTACTGTTCAATATCTGTCTGAGAAAAATACAAAGCTTCCTGGTTGGCAGATTCTTCCTTTAAGGCATAGACGGCAGCGTATTCCTGGTCTTCCTCCAGGTAAACGATTCGGTTAGAAGCATTGGGATTGAGTTTACCTGCTATATCGATCCAGCCATTGAGTCGCATCTGTGCCAGAAGATCGATGATGCCGGAACCGCAGATGCCGATCGGTTTCTGATTGCCAATGGTAGTAAAAGTGAGCTCTTTGCCGGAAATAGAGACGCTGTCAATGGCACCGTCCTGTGCCCGCATGCCAAAACGGCTGATATAGCCTTCTAAAGCCGGTCCCGCAGCACCGGCTCCGGCCAGAAGCCATTCCCGGTTTCCGATGACCAGTTCTCCGTTGGTGCCGATATCAAAAAAGAGACAGACCTCGTCTTTTTTATAGAAATCCATAGTTAAGAGACCGCTCACAATGTCTCCGCCAATATAGTTGGAAGCAGAAGGAATGATATATACGATACCGGAAAAATCCAGCCCCAGTTCCTGCCCTTGAAACCATCCGGGATTCATGGTAACCGGTGCATAAGGTGCGGCAAAGACTGCCCATGCATTCAGTTTCAGAAGAAAATGAATCATAGATGTATTTCCTGAGATGATAAGAACCGGACAATTAGCGGCTTCGATTCCGGTTTCGTGTGACAGACGATGAATGAGGCGGTTGAATGTCTCTACGGTAGCCTGCTGCAGGATATCCATGTGGGAAGCGTCTTCCATGGTAAAGGTAATTCTGGTAAGAATATCTGTTCCGTAAGCAATCTGTCCGTTTGCTTCCCGGGCCTGGGCGAGAACCTCGCCTGTATTTACATTGATCAGCTGCATGATAATCGTTGTGGAGCCATAGTCTACGGCAAGACCATAATGAGCATCACGGGTATCTCCCGGTTCCAGATGTGTAAGGATCCAATCGGACTCCCGGTATACGAGCGTGGCGGTCAGATGATAGCCGCATTCTCTGCACATGGGATAGAGTTGTTGAAGTGCATGCAAAGAAATTTTTACAGGATCGTATCCAAGAGCAGAGAGTGCTTTTTCGATTCGCTGCTGATCCCCACCGGCTTCCTCTTCTGTGGGAGGGGTGAGGGTCAGATATATTTTTTCACTGAAATGTTTCATTGTCCCTCCAATAAGTTCTTTATTGATTATGTTATCATTTTAGTACAGATAGAAAAAAATAACAAGAGAAACAGATACTTGCTTTTCTGCAAAGTGTTGTTAGAATAAGCCTGGATGAGATTGGTGAGAACCCTTAATCCGATAAAGAACTGGACTTAAAAAGGGGATTCTGTTAAAATTACTTACAGATTGAAACGTGAGGAGAGAAGAAGAATGTATGAAATTATGAGTTCCGATGAAGCCATTCGTCTGATTCGGGATGGTGATTGTATCTGTGTGAATTCTTTTGTAGGGATTGAAAATCCGGTGGAGCTGCATGAGGCACTTTTCCGGAGATATGAGAGAATGCAGTCCCCCAGACATCTGACGATTATATCCAGTGCGGGATTCGGAGTCTGGGATGAAGAACATAATGCGGAAGGCTATATTCGAGAAGGCGCAGTGGACCGTCTGATCTGTGGACACTTTGGAGCGATGCTGAGCACAAAGAAACTGGTACTGGAAGATCGTTTTGAGGCTTATAATCTGCCTTTGGGATGTATTTCACATGCCATTCGGGCACAGGCAGGAGGACTGCCGGGAGCACTTTCCAAAGTAGGGCTTGATATTTTTGTGGATCCGCGGCAGGAAGGTCCCGGGATTAATCGGATATCCATTGACGATTCCCTGGTAAAACATGTAGAAGTAGATGGGGAAGAATTTCTTTATTATAAACTGCCGAAAATCACCGTGGCTCTGATTAAAGGAACAGCAGCAGACCGGAAAGGAAACATTTCTTTTGATGATATGTTTATGTCCGGTGATGCATTGTCGATCTGTCAGGCAGTAAAAGCAAACCACGGAAAAGTGATTGTACAGGTAGACCGTCTGGTGGACACACCTTCCCGTCCGAGAAATGCCATTATTCCCGGATGTCTGGTAGACGCTATCGTAGTGGCAGAGCCGGAACAAAGAAACGAAGCATACACAGCTCTTACCGGAAGCTTTGAGATTCCTTATGAAGAGTGGAATGTGTGGAGCGAAAGGATTGATACCGTTTCTACCAAACCGGCAAAGAATAGTGCTGTGGGCAACATTATCGGAAGAAGAGCAGCGATGGAACTGCGGGTCGATGATATTGTGAATATTGGAATCGGTATTCCGGAAATGGTTTCCAGACATGCCAGAAAAAATGGCATGCTGGATATGGTGACACTTACCGTAGAATCTGGAGGAATCGGCGGTTTTCCGGTTTCCGGAGAAGCCTTCGGTGCTATGATCGGCGCTGCTTCTGTTTATGATATGGCCAATCAGTTTGACCTGTATGACAATGGAGGTCTGGATATCTGCTTTATGGGTGCGCTGGAAGTAGACGGACAGGGAAACGTAAATGCGCATCGTGGTCAGGGAGCTTTTGCAGGAATCGGAGGATTTGCAAATATCACATCCAGGACACCCACTGTTGTATTTTGTATGACATTCAACACCAAAGGTCTGGAGGTTTCTCAGAAAAAAGGTGTTGTGACCATTCAGAAAGAGGGAACCATCCCCAAATTTGTAAATAAAGTAAACAGTATCAGCTTCTCGGCAAAACGAGCTATCGCAAACGGCCAGAAAGTCCTGTATGTAACGGAGCGCTGCGTGTTTCGATTGACACCGAAAGGACTGAAGCTGATCGAGGCTTATCCGGGAGTGGATGTAGAAAAGGATATCTTGTCTCAGCTGCCATTTGAAGTGGAACTATAAAATAGAAAACAGGAAGAATCACGCCGGTAATGCGAATTACCGGTACGTTTTTTCTGTTTTGACAGGAGATTGCTTTTGTTCATAGCTTTTATGATTTCCGCATACATTGTAAAAACAGCGTCTTCGGAGGCTTATCTTGAAAGATTACATCGAAGAGCGGGCAGTGGAGATTGCGAGTTACATTATTGAGACAAAGGCGACAGTGAGACAGACTGCAAAAAAATTTGGAATCAGCAAATCTACTGTGCATAAAGATATAACAGAAAGATTACTTCAGATTAATCCTTCTCTTGCTGCACAGGCACGAAAAGTTCTTGATATCAATAAGTCTGAGCGGCACATCCGCGGCGGACTAGCTACCAGAGAAAAATACTTACATATGGGACATTAGAATACAAATTCTCGGCCATTTTTAACATGGATTCTGCCTTGCTTCTGTTTGTACAGCGGCGTATAATAGAAACAGAAGCAAGACGGAGAACAGATGAAACGATTTTTTTCAAATACAGATTTGAGAAAACTGATCATACCTCTGATTATCGATCAATTTTTGCAGGCGTTTGTTGGACTGGCAGACTCTATCATGGTAGCAAGTGTAGGAGAAGCGGCAGTGTCGGGAGTGTCTCTGATTGATGAATTGCCACCGCATACTCGTGACTTTAGTCGTGAGTTAGATGGCTTTACTTGTACAATTAAGGTACGTATGGTATAATGTAAATATGAATAAAACATCGTATATAACAATGCCAAAAGATGTTACGCATGGTAGGGGATATGTGTATTCATTGCAGTATCATATTGTATGGGTTACAAAATATAGAAAACCCAT
>JALFGN010000082.1 GCA_022777285.1 Blautia sp.
CATGGCATAAATCTCCTTTGTAAAAATGGTTTCTAGTCAATTCCATTATACCAAACGGAACAGGTTTATGCCTTTTTTATTGGCTGAAATATTGAATTTTCAAGGTTCAACACACCGTATCGGTGTGGGAAGTTTTAGTTATTAAAACATTAACAAAGGAGAATATAATGGATTTACCTATTGCGCTTAAAACTGCATCAGAAAAATTAGTTGTTGGATATAAACAAGCACAGTTAAAAAAAATAGCTCAAGATTTAAGTGATAGATACAGAAATGAAAGCGGTGCTGGAAAGGTATTGTTGTCTAAAGATATTGAAGCTGCAGTATATGCACTCGTTCGTATGCCAGCAACATATGGTGCTGTTTCAGATGCACTGAGTTATTCTTTAGAATATTTTAACGGAGAAATAAAAACTCTTTTAGATGTTGGTGCGGGAAGTGGAGCTGCCACATGGGCGGCACAGGCTCAATTGCCGTTGGAACGAATCACTTGTATTGAACGAGAAGGTGCTATGAGAAGAGTTGGTGAAGCATTGATGAAAGAAGGCGAGCCTGTTCTCTCTTCAGCTAGATGGATTAGTTCAGACTTGACATCTTCGAAGATAACAACATCTGCGGATATTGTGATTTCATCATATGTTATGAATGAGATGGCGAAAAAGGATCGCCAATTTGTTCTTGATAATCTTTGGGCTGCGACAAATGAGATGCTCTTGATTGTTGAGCCTGGCACGCCAGCTGGTTTTTCAGTTTTAAAAGATACTCGCGACTATCTATTATCAAAAGGTGCACATATAGTAGCACCTTGCCCGCATGAAAATGAATGTCGTTTAGCAGAAGATGATTGGTGTCATTTTACTTGTAGAGTTCAGAGAAGTAAAACACACAAAATGCTGAAAGATGCAGATGTTCCATATGAAGATGAAAAATACTCCTATATGGCATTTGTAAAAAACGAGTGCAATCGTGCAACCGCCAGAATATTACGACATCCATATATTGAAAAAGGACAAATAGGCTTGGAAATCTGTAGCAGAAAAGACAATCGAAGTGTCCAGGTTAAGAAAAAGGATGGAAAATTATTTAAAGTTGCAAGAAAAGCAAAACATGGAGACAGTATTGAGATTGAATAAAAGGTGCAAGAAAATGGATTGGGCGTTTTTTAAAAAGGATTTGCAATATATCTTTTTGAATCAGATAGTAAGTTCAATTCCTTCATGGACTATTAGAAATTTTTTTTATAAATGCAGCGGGATGAAAATTGGACCTAAGGCAAGAATTGGAATAAATACTGTAATAATAAGTCCAAAAGGTATAACAATAGGATGTAGAAGTGTTATCAATGATCATTGTGTACTTGATGGTAGCGGGGGGATTACAATCAAAAATGATGTTTCCATTTCTGCATTTACCAAAATATATTCATGCACACACAAGACAGATTCTGATTTTTTTGAATATATAACGAACCCTATAATTATAAAAAACAATGTATGGATAGCAGCTAATGCTATGATATTAGATGGATCTATTCTGAACGAGTTTTCAGTAATTGGAGCAAACAGTTGTTTTAAAGGTGTTGCAGAAAAAGGCGGAATCTACTATGGAAATCCAGCAATTCTTCGCAAAAAAAGAATGTTAGATAAAGAGTAAGCGTATTATTTTCGGGCGTTTCTTATGATTGCCCCAATGGACATTTTTAATGTAGTAACCAACTTTTTACTACAAGAAGAAATGCCCCAGTTGTTTATAAGCAACTGAAGCACCTTGACAATTCACATACGTTTGAGCTATTGCTGTTTGTTTTGTTCTTCAATCCGTTTCTGGATCTCAGCTTTTACCTCGTCATTCCATGGGGCAAGCTGTTCAAGTTCGTCATCTGACATGGTCTCGTTCGGCTGCTTCTCAAACAGGAATGTAAGATAGTGATAAGGATTTACACCGTTCGCCTTTGCCATTTCTACCATCGTGTAAGCCATGGCACTTGTTTCTGCTCCCGCAGGAGTATTGCAGAACAACCAGCCTTTGCGGCCGACTACGAATGGACGAATAGAATTTTCGCTCAGATTATTAGAAAAACTGCAGCGTCCATCTTCCAGATAAGTTGCAAGATGTTCCCTTCTGTTCCGGATATAAGTCACTGCTTTATCAAGCCTCGAGTTACGGACAGGTTCCTGCTTATCAAGCCACGACAAAAAGCCTTCAATGATCGGGCGTTCCTGGGAATCCCTTGCTTCCTTGATGGCATCGAACGTTTTATATTTCTTACGGATCTTGTCTTCCTTATCGAAGAGCTGGTTTATATACATGACTCCCTGGACTGACGGCTGTGAATAATCAAGCTGTTTCCCCTTGGGGATGGCATCGATCAGGTACCTCCTTACATGCGCCCAGCATGCCAGACGTTTTGCAGTCTTTACCTTATTGTAACCACTGTATCCGTCACACATCAGGTAACCATGAAATCCGTCCAGGAAATCAACAGCAGTATCGCCGGCCCTTGTTTCCGAATACTTATACAGGATGATCGGATATTCCCCATCCTCCCCGCTTCGGAACAGCCACATGTAGGACTGGGTCTGTGCACGGCGTCCAGGCTCATGCAGTATCTGGACAGGTGTCTCATCAGCCATTGCAAATCCCCTTTCCAGGAGCTTCCGGTGAAAGAACTCATACATAGGGGTGAAAAATGCAGTCCCATTTTTGATCACCCAGTTTGACAGTGTGGCACGGCCGATCTTTACTCCAAGGTTTCCAAGATCCTGCTCGATCCTGTAAAGTGGCATTCCATTACAGTATTTCTGGTAGATGATCCAGGCTACTGTAGAAGCAGATGCCATACCGTACATCATATGGGCCTTTCCGTCCTTGCCTTTTACGATAGTCGGTGAAACAGCGTCATCCATACACTGCTTGCAGGCATAGTTCACGCTGTAGTATTCGATCACTTTTGCACGTGCAGGAGTGATCCTGAGTTCACGGCGCACGAACTCCTCGCCGATCTTCTCCATAAGGCTTCCACATTCCTCACAGACCGGCGTTCCCTCTGATGGTTCCAGATATCTTTTCTCTACAGGGACTCCTTTATAACGTTCCTTGTCAGTTGAGCGCTTTTTTCTGGGGCCCTTTTTGGATACATCTTCCTGGTTTTCTTCAGTGGCATCCTTTGCATCTGCCTCTTCCAGGGATGGGTCAGCAGAAGCTTCCACCTCATTAAAAAGATCCATCTGCCCCGGGATCTGGCCGATGCCTTTTTCACTGGAGGATCCGAAGAGTTTTTTCGTAAGGTAATCAACCTGCCCTTTCAGGTTATCACGTTCCTGTTTGAGCTCTTCTTCACGTTTTTGAGATTCTTCAAGCATTTTTTTCAGGAGCCTGTTTGTTTCGCGAAGCTCATTTGTCAGATCTTTCAGATCCCTCAGCTGGATATCTTTTGCATTCTGTGCCACTGTTTTTCACCTCTTTTCTGCTGTCTATTATACCAGAAAAACGGCATTTTTTACAGAAAAAGAGAGATAAAAAAGTGATGAAAATACAGGAAAAATGATGGTTTCACTGTGCACTATTCAGGATGTTTTGATCGCTTTTGGCTGTTCGATGTCAATACCGGACATAAGCCAGTCAAACTCCCTCCAGGAGAGATTGCGTACCTCAGACTTGTCTCTTGGCCAGCGGTATCTTCCCTGGACTGCAGTAAGCTTTTTGTAGATCATGACCATTCCATCAGGTTCCTTTAAAAGAGCTTTGATACGGTCACATCTTCTTCCGCAGAAAAGGTAGAGTGCATTGGAACTTTCCGTTTCCGGAAACTGATCCTGGATGATGGCATATAACCCATCTATTGACTTCCTCATATCAGTATAACCGGTCACGATAAAAATGGCATCGACACCGGAGATGTCCGCTAACATGATGACGGACGTATCATCCTAAGGATCTGTTCTAACAGAACAGGGTTAGCGGAATTATTGATCCTGATGGCTACGTCATCCATCACCAGTTCAATCGTATGTGAATTGTCAAGGTGCACCGCAGGTGTTTGTGGTAAAGCCACTGCACCTGCTTCCGGATCATGATCCGGATATATGTCTATCTGGACAACATCCTGTTTATTGGAAGTAAGATCCAGCGCATATGACTTCTTATTAGAAGTATAAGGAATGTCACAGGCTTTTTTGCGGAGCCGTTTCACTGCGTTATAAAAAGAACTGACAATGATTCCATGCTGGTCGCACCAATCACGGTCTGTCATACCACTGCAGCGGCATTCCTGAATGAGTTCAAGCCACTCTTCCTGAGAGCGGCGGGTTCTTAACTGTGCCATAAGATTTCTCCATAAAGTAGTATATTTCTACCTTTAGGTTTATCACCTGGTAGATAGTGTAGTAAAAATTTACTTTCTACTTTATGATAAGATATTTATTGGTAAACGTCAAAGCACCCAATTTTTATACGCTTACTTTAATTCTCGATGCAGCCATACCGAACCTCCCTTCATTTTATGTCAAGAAAAAGGAGCCGATTTCTCGACTCTTTACACAACAAAGGCACCGGATATTTCACCGATGCCATTCTTAAGCTATATTCATTTAGCCCTACAACCTGGAATTTTGCGCGTAGCAATGAGCCATGCGCAGATGAGCCGAAGGTGACTGCCTGGTGCTCGCACACAGGCAGGTGCCTTCGAGCGAAGATGCATACGGCGAATGCCGCGACAGTGAGTAAGCGTTAGCTTACGAACCTGTCGGCATGGCGATACACCTACTAACTGAATTTAGTCTAATACACTTTACCTTCCATTGCTATTACACTATTACCCCTAAAAAATTATAAGCATAATGTAGTGCAATCGGTATCGTAATATCTTTACTTTTATAAGCAATAAAACAAAATATAAAATGCGATATAAACGTTTCTATTAAATTTGGTATTGCTTGTATCACATAAGATATACTTACATTATCATGAACAAACATTTGAAACGGAATATGCATAAATGAGAAGAATATCGCTCCTAGTATAAAAACCAAATATTTATTAACTAAGACTTCCCATACCTAAAATGGGCTTCGCACCTTGAAAATTCAATACTTCAGCTAACAAAATAGCGATTTATGCCACTACAGCCTCTGGATGGAGTGCATTACGCAGATATTTCGGTAGTCTTGATTCGAAATCAG
>JALFGN010000088.1 GCA_022777285.1 Blautia sp.
AATAGGCGTTTGCGAAACGCCACAACACCGCATAAATACGGCATTTTTTGTTACCTAAAAACAAATAACTCCTCACTGGACATGGTATAATAGAGTTGACTAAATACTATAAACCTACATCCAAGAAAGGAGTTATTCTGATACTTATGATACCATATAAACAGCTTTCTTTGGTAGATATTTTTTCAGATTGCCATGAAAAATTTGAAAATGACAAACCTGCTTTTCTTTCTCTATTAGAAACACATATCGATATTGATGCGTTAATTCCGATTTCTTTTAGAAATCATTTCTATGCATCGACAGGCAGAACCCGTAAATACCCTTTGCAAGCTTTTCTGTGGGCTTTGATTATTCAGCGTATTTTTTCTATCCCTACGGATCAGCTTCTCCTGACTTTTCTCGCTTACTCAAAATCACTTCGGGAATTCTGCGGTTTTATTAAAGTCCCTGACGCTTCCAAAATCACCCGATTCAAACAGGATTTTTTAGATGACCTCCAGCTTGTTTTCGATAACCTTGTTGATGTTACCGAGCCTATCTGTCAGGCGATTGACTCTGCAAAAGCGGATATGACCATCTTTGATTCTTCCGGCATCGAAGCATTTGTTACCGAAAATAATCCCAAGTATGCTAACAGGATCATCAAGCAGCTTAAGGCATATGCGAAAGCTCAGGGCTTTGATAAATCCTATGATCCTTATAAAGCTGCCTATGGTTCCATGCCTTCTCATGCTTCTGCTAATCCTGAGATTAAGCAGCTCTATATCAATGGGCATTTTTGCTATGTCTTCAAGTTCGGTATTGTCACCAACGGACTGGGCATCATCCGCCACATATCTTTTTATAACAAAAACTTTATGGCTTCACATCCTGATATCGTTGTCGAAAAGAAATCCGATTCCCCTGACGAAGATAAATGTGTTCATGATTCAAAGCTTTTAATCCCGACACGGAAGGACTTCTTTTCCAAGCATCCTTTGATTAATCCAAAAACCTTCCTGGGTGATGCTGCTTTCGATACCGCACAGCTCTATAAGAGCCTTCTTACCGGTGACACTTTTGGTAATGACAAACATTTCTCGAAAGCTTATATTCCGCTGAATGCAAGATCCGGACTTGAAAATCTGGATTATTCCATCAATGAAGATGGTATTCCGTGTTGTCCCCATGATCCTTCTTTACAAATGAAATACGAAGGCACTTCCAAACTTCGCAGTGGAGTAACAAGATATAAATTTGTCTGTCCAAAAATGAAATGGATTTATGATAAATCAACTCAAAAAGCCCATCGTCATTGTTTCTGTGACAACCCTTGTACCTCTTCTAAATGTGGGCGGATGGTCTACATCTACCCAGAAAAGAATCTTCGTGCTTATCCCGGAACGATCCGCGGCACCGAAGAATGGGATGATACCTATAAAATCAGAACTGTTGTCGAAAGGGATATCAACCACATCAAAGACAATCTCTGTCTTGCAGGACGCCGAACCCAAAATGAGAAGACTCTGCATGCTGATCTGATTCTTGCCGGTATCACCCAACTTATTACTGTTGTTCTCGCAGATAAGATCAATCACCACGAATATATTCGAAGCTTAAAGCCTCTCATAGCATAGGACTTACCAACTTAATAAGCCCTATGGCTTATTTAAGTATGCCTAAAATATTTCGTCATTTAACGTTTCTGCATTTATCATCTCCATTTATTGTGGATAACTGCTCTCATATTTCAAATTTGAGTTTCGCAATTACCTATGTTATATGAAGATTGTATCATAAAACGAATGCATAGTCGAGTTAATTAAAAACTTTTATACTAGTTGGAGTAATTCACTATAATTCACATGCGATTTTTGATAGATTGGAGTTTTTCACTCCAAGGTGCAAGCTCTGCGAGCTGATCATCGGTCATCTCTTTCGTTGGTCGATGGTCCAGCAGAAATTTCAGATATCCGTAAACATTCAGTTCATGCTCCTTTGCCATCTCAACCATTGTATAAACTACAGCACTGGCATTGGCTCCTTCTACAGAATCACTGAACAGCCAGTTCTTCCGGCCGACTGCAAATGGACGGATCGCGTTCTCGCTGAGATTGTTTGTGAAGCTGCAGCGGCCATCCTCCAGATAAATCTCTGCTGTTTCCCTCCGGTTAAGGACATAATTCACAGCTTTATCCATGCGGGTATTCCGGACTGGCTTTTGCTGCTCAAGCCACGACCAGAAAGCCTCCAGAACAGGTTTTTCCTTCTCGAGACGCAGCTGCTTACGCTTTTCATAATCACCGGGATATTTTTTGTTAATGGAATCCTCTATGGCAAACAGGCGGTTACAGTACTGGACTCCCTGTACTGCTGGCTGGCTGTAATCATACTGTTTCCCTTTGGGAACGGCATCGATAAAGTACCGGCGGATATGTGCCCAGCAGGAACACCGTTTGATATCCGGCAGACTGTTGTAGCCCTGATAACCATCCGTTTCCAGATAACCATGATAGCCTTCCAGGAACTCCTTTGCATGGCTGCCGCTCCTGGTTGGAGAATAGCCATATAAAATAATGGCAGGAAGACCGTCTTCGCCGCTGCGGAACAACCACATAAAAGATTGTGTCTGTGCCCGGCGTTCTTCTTCCTTCAGTACCTGGACTCGGGTCTCATCTGCCATTGCGAAGCTGCGCTTCAGCAGTTCCCGGTGGAAGTAATCATACATTGGCTGAAAGTAATTCCTGGAGCAATAGATGATCCAGTTGGCAAGTGTTGTCCTGCTGATCTGGGCACCATACTGTTTCCA
>JALFGN010000111.1 GCA_022777285.1 Blautia sp.
AGAATACCCTGTGCCTGATAGCTCTTAACCAGAGCAACTGCTTCTTCATTTGTAGGAGCAGAACCAAGGATAACAGCAACACCCGGGATATCACCTGTTACAAGGGGTACACCCAGCTCACGGATAACAGCATCTGCAAGATGTCCGTAGCATGGTTCTTCGTATGGTGTAGCACCATCGATATATTTCAGAACTTCAATAAACTCTGCACATAAAGCAGTAGCAACACCGGACATAAATATGTCATGTGTTTTCATTTCTCTGGTCATAAGAGTTTTTACAACAGCCAGAGCTTCTTTTAATTCTCCTAATGTACCAACTTTAACGCCTGTTACAGAGTAATAACATGGTAAACTGTATGCAGTGTTCGGGAAGCTGATTGCTTTGTCAGCACCGTGCTGCTCAATTGCCGCATTGATTGCATTTTCAGTTAATCCATAAACAGCATCATTTCCGCTAAATACGGTTTCAAATAATGTCAATGTCTCTTCCTCCTGATTTCTTATAATCCCTGATCGATTATATTTTTTATTTTTGTAATTTCATCTTTTACAGTATTGCTGAAATCGTAAGGAGATTTCCCCTGGCGATCTGCATCAATAACTTCTGTGTTATAGTGAATGAATCCCAGCAGGTCCTCTGCCGGAATACGGCTCTTTACAAACTCCTCATCTTCCGCATTGCGGACTTTATTCGCCACAACACGAACCTGTTTTACGCCCAGATCATCCGCCAGGCGTTTTACATTTTTATAAGTCTGTACACTTCTGGCTCCCGGTTCAATCACTACAATGAACTGATCCATGGACTCGGTCGTACCTCTTCCCAGATGCTCCAGTCCCGCTTCCATATCCATAATCACTACATCATCCCGATGGAGTACCAGATTGTTTATAATTCTGCGAAGCATCACATGCTCCGGGCAGACACAGCCGCCGCCGCCGGTTTCCACTGTTCCCAGTACCAGCAGTTTCACTCCGTTTACTTCTTTTGCATAAGTATCCGGAATATCATCCACTTTAGGATTGATCCGGTAAAACTGGTTTTCACTGTTTGCACCGGTTCGTTCCTCCACCAGTTTTCTCATTTTTGTAATGGGAACTATGGAGTCAAGAGTCTCCTCATCAAATCCCAAAGCCAGTCCAAGGTTTGCGTCCGGATCCACATCTGCTGCCAGAACTTTTCGTCCTTCATCGGCATACAACCTGGCCAGCGTTGCTGCAAATGTAGTCTTCCCTACGCCGCCTTTTCCTGTAACTGCTATCTTCATTTCATTCACCTTTCTTATGCCGGCTGCCCCTCGGACAGCCGTTAGTCATCTCTTAGATGCCAAGTGCTGCTCTCTTTTCTTCGATCCGTGCGATCATCAGATCACCCAGTTTTTCGATATCTTTTTCAACGGTAAATGCAGCTTCTACCCATTCTCTTGTTCCGTTTGTAAGGATTTCTGTGATTTCACTGGATCCGGAAGCATATGGTTCTACACCAAGGAATGTATCCAGACCGGAACCGATTACATAGTTACCGATGGAAACCGCTTTTTCAGACATCCATTCCGGTGCACATCCTACTACAGGAAGCTGTGAAATATGAACACCTGCACATTTTGCCAGTTCTGCTGCCAGAATCAGCATACGGCTGATATCTACACAGGAACCCATGTGGAGTACCGGAGGAATATCTGCCAGTTCACATACACGTTTCAGACCATCGCCGCAGAGATCTTTCGCTCTCTTGTCCATCAGACCTGCTTTTGCAGCAGCCTGAGCAGAACATCCGGAAGCGATGATAACGATATCATTTGCGATCAGCTTCTTCATCAGTTCGATATGAGCAAAGTCCGGACGTACTTTCGGGTTGTTACATCCTACCATTGCTACCGCACCACGAAGAACACCAGATGTTACACACTGAAGCAGTGGTTTTACAGTTCCCATTTCGTCTACCTGTGAGTTTGCAACGCCATCCAGTACTTTGATGATTGCTTCTACAGAGTAACCAACGGTTGCTTTCTGTTTCAGTTGTGGAATATGTACTAATTCCGGTTTTCTGTTCTTAAAGTTTTCAATCGCTGTTTTAACGATTAATTTTGCTTTTTCTCCTGCTGTTTTTGCATCAAAGCGGATGAAGTCAGAATCCGGCATCTGTGCAATCGGAGAAGTTGTGATGAATTTTGTGTGGAAACATTTGCTCAGAGGGCCAAGTGCCGGGAAGATACACTGTACGTCAACGACAATTGCTTCACATGCACCGGTAAGAACAACGTTTTCCTGCTGCAGGAAGTTACCAGCCATCGGAATACCACGACGCATTGCAACTTCGTTGGAAGTACAGCATACACCGGAAATTGTGATGCCCTTTGCACCCATTTCTTTTGCGTAAGCGATCATTTCCGGATCATCTGCATATTCACAGATCATTTCGGAAAGACTTGGGTCATGTCCATGAACAACGATGTTTACGTTTTCTTCTACCATAACACCAAGGTTTGCTTCTGTATCGATTGGCTTCGGAGTTCCGAACAATACGTCAGAGAACTCTGTTCCCATCATGGAACCGCCCCATCCATCACTTAAACCTGCACGGATTGACTGTTTGATCAGTGCTTCCGGGAGAGAAGAACATCCCATATGGCTCATATGCATTGCACAGGAAACCTCACGGTCAATCGCTCTTGGTGCAAGTTCATTCTTTTCCCACAGCTCCTGCTGAGATTCCGGTGCTCTCTTTAAGAATCTCTGTGTTCCGAATGGTTTTCCATATTCCATAAGACCTGCTTCAGCAACTTCATGTGCCAGGTCATAGATATCTTTTCCTTCTGTTTCGATATCCCATTCTTTTGCGATACGAATCAGTTTTTCAGGATCTTTTACTTTGTAGCATCCGTCTGCTGCAGATTCATACAGAGTATGGCAGATTTCACGGCCATGGTCTGAATGAGTTGCAGAACCGCCTGCTGTAAACATCAGATAGTTACGTCCTACGATACCGTGTACATCACAGCCGCAGATTCCTCTTGGGGCTTTCTTTGTAATACGGCATGGACCCATTGTACAGATACGGCAGCAAATGCCTTCTTCACCGAATTTACAATGGGGAGTCTGATTTTTTACACGTGCTTGCCAAGAATCAGCACCGACTTTTGCTCCTGTTTCCAGAAGTCTCGCAGTAGCAGCTTCAAATTCTTCTACTGTGGTTAATCTGAATTCACTCATGAATATCCTCCTTGATTTTCGCCTCTTTTATTTTTTTATTTGGTCAGGGTCTGCGGCAACAGATCCACCCGCCTATAACTCCATCCTGTCAATGATCTCTTCAATGGCTTTTCTCACCGGAGAATCTTCCGGAAGATCCACGATCGGGGACCCCTGACAATCGAAGTCATATACATTTTCATCCTGAGGAACCACACCGAGAAGCGTCAGTCCCTGCTTCTCAATTTCCTCTTTCGTTCCTGCGTTCAGCACCCCGCCCGGAGCCCGATTGATAATAAGCCCAATCTTCTTCGGATGCATGTCACACTCTTTGATCAGCTCTGCGATTCTGCCCACAGCCTGTACGCCTCTTCTTGAACAGTCGCTGATGAGGATCGCTGTTTCCATACTTGGCAGCACACCTCTGCTGATATGCTCCATGCCGGCTTCATTGTCTACGATGATATATGGATAGTTCTTCTGCAGACGCTGAAGCTGTGCCTGCAAGAGCCCGTTAACGAAGCAGTAACATCCTTTTCCCTGAGTACGTCCCATCACCAGTAAGTCGTAATCATCACTTTCAATCAACGCATCGTCAAATTTAAATTCCATATAATCCGCTTTTGACATTCCTGCCGGTATCGGATTTGTTTTGGACATTTCAGCTCTTGCCACTTCTTCACGAACATCTCCGAGCGTGGATTCCACTTCTACGCCAAGAACCTCGTTCAAATTTGAGTTTGCATCTGCATCTACAGCAAGGATCGGTCCTTTTCCTTTCTTGCCAAGATACTGAATTATTAATCCGGTAAGAGTAGTTTTACCCACACCGCCTTTACCGGCAATTGCAATTACATGTGCCATTTTACAGGGCACCTCCTATTTATTACTTTTACAAAACAAGTGCGCGAAGTCCGGATCGTCCTTTTCTTTCTGATCCGGTCATCTGTTTCTTCAGTTGCTTTTTTGCTTTTACTGACAATCCAGCTTCACCAGACTATTTGCCAGATCCACCATAAGAATTCTGCCTTCGATCACCCTCTCATCACCCATAATGTCACGGATAGTAATTTTATCCCCATCCACATCAATTCTGCTGACGTTTCTGCAGATTACAGATTCATCACTTTTCTGAACGGTAGCCAGACACATAATTAAGCCTCCTTCAAATGTTCTTTCACAAGTGTCAATGCCAGACCCAGCCGCATGTTTCCTTTTTTGAAATCTGCGACGCCCTCTTTGATGGTCTTTGCAGCGTCATCCATTCCCAGTTTTGTCAGATTCTCTGCCATCTGGTCCAGTTCCTCCGCATGGTGTTCATTGTGAGAAAGCATGTAATTCAGAAGTGCTACGACTTCTTCCGTACAATTTCCCTGACATCCACTGTCCCCACAGCTGTTGCAGCCATGGCTGTGTCCATGGTCATGTGTATGCTCATGGTCATGTCCGTGAGGAACCACATTGCCGTTCTCATCATTGATTAAATGCATTTTCTTCTCCTTTCTCTGCAGCTTTTGCTATTAAGGCGCAGTAAATGACAATAATTTATCAATACCATTATTATACATGTTTTCCCCGTTTTTATCAAGTTATTCTTACGTTTTTTTCCAGATTCAAAGCCATAAAAATCACTGCAGCAAGATCCGGCTTCCGCCTTTCTTTTTCACTACCTGAATCCGGCATGGAATCCGTTCTTTCAGCTCCGGCACATGCGATATAATTCCCACCATGCAGTCTTCGGCCGAAAGGCTTTCCAGCGTATTTAACGCGGTCTCAAGAGACTGCTCATCCAGGCTTCCGAATCCCTCATCTACAAACACGGTTTCTACCCGGATTCCGCCCGCAAACTGTCCGATCACCTGCGATACCCCAAGCGCCAGAGCCAGGGCCGCCTGAAAACTTTCTCCACCGGACAGGGAACTGACACTTCTGACTTTGCCTGTATGATAGTCATAGACCTCAAGATCGAGCCCCGTCCGACTCTGAAGATTTTCATTTTCTTCTCTTACCAGCAGTTCATACCTGCCCCCGGTCATTTTTTCCAGTCTTCCATTGGCTTCCTGTGCGATCAGTCCAAAATATGCAGACTGCACATAACGTTCCAGGGAAATTTTCGGTTTTCCTTGCAGATTTCCGGATGCTGTATCGGAAAGCATACAAAAAGCAGTGCGCAGATTCCTGCTCCTCTCGGTCTCTTCCCAGAGTTGCTTCAACTGTTGTAAGGTTTCCTTTGCCAAAGACCGTTCCCGGTATTCCTGCCGCTGCAAAATACGCACCTGCTCCAGACGAATCTCCAGATTCCGGATCTGCTGCTGCACCGGCTCTTCCGACTCCACTTTCTTTCCCCGAAGGGCCGGACGAAGGGTACGGATCTGTATCTGCAGATCCTGCAGTCTGTTTCTGTATGCATTCCGTGCTTTTTCCAGTTCTTCCAGGCGGCTGTTTTCCATACAGGCAGCTTCCGCTTTTGCTCTGCTGGCAAATTTCTGTTTTTTCACTTCCAGAGTGATGTTCTCTTTTAGTTCCCGTTCCTCTGCTTCTGCATGTTTCAACTGCTGCACGCAAATCTGTTCCTCTGCAACCAGTCCTGCCGTTTCTTCCCGATTTTTCTGGATTTTTTCATGGATGTCTGCTTCACTGGTTCTTGGCTCTGTCCATTTTTCCCTCTTTTTCTCCAATTTCTGTTCCAGTTCCCGGATTTCCTTTTCTATTTTTTCCAGAATGGCCGCACCATCCTTTTTTCCGGTCAGCTTTCTCTCTTCCTGAAGATGTTCCATACGGATTTTCCATTCTTTTTCCGTTTCCGCCAGAAGCCGGAAAGTTTTCTGCATGTTTTCATCTGCTCTGCGTTTTTCTCTTTCCATTTCTTTCAGAGTTGCCTCCGTCAGTTCTTCTTCCGGTCCCGGCGCCGGACAAGGATGCACAGCAGAGCCGCAGACCGGGCAGGGCGTACCTGCTTTCAATCCGGCCGCGAGAAGCCCCGCCTGATTCCGGAAAAATTTTTCCCTGTACTCCTCAAAAGCAATTCCCTGTTTTTTACTCTCTGTGATTTCTCTGTCTGCCTTTTTTTTCAGCACTTCCCGCTCCTTTTCCAGTCTGTCGAGCATCGCACTTTCTTCCTTCTGTTTTTCCAGTATCTGCAGATGCTCCTCCAGTTCCCGGATCTTCTGCTGCCATGCAAAGGCTTTTTGCGCCTGGACTTTTTCTTTTTCCAGTTCTTTTCCTTCTTTTTCCAGAATCTTCTTTCTCTTTTTGATCTGCGCAAGACGCGTCTCTTCCCGCTTACGCTGTTCTTCTTTTTCGATTTTCTGGTTCAGCAAAGGACGAATATAAAGCGCTGCCCGCTTTCCTTCTTCCAATTGCCGCTCCATCACGCGCCAGTTCTGCGCCTGCTCTTTTTCCTTTTCCAGCTGTACACGCAGATCTTCCAGTTTTTTCAGTTCCCGGTTCTGTATACGAATCTGATTCAACTGTTGCAACGCTTTTTCCTTTTCTTTTCCCAGCTGCTCTTCTTCCTTCTTCTTCTGCCGTTCTTTTTCTGTCCGTTTTGCTACGATTCCTTCCAGATATTCCAGAATTTCTTCCGGACGTTTCTCTCCAAGCGGTTCCATTGGATGCGATTTTTCCCAGCCGGACAACACCTGTTCTCTTCGTATCTCACGAACGCTTTCTTTTTCTTTTTCCGCAGAAGCTTTTTCCTTCAGTTTGTCTGTAAGGACTTTATAAAATCCGGTATCAAATACTTTCCGGAACACTTCACTGCGTTCGCTGCTTTTCGCAAGAAGCAGTTTCAGAAATTCTCCCTGAGCGATCATGGACACCTGCTTAAATTGCCGATAATCCAAACCCATAAGGTCTTTCACTTTCTCATTGACTGCCCGGCGCCCGGTGACCAGCATCTGATCAGGTCCTTCCAGTACCGCCTCATTCTTTCTGTTCCCGTTAAACGTTCTGGTAATCTGATACCGTTTTCCTTTATGTGTAAACAGAAGGCGCACACGACTGTTCTGTTTTTTCTCTGCATAATCGCTGCGGAGATTTTCTGTTTTGCGGATATCCCCACTGGGCGCATCATACAGCGCAAACATCATCCCATCAAAAATCGTAGTCTTTCCGGAACCGGTATCCCCGCAAATCAGAAAAAGTCCTGCACGTTCACATTCCTCAAAAGAAATCAAAGTCGGCTTTGCATAAGGTCCAAAAGCCTCCAGTTCCAATTCCAACGGTCTCATACATCCACCTGCACTTCCCGGATCAGCTCCCGGAGAATTTCTTTTTCTGTCTCATTCAAAGGAACACCATTTTGCTTTTCATAGAAATCCCCAAACAATGTTTCCGGCGTTTTCTTCAAAACAGACAATCCGGCTGCCCCCGAAATCCCTCCATGCATGGTCCTGCGGTTTTCAACAGAAAATTCCAGAATTCCCGAAAACACCTGGCGCAGACGCTGCAGCGGATACTCCGGAATCTCTTCATCCGTAAGCCGTATAGAAAGAAAATATCCTTTCCTGTATGCTTGGTATTTTTCTGATACAAGAGCTTCCATCGTATCTTTCAAGACTGCCATTTTCGTTTTTGGCTGCAGCAGAACCTTCCGGACAGAATTATTTCCCTTTTCCATCAATTCCACGATTGTAAGCGATTTTAAATCTTTATTTTCTGAAAACGAATACGCCAACGGCGAACCTGCGTAGCGAATATGCAGAGCATTCACAGACTGTGCCCTGTGAATATGCCCAAGTGCTACATAATCAAATCCCTCAAAACAGGATACCTCCACATGATCCAGCCCTCCAAGGATCAATTGTTCCGACTGATCCGTTTCCGGCGCCCTTCCCCCTGCTGTTACAAACTGATGAGCCATCAATACGTGTCGGGCCGACGCTTTTAAGGGCTGTTTCAAAAGAACGGTTTTCACAGCCTCTTCATAGGATTTTGGGAGTTCTTCCTCATAAGGCCGCAGCATATCCGGCCGAAGAAAAGGCAGCATATGGATGTACACTTCCCCCCATGCATCTTCCAGACAAACCGCTTCCAGCTTTCCTTTATACGTTCCTTCTATATAAATATTCTCTTTTTCCAGAATTTTCCCTGCAAATTCCAGCCGGCTTCCCCCGTCATGATTCCCGCTGATCAGAAAAACAGAACAACCACATTCCACCAGCTGACTGAGAAATCCATCCAAAAGCCGGACAGCCTCCGCAGAAGGAACCGACTTGTCATAAATGTCTCCGCACATAAGAACTGCATCCGGTTTCTCTTCTTTTGCCGTTTTGATGATTTCTTCTATTATATATGCCTGTTCTTCAAGCAAGGATTCTCCAAGCAGCTTTCTTCCAAGATGCAAATCGGATAAATGAAAAAATTTCATTGTTCACGCCCCTTTATTCACAAACATTCTCTCGCATTTCATCATATCATCTATTTATTAAAAAATTAATAATTTTGCTGTATTTTTTTCACATTTTTATGTTAAACTGTGAAAGACATCAAAAAAAGGAGGGCTGTTTCATGTCATTCGACGATCATACAATTTTACTGAATGACGGCCATAAAATGCCGCTTCTTGGTTTGGGCGTTTATAAGGCTGTCGGTGACAATGAAGTAGAACAGGCAATAAATCATGCTGTTTCAGCCGGCTATCACCTGATTGATACTGCATCTGTATACAAAAATGAGGACGGTGTAGGAAGAGGAATCAAAGCACTGAATGTACCACGAAAAGATCTGTTCATTACAACTAAAATATGGAATACTGCACAAAGGATGGGAGATGTAGAAGACAGCTTCAACCGAAGCCTGGAACGATTAGGACTGGATTACGTAGATCTTTACCTGATTCACTGGCCGGTTCCCGGATGTTTTCTCCAAACCTGGAAAGCTCTGGAAAAATTACAGGCATCCGGAAAAGTAAAATCGATCGGCGTATCCAATTTCCGTATCCCGGAACTGGAGATGTTAAAATCTGTTTCCGGCATTGTACCTGCTGTCAATCAGGTCGAATTCCATCCACTTTTTAACCAGAAAGAACTGCTGGCCTACTGCAAGCAGGAAGGCATTGCTCTGCAGGCTTATGCGCCTCTGGCAAGAGGGGCCTACCTTCACAGTCCGCTTCTTCTGGAAATTGGAAGTAAATACGGCAAAACTACTTCACAGATTGGTTTACGCTGGCTCGTACAGCAGGGAGTTTCTGTGATTCCAAAATCTGTACATAAAGAGCGCATCGAAGAAAATGCCGCTATTTTTGATTTTTCTCTGGATGAAGAAGAAATGCATGCGATCGCTGCCATGGATAACAAGCAGCGAACTGCCGGGATACCGGAAGATATGCTTCCCTACTACAAAGATTAAGAAAAAAATGAAAAAGAGGTCCCCGGACCTCTTTTTCATTTTAATCCTTGATTTTATCTGACTCAATTTTTCCATCCATAATCCGTATGACCCGTTTTGCCTGTTCTGCAATTGTGTCGTCGTGCGTAATCAGGATCACCGTTCTTCCTCCCTTGTGCAGGTTCTCGAGAATTTCCAGAATCTCTTTACTGGAGGCAGAATCCAGATTCCCCGTCGGTTCGTCTGCAAGAATCACCGGCGGCTTTGCTGCAATCGCCCGGGCAATTGCCACACGCTGCTGCTGTCCCCCTGACATTTCAGAAGGTTTATGGTGGATTCGGTTTTCAAGCCCTACCATCTCCAACGCCTCTTTTGCAAGCGCCCGTCTTTCCTGCCGTCCCATTCCACGATAAATGAGAGGCAATTCCACGTTTTCAAGCGCATTCAGATTGGCGATCAGATTAAATCCCTGAAAGATAAATCCGATTTCCCGATTCCGAATAGCGGAAAGTTCACTGTCCTTGAGGTGGGATACATCTTTTCCATGAAGAAAATAAAGACCACTGGTTGGCACATCCAGGCATCCAAGCAGATTCATCAAAGTAGACTTTCCGGAACCGGACTGACCGATGATTGCTACAAACTCCCCTTCTTCAATCTTCAGATTCACATGATCCAGTGCATGCACTTCGTTTTCTCCCGGATTATAAACTTTACAGATCTCTTCCAGACGGATCAGACTCTCTTTTTCTGTTCCCATAGGCCTCTCCTTTCTGCCTTCCTACCATTCCACTTCCCAGGATTCAATTTTTTTATCACGCAGCATCAGTTCCTTTACTGCATCTGCAGCAGTTTTTCCTTCGAAAAGCACCTGATTCACCCTTTCGATAATCGGCATTTCTACCTGATATTTTCTGGCAAGCTGCAGTCCTGCTTTTGCGGAATAAACCCCTTCTACCACCATATGGACTTCTTCCATGGCTTCTTCCATGGTCTTTCCCTGTCCCATGAGATAACCGGCCCTCCGGTTACGGCTGTGCACACTGGCACAGGTAACGATCAGATCACCGATTCCGGATAATCCGTAGAAGGTCTCCGGCTTTGCGCCCATGGCGATTCCCAGACGGACGATTTCCGTAATTCCTCGGGTGATCAACGCTGCCTTCGTATTGTCTCCATACCCAAGCCCGTCTGCAGTTCCCGCTGCCAGAGCAATGACATTTTTCAGGGCACCGCCCAACTCAATTCCCAGAATATCCGAACTGATATAGACACGAAAAACAGAACTCATAAAAATATTCTGAAGATACTCTGCCATCTCTTTTGTCCTGGCACCCACTACACAGGTAGTCGGCAGCCCCCGGCTTACCTCTTCTGCATGACTGGGACCGGAAAGCACACAAGCCTGCGCATTTGGAATTTCTTCCTCGATCATATCCGTCAGGGTCATAAGCGTGGATTCTTCGATTCCTTTTGCCACATTTACGATCACCTGTCCATACCGGATATACGGCTCCATTTTCCGTGCGGTGGAACGCACCGCCACAGAAGGCACCGCAAGAACGATCACATCCTTATTCTGGAGCGCCTCCGGCAGATCCGAAGTAATCTGTATCCCCTCCGGCAGTTTCACACCGGGCAGTTTGGAGGCATGCTCTCTCGTACGCCGGAGTTCCTCCGCCTGTGCCTCTCTGTGCGACCAGAGAACCGTATCATGTCCGTTATTACACAACAATATGGAAAGAGCCGTTCCCCAGCTTCCGGCTCCGATTACACTTACTTTTGCCATATCCGTCTTTATTTCCTTCCAAATTCAATTTTACTTTCATTTCCATGTATGAGACGTACGATATTCTGTCTGTGTCTCCAGAAAGCCAGTGCCATAAGCAATATGGCAACTATGTACATTTCATGGAGAATGGGCGCAGGCATATCGTAACGCCCCATCTGTCCGGAACAGATCACACCTACTACAAAGAAGAAATAACCGAGCAGAGAACACAGCGAAACGTAGTGACTCAATGCAAAAACGGTAAAAAATACCACTGCACAAAGAAGCAGCAGACGCCAGTCAAAGGCCAGCAGCATCCCTACCGAAGCAGCAATTCCCTTTCCTCCTTTAAAATTCATATAGAAAGGGAAATTGTGACCAAGCACACATCCCGCTCCTGCATACAGCTTCAGAAGCATAATTTCTTCCGGATGTCCCTTCTGAAAAATCAAAGTAACCAGAAGAATTGCCAGGACCGCTTTCATACAGTCTCCGAGCAAAGTAATGGCCCCCGCCTTTTTTCCCATGGTACGCAGGGCATTGGTCGTCCCTGCGTTCCCGCTTCCGTGCTTGCGGATATCAATCCCGTTTCGCTTTCCATAAAAATAGCCCGTCTGAAACAGACCAAATCCATATCCAATCAACAAACACACGATTCTTTCCAACATCTTTTTCTTACTCCTTTTCTTTTCGTTCCCGGATAATAAATTTCAAGGAAGTTCCCTTAAATCCAAATGCATCCCGAATCTTATTTTCCAGATATCGGGTATAGGAAAAATGCATCAGTTCTTTATCATTGACGAAAATAACAAAGGTCGGCGGTTTTACTGCCACCTGGGTAATATAGAAAAGTTTCAGTCTCTTTCCCTTATCCGAAGGCGGCTGCTGCATAGCAACTGCTTCTGTCATAATCTCATTGAGCACACCCGTCTGAATGCGCAGCGTCTGATTTTCCAGTACCATATCGATGGTTTCAAAGAGTTTTGGGATTCGCTGTCCGGTCTCTGCCGAGATAAAAAGAATCTCTGCATAAGGCATGTAGGAAAGCACTTCCCGGATCTTATTTGTGAATTTATAGATGGTCTTGTCATTCTTCTCAATCGCATCCCATTTATTCACTGCAATGATGATTCCCTTCCCTCTCTCATGGGCAATTCCTGCAATCTTGGCATCCTGTTCGGTGACACCTTCTGTTGCATCAATCATCATAACCACCACATCTGCACGTTCCACTGCCGTAACGGTACGGATGATGCTGTAGCGTTCCAGTTCTTCCTTAATCTTATTCTTTCTTCTAAGTCCTGCTGTATCAATAAAGATATATTCATTCCCGTTCCATTCCACCTTCGTGTCAATGGCATCTCGTGTGGTTCCTGCAATATCGGATACGATGACACGGGATTCTCCCAGAACCTTATTGATCAGAGAAGATTTTCCGACATTTGGTTTTCCGACCACTGCGATGCGCGGAATCTCTTCCTCTTCTCCCTGTCCCTCATCGGTTTCAAAATGTTCCACAACCTTTTCCAGCATATCGCCGATTCCCAGTTTTCCGGAAGCAGAAACAGGGATCGGTTCCCCGATTCCAAGATTATAGAATTCATAAGTATCCATCAGGAACTTATCAAAATTATCCACTTTGTTTACGACAAGAACGACCGGCTTATTGCTGCGGCGCAGCATATCTGCCACCTTGGCATCTGCGTCTACCAGTCCCTGGCGCACATCTGTAATGAAAATGATCACATCTGCGGTATCAATGGCAATCTGTGCCTGCTCCCGCATCTGCGATAAAATAATATCCTTGCTGTCCGGTTCGATCCCACCCGTATCGATCAGGGTAAAGCTCCAGTCCAGCCAGCTGACATCTGCATAGATCCGGTCTCTGGTCACTCCCGGTGTATCTTTTACAATCGAAATCTTTTCCCCGGCCAGGGCGTTGAATAATGTGGATTTTCCCACATTAGGCCTTCCAACAATGGCTACAATCGGTTTGCTCATACATTTGTCTCCTTCTATGTGCAGTTCCCGCTTCCCGCTCAAGGACAGCCGCTACCAAAGAAGCACCATCCTCTTCCACGATTTTTACAGAAATCTGCAGTTCTTTTTCCACATCTTCCACGGTCACATCATCCAGGAAAACATTCTCTCCGCTGCGCAGCAGATTGCAGGGAAGCAGCAGATATTCTCCCAGATCCTTTCCCTTCAACTGCCGGATAAGATCCTGACCGGTCAGAAGACCCGAAACGGTAATCTTTTCACCAAAAAATTCATTTTTCACCGGATATCCAAGAATCTCCACCTGCGGATACTTCTCCTGAATCCGGTCCATATGCCTGCGAATCCATGCATAGGCAAGATAACCCGTAGCAAAAGAAACCCTTCTTGTGCGGTCGTCTCCTTCCCTTTCGGAAAGTGCTTCTGTCACTTCTGTCTCCAGAAGCCGCAGCATGCCTACCCCATTCTCCAGCTGTAAATAGCCATCATACACCTCTTCTTGCGGAAGCTCTCTTTCGGCCAGAAGATACCACTCATCGCTGGCATGAATAAAATGCAGGCCGTATTCCTCATACAATTTTTTCTGCCAGGACTCAATGGTGTCAATGACTTTCCCCGCTTCTTCTCTGTCAAACGACTGCAAAGGATACAGCCCTTCCCTGTAACGGCTCAAGCCGACCGGCACCACGGAAACACTTCTCAGATGCGGAAGCCAGGCAGAAAGATCCCGGATACTTCGTTCCAGCTCCTCCCCGTCATTGAGCCCTTTGCACAGAACAATCTGTCCATTCATCTCAATCCCCGCTTCATACAACCGCTGCACCTTCGGGAAAATATCCCCTGCAAAACGATTATTCAGTATCTGACAGCGCAGCTGTGGGTTGGTCGTATGAAAAGAAATATTGATCGGTGCCAGATGATAATGAATGATCCGGTCAATATCATGGTCACTCATATTGGTCAGCGTCACATAATTTCCCTGGAGAAAAGACAGACGGGAATCATCGTCTTTAAAATAAAGCGTCTCCCGCATACCCGGCGGCATCTGGTCAATAAAACAGAATACGCACTTGTTTCTGCAGGAACGGTATTCGTCCATGAGACTGTTCTCAAATACAATCCCCAGATCTTCCTCGTAGTCTTTCTCTACTTCCAGCTCCCACTCTTCTCCATTTTGTTTCTTTATGAGAATTTCCAGGTAATCATCATTCACAAGATAATGATAATCAAATACATCCTCCACAGGCTGTCCGTTAATCGAAAGCAACTCATCTCCCGGCTCCAGTTCCAATTCGGAAGCAATGCTGTTTTCTTCCACTTCCCTGATTATATGTCTGTTTTTTTTCATGTTTCTCCTCATTTCCAAACGTGCATAGAAATGCCCGTTACTAACTATCATACCAATAAAGAATAAAAAAAGCAATAATTTCCTTGACTGTGCTCATATTATGATGTTATAACTTATGTAGAATTATGTCAAAATTCTGTAAAGAACAGTCGATAATTCGCAAATTATAAAATATCATATGGAGGTCATTATGGTCAATATCGGTTTACTGGAGAAGTCCATTCCCGTGGCACCAATTAAAATAGCAGCATTAAACAGTTGTGCCGATCTTGCAAAACAGGTAGATGCACACCTTGTACAGTTCAGACAGGAACTGGATTCTCACAATCAGTCAGGACTTAATTTCAGAGGATACGCAGAGGATACCTTCCTCCTCGACTGCCAGTGTCCCCGTTTCGGTTCCGGAGAAGCAAAAGGAATGATCCACGAATCCGTAAGAGGAACGGATCTGTTTATTATGGTGGATGTATGCAATCACAGCCTCACTTATAAGATGGGCGGATGCGTCAACCACATGTCTCCTGACGACCATTATCAGGATTTAAAACGAATCATCGCTACCGCAACCGGAAAGGCACACCGGATCAACGTCATTATGCCATTCCTCTATGAAAGCCGCCAGCATAAGAGAAGCAAACGGGAATCTCTGGACTGTGCCCTTGCGCTCCAGGAACTGATCCATATGGGCGTGTCCAACATCATCACCTTTGATGCCCACGATCCACGTGTACAGAATTCCATCCCTCTTGCGGGATTCGATAACTTTATGCCTACGTATCAGTTTTTGAAAACCCTCTGCGCATCCATTGAGGATTTCAAAATCGACAATGAACATCTGATGATCATCAGCCCGGATGAAGGAGCCATGCAGCGTGCGGTATACTTCTCGAACATTCTCGGTGTGGATATGGGTATGTTCTACAAACGTCGTGACTATTCCACAATCATAAATGGAAAGAACCCGATCGTAGCCCATGAATTCCTGGGTGATTCCGTAGAAGGAAAAGACGTGATCGTAATTGACGATATGATCTCTTCCGGAGAAAGTATGCTGGATGTGGCAAAACAGTTAAAGGACAGAAAGGCAAAACGTGTCATCGTATGTACCACCTTCGGTCTTTTCACAGACGGTCTGGATAAATTTGATGAATTCTATGAAAAAGAATACATTTACCGGGTCATTACTACAAACCTCAATTACCGCAATCCGGAACTTCTGACACGTCCTTACTATCTGGAAGCCGACATGAGCAAATATCTGGCCAGCATTATGGACATTCTGAACCACGATCTGTCTGTAGAAAAAGTTCGCTCAACTACAGAAAAGATCAATCAGCTGCTTCACCGTCATTCTTAAAAAAACCCCCTGTTTTCTGAATCCTTCGATTCACAAAACAGGGGGTTTTCGTTCTTTTCTAATAACGGTATGTAGTACTGATTAATTCAGCTGATATACGTCTGTATAATAACTTCCGTTGGCCAGCGCTTCTTCATGGGTATTGTAAAAAATATCGACATGTCCATAAGGCGTTCCTCTGTCTTCTACTACGTAGACACATCCATTGATCAAAAGTCTGGTACCGAATGGCACACCACCCATAGCAACGGTTCTGCCTGCTGCAGGAACGGTTCCGCTTGCTGTATTTCCCTGACCGCCGCATTCCGAACAATTACAGTAACCGGTGATACGGAAACTTCCCAGATAGGTTCCCTGAGAGGAAGTATTGGTGTTCTCAGAAGGCTGCGTTTCTTCTGCTGCATCCTCTTCCGGTTCTGCACTTGGAGTACTGGTATTCTGAGAAGCATTACTCTGTGTAGTCTCTGCCGGCTTTGAAGAAGAACTGGTCGGCTGCTTCTGCTGTGCTTCCTGGGCTGCTTTCTTCGCAGCTTCCTCTGCCTGACGCTTTGCAAGGGCTGCCGCTGCTTCTTCATCCTTCTGCTGTTTGATCAGTTTATCAATCTCCGCTTCCTGGGCACTGATCTTTTCCAACAGAGATTTTGCAGTTCCTTCTTCGTTTGAGATCTGTGCCTGATACGTTTCGATCTGGCTGTTGGTATTCTTCATAAGATCCGAAATCTCAGACTGCTTGTCCAGACTCTCCTGCTGCAGTGCTTCGATGGCCTGCTGCTCTTCTTTTACACTGGCTTCTTTCGCCTGAATTTCTTGCTGTGTTTCTTTATAATTCTCCAGCATCTTTCTGTCATACTTGGTAATCTGCATGATATTTTCTGCTGTGTTCAGGAAATCTGTAAAATTCCTGGATTCCAGCAACATGGTAATATAAGAATCATTGGACTTTTCATACATATACTGAATTCTCAGTTTCATGCTCTCATACTGCTCGCTCTGGCGGGCTCTTGCTTCTTCCAGTTCTTTTTCCAACTCCTGTAATTCGCTTTGCTTAGCATCGGATTTGATCTGTAAATCAGAAAGATTTTCCGACAAATCAGACAGCTGGTCATCCAGCTCTGTCAAATATGCTT
>JALFGN010000116.1 GCA_022777285.1 Blautia sp.
CTGTTTTCCATAAGGCATCATCCTTTGCAGGTTATTGTGTTTATTTGTTCAAAAACAGTATACACCTAAAAAGGCGTGATGTCTTTATTTTTATGCAATTTAAGACAACTTTGGTAAAATTTCAAATTTGCTCATTTATAGCAGATAACTGAATCATCGCTCCCGCCTCCTTCCCGGTCTTTTTCATTTTTCCCATCTGTTTCGATTAACCCTTTACTCTGTTCCCGCAGAGCAATCAGAAAACGTTCCGTCAGTTCAAGATATTTTTCCACATCTTCTTTTGACCAGGAATCCAGAATGTGATTTTCAATCTCAATCATCCGCAGAGCAGTACTGGACGCAAGGGATTTTCCTTTTTCCGTCAGGTAGACTGTTTTATTCTTGCTGCCGGATGCTGTCAGATACACAATATCAGCATCCTCTAATTTTCTCATTGCAGAATTGATTGTCTGCTTGCTGATACCGGTGCGGCGGCAGATTATTTGCAAAGGACAATAGGTTCCATCATCATAGTCACAAATTGTATACAAAATTCTCACTGCACTATCCGACAGACCAAAACGGACTGCCATCTCATGATAAACCGCTTCTGTCTCTCCGATCAGATGGTTTAACCGCTTCATATCCTTCGAACTACTACGCATCATCATACACCTCCAAAGTACGAAATCATACTACAAATACTATATAGTATGATTTCGTACTTGTCAATATTTTCTTTCATGTGCCAGCAAAGCAATTTTATTGGCTATTCCCCCTCCATAACCGGTCAGACTTCCATTTGCTCCCATTACCCTGTGACAGGGAATGATAATGCAAATGGGATTCCAGCCCACTGCCCCGCCGACTGCCTGCGCAGACATCCGTGTTAATCCTCTCTTTTTGTCAATGATTGCAGCGATTTCGCCATAAGTAATCGTCTCACCATAGGGAATCGTTTTCATGATCTCAATAACCTCCTGCCGGAAAGGAGTGAGACCATTGATTTTATATCGGGGAGTAAAGTCCGGATTCTTACCGGCAAAATAAAAGTCCAGCCATTGACAGGTCTCCCGAAATACCGGAAGTTCTTTTTCCTCACCAAAGCTGGTATGTTTTGAACCATCTGCCGATCCTTCAAACCATAACCCGGTCAGATACTCTCCATCACTATTCAGCAAAAGATCTGAAAAACCATCCGGAGTTTTATATTTCCAAATACTAAACACAATATCACCTCCCAGTAAAAGCTTTCAATTATTATAGCACAAATCTTTACATTATCACAAAATTTGAATTTTATAATTTTATTAAAAATCTAATTTTTATTGTATTTTTCGCAATTATTTTGTAAAATATATCCAAACAGTTATTATTGTAGCAGGAATTTAATATGTTTTAGCAAGGGGGGAATCACCAATGAAAAAGCTTCTTTTTATTAACTGTTGTATCCGCAGTAAATCCCGTACTGAAAAACTGTGCCGGGATTATCTGGATATCATAAAATCAGAATCCGATTTTGAACTGCAGGAATTGTTCGTTCCTTCTCTTCATCTGATGCCGATTGATCGTGCTGCTTTGGAACAGCGAGATGCAGACACTCGAAATCAGCTGTTGCATACGGAATCTTACCGACTTGCTCATGATTTTGCCTCTGCTGATGCCATCGTGATTGCTGCTCCTTATTGGGATGCTTCATTTCCTTCTATGCTGAAGGTTTATTTTGAACATATCTGTGTCAATAAAATCACGCTGGGCTATGATGAACATGGTAAACTTTTGAAAAAATGCCGTGCCACCCGTCTGGTGTATATAACCACAGCGGGCGGCTATATCCGGAGACACTCCAGTGTCCAGATTTATCTGGAAGAACTCTGCGCTATGTTTGGTATCGAGGATGTACGTTTTTACTGTGCTCAGGGACTTGATATCTATCCGCATAAAGTAGAGCAAATCTTATCAGATACCTTACAGGAAATGCTTCTTGACCGGAAAAAAGTTGCTCTCAGAGGTATTCCGGACATAGAAGTGCCGGCGATTACAGATTATCATACCATTGGACTGGAGGAAGAACTGGTGTCACTGAAGGAACGGGGATTTGAAGTGTGTTCCCAGTATTATCTGAACGGACTTCCCGGTTCCTATCCTGACTGTTATGTTCGAAAGACGGTAGCTGATCTTTTGGAAAAGGCACAGTCTCTGCTTCCCAAAGGGATAAAGTTCAGGATATATGATGCCTACCGTCCCATTCGTATCCAGCAGGTATTGTGGGATTACTTCTATCAGACCGTATCTCAGGAGAATCCGGGCTTGTCCGAAGAGGAAATCGAGCAGAAGACTTCCTTTTTTGTCTCGAAACCCTCCTATGATATGAGCCATCCGCCTCTCCATGCCACAGGCGGAGCTGTGGATCTTTCACTGATGAACGAAGACGGCGAATCTCTGGATATGGGAACGGAATTCGACACATTTAAAGAAACTGCCTGGGCATATTATTTTGAAAAGAACAACAGTAATCTGATCGCCCGGGAAAACCGGAGGATTCTCTATCATGCCATGCTGGATGCCGGTTTTACCAACCTTCCCAGTGAATGGTGGCATTACGATTTTGGTGATAAATACTGGGCATATTTTACAGGAAGGTATGCTCTTTATCAGGGAATCTCTGATAAAAACTTTCCCGGTCAGATTCATGAATGATGTATCGTATCATGAAAAAAATGATGCGTACTTCACACAAGGTGCGCCGTGCGTACTTGTATAAAGAAAGGATACATATCTATGAAAAAGAAATCACTTACTGCACTTCTTATCAGTGCAATGCTTCTCGGTGCCTGTGCTTCTGGTAATTCCAATAACAGCACAGACAAGGAGCCTCAAACCACACCAGAAGTTACAGAAGCCGCTAAAGAAGAGGAGCCGGCTGTAACGGAAGAACCGGAAACTGACAAAAAGGAAGAATCCGGCACGGAAACCCCGGAGACAGACCAGAAAGAAGAATCCGGTGAAGCCAAAACAGTCACACCAATTCCCTCTGGTATTAATCTGGCAAATCTGAATGACGTCACACTCCACGTATCCTTCACTACCAAAAATGCTTATCTGAATGACGATGGTGCACTTGTTCTTGACATGGTTGTGTATGAGCATGATGTCTATGATTCTGTTGATCTCAGCCAGCTTGCTGAAGGTGATACGATTGTCGTAAACGGTAAAAATGTACTTGTGAAATCCAAAGAAGCCGACGGCGAGCTGATCTGCATTAACGGCGGCGAAAGCGAAGGCGGGTTTAATCTTACTTCAAGTGGAGGCGGTACTTTCTGTATCGTAGGTTTGAATGACAGGCACTCATATTATGAAGCTGGAAATGTAACAATTGCTGTCGATCAGGAATGCGTACTGATTGATGACGCAGATCTTGATAACCCTGGAAAAACTCTGTATGCAGGTGATCTTCTCTCTCTGGAAGATGATGCATACGGTTACACACCTGACAATACAACCGTTACCGTTGCCGGCGGAAAAATTATTGAAATCCATAGAGTCTATACTCCTTGATTGAGAGTGACTGGGGGACAGCTACATAGTCACAAAAAGTGACTATGTACCTGTCCCCCAGTCATTCTGTTAATGACAGTGTCCGCCGCAATGTTTACAATTCTGACCGCACTGTACGGATTTCCCGGCTTTTTTATCTTTAACCATGCTTCTGATGATCAATCCCACAACTCCTGCAAGCGCAAGAAGTACGATTACTGTTCCCATTCATCTACACCTCCTTTAGCATACTTCTACTTTGGAAAGGGACGAAAACTATGCCTGTATTTTTCCAGAAATACTTTTCGGTACTTTCAGACTCTTATTTTCTTTATATGGACGGAACAACAGGTACAGGAATGCGATAACCAGAATGAATGCTGCTGCTGTTCCGATTCCGAATGTTCCTGCAGTAATGAGTGTTCCAATCTGATATACGCAAAGAGCAACTGCATAAGCCAGTACAGTCTGATACCCGATGGCGAACCAGAACCATTTGATATTGTTCATTTCACGTTTGATTGCACCCATGGCTGCAAAGCAGGGAGCACATAACAGGTTGAATACCAGGAAAGAGTATGCTGCAGCTGAAGTCATTGCTCCTGCAAGTGAACCCCAGATTTCCACACCATCTTCTGCAACCTCACCAAATCCATCCAGAATACCGAAAGTGCCAACTACATTTTCTTTTGCTACAAGTCCGGTAATCGCTGCCACAGCTGCTTTCCAGTCTCCCCATCCCAGAGGAGCAAAGATCCAGGCAATTGCGGAACCAATGGAAGCCAGCACACTGTTATTCATATCTTCTACCATGCCAAAGCTTCCGTTCTCTACACCAAAGCTCTGGGCGAACCATACAAAAATGGTGGAAAGGAGAATAATTGTTCCTGCTTTTTTTATGAAGGACCATCCACGCTCCCAGGTACTTCTGAGTACATTTCCCACTGTCGGCAGATGGTAAGCCGGAAGTTCCATAACAAAAGGAGCTGGATCTCCGGCAAACATTTGTGTTTTCTTTAAGATGATACCAGAGCAGATGATTGCCGCAATGCCTACGAAATAAGCACTTGGTGCCACCCATGCCGCACCGTCAAACAGAGCACCTGCAATCAGGGCAATGATCGGAAGTTTTGCGCCGCATGGAATAAATGTTGTTGTCATGATTGTCATTTTTCGGTCCCGGTCGTTTTCGATGGTTCTGGAAGCCATAACACCCGGTACGCCACATCCGGTACCGATCAGAATCGGAATAAAGGATTTACCGGAAAGACCAAATTTACGGAAAATACGGTCCATAATGAATGCGATACGTGCCATATATCCGCAGCCCTCCAGAAATGCCAGGAAAAGAAAGAGCACTAACATCTGTGGAACAAATCCCAATACTGCACCCACACCACTGATAATACCGTCAACCAGAAGTCCTGTCAACCAGTCCGCACAACCGATGGATTCCAGTGCACCCTGAGCTGTTGGGATAATCCACTCGCCAAACAGAGTATCATTTGTCCAGTCTGTCAGAATAGTTCCCACTGTGGTAACAGACACATAGTATACCAGGAACATAATCACTGCAAAAATAGGCAGAGCCAGAATTCGATTGGTTACAACACTGTCAATTTTATCTGAAACTGACATTTGTTTTTTCACACGCTTTTTATAACAGTCTTCAATGATACTTCCAATATAATTGTAGCGTTCACCGGTGATGATACTTTCCGCATCATCATCCATCTCTTTTTCACAGCTTACAATATCTGCCTCTATGTGATCCAGAAGTTCTTTTCCCAGATTCAGATTTTGCTGTACTTTTTCATCTCGTTCAAAAAGCTTCACCGCATACCAGCGTTCCATGCTAGGATCTACTATGCCGTTGATTGCTTCTTCTATATGAGCAATCGCATGCTCCACGCATCCCTCAAAACGGTGTACTGCCTGATTCTTTTTTTCGGATTTGGCGATTGCCACCGCACGCTGTACCAGCTGATCAATTCCCTCTCCTTTTAAAGCAGATATTTCTACTACTTTACAACCGATGTCTTTTGCCAGACGTTCAACATTTAATTCTTCACCATTTTTTCTGACAAGATCCATCATATTCACTGCAATAATGACCGGAATCCCCAGCTCGGTGAGCTGCGTCGTCAAGTATAAATTTCTTTCCAGATTTGTACCATCAATAATATTGATGATAGCATCCGGTTTTTCACTGATCAGATAATTTCTGGATACCACTTCCTACAGCGTATAAGGAGACAGCGAATAAATACCGGGCAGATCCACAAGAACTGCCTCATCTTCCTTTGTTGTATAGCCTTTCAGCTTTCCTTCTTTCTTTTCAACCGTTACACCGGGCCAGTTTCCAACATACTGATTTGAGCCGGTCAATGCATTAAACAGGGTTGTTTTTCCGCTGTTTGGATTTCCTGCAAGCGCAATCTTTACTTTCATATCCATCCTCTTTTCCAGATTACATATTTATAACCAATTTTAGTTATATCTAACTCAATCCCAAAAAAATAAACACTACTGTACTTCTACCATTTCCGCATCTGCTTTTCTCAGAGACAATTCATATCCTCTGACAGTCACTTCAACCGGATCACCCAGCGGTGCCACTTTCCTTATGTAGATTTCCACATTTTTGGTAATACCCA
>JALFGN010000120.1 GCA_022777285.1 Blautia sp.
CCCTGCGAGAGGGGCTTCCGGGTCTCCTGGAAAAGATGGAACGCCCGGAAAAATTTCAATTCACGCCCCTGCGAGAGGGGCTTCGGAATAATGCGAACGGTTTTTCTGGAATGCACGGATTTCAATTCACGCCCCTGCGAGAGGGGCTTCAATGATACCACTTTCCGCTGATCTGCTTCCAGTTGATTTCAATTCACGCCCCTGCGAGAGGGGCTTCCGGCAACCTCACGATCGCCCAGAGCGGGAAGAATATTTCAATTCACGCCCCTGCGAGAGGGGCTTCATGGAAACAGGAAAAGGAAATATGTTTTCTGAGTTATTTCAATTCACGCCCCTGCGAGAGGGGCTTCGGCAGAACGGTCACGAAGAACAGGTGTCAATCAGATTTCAATTCACGCCCCTGCGAGAGGGGCTTCACAGTCCAGATTTCACAATCAAAAGTGAATGATGATTTCAATTCACGCCCCTGCGAGAGGGGCTTCTGAAACTGGAATTGTCAATAAATCTGGTACATTATTTCAATTCACGCCCCTGCGAGAGGGGCTTCGTTCATCGTCCCAATCCATGATTTTCTTGATTCTGTATTTCAATTCACGCCCCTGCGAGAGGGGCTTCATGATTTACAAAGAGTTGGATTGGTATTTAAGGCTATTTCAATTCACGCCCCTGCGAGAGGGGCTTCCGCATCGGCCAGAACACGTGATGGAAAAGAGTGGATTTCAATTCACGCCCCTGCGAGAGGGGCTTCAATATTGAGCTTGTGGAGAAAGAAGAAATTCATATTTCAATTCACGCCCCTGCGAGAGGGGCTTCGGTTCGTCCATGTGTCAGATTCCCTTGCAGCCTATTTCAATTCACGCCCCTGCGAGAGGGGCTTCCAGCATAACCCATTGCAAGGAACTGTTCTTTGGTATTTCAATTCACGCCCCTGCGAGAGGGGCTTCAAATCGCACATGGCTTCTTCACCTTCTACCGTATATTTCAATTCACGCCCCTGCGAGAGGGGCTTCCCTCGGCATCCGCTTCTATCTGTTCAGATAGGTTATTTCAATTCACGCCCCTGCGAGAGGGGCTTCGTATTTCTGTCCGTTCCGCTCTGTACTCCAAGCATATTTCAATTCACGCCCCTGCGAGAGGGGCTTCTTCTTCTTACTGCCTCTTTCTGCGCATTACTTTCTATTTCAATTCACGCCCCTGCGAGAGGGGCTTCGCTTGCGTCTGATATGCGTTGCTTACTGTAAGAATTTCAATTCACGCCCCTGCGAGAGGGGCTTCCTATATGTAAGTTGATCTGTGTTATATCGTCAGCTATTTCAATTCACGCCCCTGCGAGAGGGGCTTCTCGATTTTCAAGTTTTTTCAGTTCGTTTTTGTATATTTCAATTCACGCCCCTGCGAGAGGGGCTTCGGATGAGTCCATTCACAGCAGCTAATCCTGTATCATTTCAATTCACGCCCCTGCGAGAGGGGCTTCGGCACCTGGGTACAAGAGATGGCCGGAAGGAAAAATTTCAATTCACGCCCCTGCGAGAGGGGCTTCAGCAAAAACCACCAATTTCTCTATCGGCTTTTGCTGTTTTTTTATTCAATAAATACATTTTCACAAAATTAATTCTTTCAAATCCCCAATTAATCAATATAGACATCATATTTGTACTGTTTTCATTGCGCCAATCTCCTGGGATTTTATGTATGGGAAATATATGCGCAAAGGTTTATAATAACAAAGGTTCCCCAGTCTCCACTTTTAACTTTTTTCCCATAGAATCAATTTTGTTCTGGTAAGAATTTCCCAACCGATAAAACCGGATGGAATCCAAATTCTTGTTTATTTCCTTGCTTAATTCATGCTTTAATGTCGTAAGCTGCGCTGCGTCTACTAAAACTTCAAAAACCGAGTTTTGCACCCGAACACCATATCTTTCACATAATTTTGCTACTCTTCGAAGTCTCTTTTCCCCTGCAGCATCCATCGTATTTACATCATAAGTTATCACTACCAACATGGTTTACCTCCAAGAATACGGCGGATATTCATCCAAATCACCACGCAGCACCCTGGCAAATAACATCGCCTGAGAATATGGAAGCATTCCAATTTCAATATTTTCGTCCAGGAAAGGATGCTTAATCGTTTCCTTTTTCCTTTTTTGCCAGGCATTTAAAACCATCCTTCTTCCCTTGTCATTTAAATATACCGCCTCTGAATCTGTTTCAAAATCCCTAGTTTGCAGCTGTCCCTTATGAAAAAGCGACAGAACAAAACGATCACACAGCGGTGCCCGCAATTCTTCAATCAGATCCAAAGCAAATGACGGACGTCCCGGCCGTAAAACATGTAAATATCCTGCTGCCGGATCAAGTCCTACTGTTTCTAAGGCAGATTGCGTTTCGCGAGTCAACAGCATATAAACAAAGGATAACGCTGCATTTACTTCATTTTTCGGTGGCCTTCTGCTTCGAACATCAAAAACAAATTCTTTTGAATCCAGCATATTATCAAATTGGGCAAAATAAATCGTAGCTGCTGCGCCTTCCAACCCTCGCATAGAATCAATATCATTAACATTTTGTAATTTTTTTGCTATATTACTAAGTTTATCTGCTGCCGCCACTAAAGCACTTCTTTTTTCATCTGAATCTTTATTTCTTGCATTTCTCATAAGAACCACTTTTGCATTACGAATTTTTCCATAAAGAATGTTTCTTACTGTCCGAGTGGAAAATTCAATATCATTTAAACTTTCATACTGTTTTTTTCGCAATAAAACATTTCCGCTCACAGGTCCGCATATTCTTCCAAGAAATTTTCCATTCTCGGATAAAAATACAAGTGAAATCCCTTCTTCTCCACAAAATCCAATCAATGGTGTTGAAACTGTATTTTGCCCGAAGCATACAATTGCTTCAATATTGTGAGCCGGAACAGAAACTTTTTCTTCGCCGTCGATTTCCACAACTATATTTTGATTGCGCACATGTATATAACTGCCAGGTGTCAGAATGTAGATCGTATTCAAAAGCTTTTTCATGTACATCTCCCCTCTTCCGCTTCCAGTTTTAATTCTTTGCAATATTCAGAAGCTGATTTTTTCACTTTCGGCATACAATATTCTAACATAGAACATTTTTTGCACTTGGAACCATACTGTGCCGCTGGAATTATAAATGATTCACGGATTTTTCTTAACTCTCTGGCTGTATCACGAACTATTGTCCTCAATTCTTCCGTAAGTTCAACCCGTAAACGTTTGTGTGAAGATATAAAAAATATTTCCCCTTCTGAAATCTTCGTCTGATACATTTCTTCCAGGCACATCGCCTCTGCACACAGCTGAATCTTATACTCTAATTCATCTTCCCGGACTTTTCCATGTTTATATTCTATTGGAAACAGAGTTACTCTAAAATTTGCAGCCGGAATGATACATCCATCCTCAGATTTGGTTGCTTCAATACAATCGCATTTTCCATTTACTCCCAGTTCTTCGGAAACCACTTCATATTCATATAGCTTAAGAAATTCTCCTCTTTTCTCAATTCTCTGGGTATGAACACGTTCGTGCTCCGCACGTCCTTTCGCAGTTTCCACATTTTCCACCCATACCCGTTCATTTAAAAGAAGGGCAGCCCGCCTTGGACAATAACACATCTGAGAAAGCCAGCTTAATGGAATATACTCTTTATCATTCATTTTTAAACCATTCCTCGTTTTCAGGGAGTTGATTCCATACAATATCGCTAAATGCATCTTCTTTAAAACCAACTTCGACGCCCTTTGGCACATGATTCAAATGAATAATCGCATCATAATCATGATAACTTCTTGGATACATTACACTTTCTTTTTTCTTCACTTCTACCAGGTCAAACAATTTGTGCGCTGGAGCACATCCCAATCTTGCCTGACGGACTCTCTGCTCCAGATCAGAATCTGTCCCCACATGTTTGAAAATAATCAATGGTGAAACTACTTCCATCTCTCCTTTACTTGCAGAACGGTTATGTTCATACATATTCAGGATTGCCTCGAACAAAAGATTTAAATCTTCCTCGTCAAATCCAGTTTCCGCCGCCAGATTGGCACTGATAAATCCTCTGATTTCATATAAACCAAATGGAATGAACTGTTTACGTCCCATTGTCCGAAGTTTATCTTCCGGTTTCTCATTTTCCATCCGCTGATAATCTTCCATTTTCAAATCTTTTTCCCCATCCGTTACTGCCATACGAGTTATGGAAATGTCTAATGGCAAAACCGGATCAAGACTTTTTCCAAATGTGATCTGAACAGGTCCTCTCACCTGTCCTGCATTTGGACCAGTGCTCATTACTGCACCAAATGCACGTACATCATAAAATAATTCGCATGCTTTCTGACGTCCTGCATAAATCGCTTCTTTTGCTTTTGCACAGTCTTCAACCCCTGCTTCTCTTTTAGCTCTGGCAATGTGGCGGTTCATATTTGTTGACTGCTGAACAATGATCTCCATTCCAGGTTCTCTTTCTCTGGACATGGTTACATAATTTCTGATTAGTCTCTTTGTAGATACATCTGAAATATATCCCTGCATGGTCTGAGGATCCACTCTTGGAGTGTTTCCCATATCTGGATCGCCATTAGGATTGGCATCTGTACATGCCACATAATAAATAAATTCATAACGATTTTTAATTGCCATAATAAATTCCCCCTTACATGTTTTGATCCTTTACATTATTTTTAATCTTTTCTATTCTCTCATTTTTATCTTTCTGTAATTTCGTACACATCTGTCTGTATCCCAAGGCAAAATAAGCCTGTTGTTCCAATGTCAGAGTTGCTGGAATTTCATTTCCAATTGCACAGTACGCTCCGTTCAAAGCCTCTTCATACTGTTTTCTCAGCCATTCATTTTCTATTTTTTCCAGATGATAGGCTGATAATCTGGATATCTGCCCTAATACCAGCGCAGGCATCTGACTTGCACTTGAATAATATCGCTGTACGATTGTAGCATTTACATTTTTCATTGCGACATTCTGTATCGCTGCATGCACCGCCATGGCAGCACCGCAATGATAAGCGGCATTTTTGTTTTTGGGATCATATTCTGACATAATTTCATTCTCCTTTCTTTTTCTCATAAGCCAGACCTTCAGCCACTGACATGCTGTCGCATCTGGTATTTTCATGCTGGTCTGATTCTCATCGTTTTCCAACATTTGCGAACGAATATACGCCAATGAACGAAGCGCAACTGCATCCGGCAGCGAAGTTCCATGTATAATAGCGCGAATGATCGCCTGTGTAATTCCAGACAATTCTTTGCTCACTCTATCCCATATTTTGCTTTCAGAATTATGGTTTTTCAGCAAACATAATAATCTTGCACTCAGTTTTTTACTCTTTTCGTTTTGTATTCCATTCAAAGCTTTCAGCTCCAATTGTTCATTCCAAAGGTCAATATTCCTTTGAAGTTCTTCGTATGAACCATGTTCATATTGACGAACCATAACACGCCCATTAACGCCAGATAACAAAATTATTGTATATTGGCTGAGCAAATGTGGGATTTTTTCTCCTGTTTTTACACTTTTAATCAATTTGGAAGCTTGCTTTTCACTGCTTCTGGCCTTGTTTTTTTTCTCTTCCGCTGATATTTCCTCATCTTCCTCGTCATCCACCAACATATTTATTCCAAGAAAATTTGCGCTCAGAACAGGATCATTTTCTGCTACAATATCCTGTTCATACCAATGTACAAACTTCATATTTGCCAATACAGGAGCCTTCTTCAATAAATGATCCAACGCAGCTTTAACCGCGAAAAAAGCAGTTTCTGATACCGGTGCATTCGCACTTTTCTTCTGGTCATAGGAACAAAAAGCACTTTTATCGAAGCAGATCAGGGCATCTCCACGGGCATGTCCCCCAACTACTGCAAGCCCGGTAACCGGAGGAACTGTTTCCATGGGAACTGTATCTTCTCCGGTAATCAGACATATGGTCTTTTGTTTTTTCTCTGCATGAATAAATTTCTTTCGATAAATATTCCACCAGTCCCTCAAGCCCTCTGCCTTTACAATTTTCTTCCCATCAACGATAAAAGAAATACGTTCTGATCCCTTAATTTTGTTTTCATTCAATGCTTCCGAAATTTCCAGAAGCGTTTTCTCGTCTTGTGCCGCTTTCACACATATCTCAAATTCCGGAACACAATCACTCCCCTCTTCTAAAACCTGGTAGTAAAAATCTCTTTTCATCTTTGCCTTATCTTCTAAATCTGAAGCATCTTTAAAAATTACGGATCTTTTTTCTACAATGGGATTGCACTTTTCCTTTCCATTCGCCAGACTTCCAATATCCGGGCTTAAAACAGGCGTATCATCTCCTAATATGATTCCAAGGAATTGTCCTTCCCTGCTTAATGAAACATATGCTTGTATTGTTTTGTTACAATATCCAGGCGGCAAAACCAGATCATTTCGTATTGCATAATCATAAAATGCCTTCAGCATTTTCTTCCCCCCTTCAGCACTTCCGGGCTGTCATACGCTGGAACTTTTACGACTCCATGTTCCACAACGGCATGATACAATGACAGCTGCGGTTTCACTTTTTTTCTTACCTCATAATCATGAAGATCAAAAATGTCATAAACCATTAATCCCCCATCCATATTGATGTCAACTGCCTCTCTGCTTCCGTCACTCTCCTCAAAATAGGCCACGAATTCTCTTAGACCCAGCGATGGCTGGCAGAAACATTTTCCATTTCTTATCCTTCTGTAAGCCTGATCATAAAGTTGCTGTTCCCTTCCTTTAAACGCAGGTCTCGGACAGATAGATGCTGTTATGCGATATCTTACATCTTTCAATGCAACCGTCTGTCTCTGCGTCCTTTCCTCGTCGCTATATATTACTTTATTGCTAACTCTGGTTTTCACTTCATTCCGTTTAAAACATATATATTGAATCGGATTCAAAATTTCTATCCGATTAACCTGCCAGTAAAATTCCACAGGTTTACTGTAAATGGCTGATAAAATCCCCCGGCACGCTGATGGCGTGGGAAAAGGATATGTAAGTCGTTCTACTTTTGTATGGGGTGCCGTGAAGCAAGCAAAATCCCCCCAAACCTCTATTGATAACTCCATTCCTGTCACTCCCTTCTCCTCTTATTTGACAATATGGGGCTGATAAATCAGCCCCATACGCACACATAAATAATGAACATATTTCAATTCTCAGCAAATCATAAATGCAAGCATAAAAACAAGTATCTATAATAACAAGCACTTTTTTGCTGTCATGTTAATTATATATTTTAAATCTTTCTTTGTCAACCCAAAATCAAACCATTATCTTCACATTTTTTGTTTTCTCCCTCCTCTTCAAACTGCAGTCCCATATCTTCCCGGTACATATACTCATTCTGTGTACGCAGAACATAATACCCTGACTCCATCTTCTGTTTTCTCTTTCGGTCAAAATAATACGCCTGTTCACAATACTTCTCTACATCCTTTTCAAAAGTGTTAACGGTGATTTCTGCTGATCTTTTTACAAGTTCCGGCGTTAAATTACCACTTAATAGTTCTTTTCTCACATCTTTATACAACTGCATTTTTTCACGAAAAGGAACAATCACTTTTTTGCTCTGGTTGTCGATCAGTTTGTATTCCCTGGCGGTTTCTTTATAATCTCTATCTTCAATCGCTTTTGCCAATGCCTCTTTATCTTTCGCATATTCCCGAAAAAGTATCTCATAATAATTGGATATACATTTCGGATCGTTGATATCGATATTTTCTCTAGATAAAATTTCTTTTACAACAACTGCCGCATTCTGATACCATTTATCCGGAGGATACAAATTGCCTTCCACTTCCGGTTCAAAAACCACCACTTTTCCCGTTTCAAACCTTCCACTTCGATTGCATCTTCCTGCTGCCTGGATAATTGCTTCCAGCGGTGCCAGCGCTCTGTACAAAACACGAAAGTCCAGATCCACACCAGCTTCAATACACTGTGTCGATATTACTTTACATGGCAATCCTGCCTTTTGTCTTTCCTTTATACTTCTTATCACTTCACTTCGATGTTTCGGACACAGATCCGTTGTTAAGAAAAAAATTTCTTCCCGATCACAATGGTCATTTTTTAAGAATTCAAACAATTTAACTGCGTGTCTGCGAAGATTTACGATTACACAAACATTTTCTTCCTCTTCCATTTCCCGCGCTATTTTCTCCAATAGAATCCGTTGTTTCATTCTCCATTCCACTTGCGTTCTTGCTAATTTTTTATACATCATCGGATATTCTGGCACAATCTCAATAGGTTTCCAGGATACTCCCTGTATATCTTTAAATTCCGGCTGAGTAGCAGTAGAAAAAACCATCGTACAGTGATATCGGGTACATAATACATTTACAGCATTTAAAGTTGCAGCCAACAGATTTGCTGGTAAGGTTTGTGCCTCATCAAACAAAATGATACTGTTTGCAATATTATGTAGTTTCCTGCAGTCTGTTGGCTTTTGCGCAAACAACGCCTGAAAAAATTTAACCGAAGTAGTTATAATGAATGGTGACTCCCAGCGTTCCGCAAACTCCCGCTGCCTGTCATCAAGCTCACTTTGGCTGTGATCCTGTAAAATCTGTGGGACTATATTCGAATACACTTCGTAGCTTTGTTCTGTCAACGCAAGAAACGGCAGCACAAGTATAATACGCTTTTTATTAAATTCGTCTGCATGCTGCAATGCAAAATTCAATAATGCCAGTGTCTTTCCCGTTCCTGTAGGTGCTGTAAGAGTAAATAAACCTTCTTTTAATCTTGCAGTCTTCCCACACCTTTCAAACAATAAGTCACGAAGGTCATTCACGACCGAAGAACCTTTTACATTCTTTTTCAGTTCTTCTCTATATTTATCCAATGCCTTCAAACATTGTTTCGCTTTAAATTCCAGTGGTTTTTGCAACTCCTTTTCCGACGAAATGGAATAATCTGCATCTACCAGGCAGGAAAACAACATGCGTGTATATAACATCGCATCTATAGATTCATCGATTACATCCAGCTTCTGCACGTTTTCTATTGCCTGAGCTTCTGATTTAAATTGAGGAAAATCTTCAAATGTAAATTGAGGAAAATCTTTAAGAAAGGCCTTTGTCGCTTCCTGATATTGTTTCTGGCCTGCTAATGCCGCAGTCTTTTGATTATTGCACTCCACAGGATCACTAGATCGAAGACTCTTTATCAAAACTATTTCCAGATCATCATATCCAATAAGACCGTTGTGATGTCCATTTATTGCTTCTATCGCTGCCCGGTAACGAAACGAAGATTTTTTGTTTCCAATCAGACAATACAGAAATGCAGCTCCACAAAGTGCATGATCAATGTGGGTACGTTTTCCCTCCAAAACACCTTGAAAACTTTCACTGTATTTTCCAAAATCATGCAATTTTCCACATGATTCAGCTGTTTTTCTACTTCCAATCTGCTCTCCAAACACTCCGGCCATCTCACTGACTTTTGCCAAATGATTTCGAAGCAATTCCTGGGTCCCATCTTCTCGCTTTGATTTCGCATAATATTGTGTATTGTTTTCATTCATCTTTACTTTCCCTTTCTATTTCTGTATATTCCGCGACCATAGGGTTCTTCCGCGATCATCCGTTTTCTCCTTCCAATATATTTGTTTCCGTGGTAAAATGTTGGTAACAAATAAAGGCGGTATATGGTAATGAATGATTCGTTGAAGTTGGATATGTTTTTCCCAGGTGAGTTGCTGTCAATTACTTCTGTTGACCATGATGACAGTTCTATCTATATTAAAATGCGATCCAAAACACATTCTTCCAAATGTCCAGAGTGTGGTCAGGAAACCAAAACTTATCATGGGACATATTTACGCAAAGTTCAGGATCTGCCGATTCTTGAAAAAACTGCACGACTTCATATAACAGCTCATGAGTATGTTTGTAATAATGAATCCTGTTCAAAAGTTACATTTGTTGAAGATTTTGACGGATTTCTCAGTTATTATGGACGCATA
>JALFGN010000130.1 GCA_022777285.1 Blautia sp.
GCTTTCCAGACGGCAGCCGAAGAAATGCGTGCAAAGTATGACGATGGTACCTGGAGAAACCATTATCAGAACACAAACGCCATCAGCACTTATCTCTGGCTACGTTATCCGGACAAGTATTATATTTACAAGTATGAGCTGTTCCGGGCAGCAGCGAGAGAGTTGTCGTCTGATTACATGCCAAAGAAAAATGGATCTGTGGAGACTTTGATCGGCGGTTTTCAGATGTATGACGAAATTTGTGAAGCCATTAAAGCTAATCCGGAGATAGTGGAGCTTTTCAAGAACGGAATAACAGCGAGCTGTTACCCTGATCCGGAACTGAAGACCGCCACTATAGATGTCGGGTTCTATCTTGCGCGTTTTTATCTGAGTGCCCAGAATGCTGGTGGTAGTATATAAATAGTACAAAGTAAAGATGACTTCTTCCAATAGATGATATAAAATTAATATATGGAGGAAGAACATTATGGCAAAAGGTACACAATATTCAAAACAATTCAAAGAGGATGCTGTCCGTTACAGAAAAGATCATCCTGAACTGACCGTTCAAAAAGCTGCTGAGAACCTTGGGATCAGCGAGTCTGCATTAAAAAACTGGATGAAGGCAGCCAGAGAAAATGAAGGTTCTGTCCCCACACGCGGAACAGGTAATTATTCCAGTGATGAAGCCAAAGAAATTGCCCGTCTTAAAAGAGAACTGCGAGATACTAAGGATGCCCTTGAAATATTAAAAAAAGCAATCGGTATCCTGGGAAAATAACAGAAGCTATTTATACTGCCACTTCAGAATACACCACAGAGGTGGCAGAACTGCCACAGAAACACCGGGTTTCTGTTAGCGGGGTACTGAAAATATTAGGTGTTTCACGCTCTGGATACCGTGCATGGAAGCAACGTGTCCCATCGGTTTCTGAAAAGCATCGTGATCATATCAAGGATGCTATCAAACAGATCTATGATGGATCGCATCAGAACTATGGTGCACCCAAGATCACAGAAATGCTGCACAGGCAGGGGGAATCTATTGCTGAAAAAACGGTAGGTAATTATATGCGCCAAATGGGGATCAAAGCGCAATGGGTAAAACCATATACAGTAACAACAATCGATTCTGATTTCAGCAGTGAACTGCAAAATATCCTTGATGAGCAGTTTAATCCTTCAAGGCCGGACGCTGTATGGGTATCTGATATCACGTATATATGGACATACAATGGATTTGTGTATCTGACAAGCATAATGGATCTTTACTCAAGGAAAATCATAGCATGGGTACTCAGTCAGAGTCTTGAAGCAATCCATGTAGTAGAATGTGTAAACAAAGCGAAGCAGATGCGAAATGTCACCTCGCCGCTTGTGTTTCATAGTGACAGAGGTATACAATTCGTATCCCAGGCATTCCAGAAAGTAACAGAAGGAATGATAAACAGTTACTCAAAGAAAGCATACCCATGGGATAATGCATGCATAGAATCCTTTCATTCACTATTAAAACGAGAATGGCTGAACCGCTTTAAAATATTTGATTATAAACATGCATACCGCCTTGTTTTTGAGTACATAGAGACATTTTATAATACAGTAAGGATTCATAGTCATTGTGGATATCTTTCGCCTGATGAGTATGAAAAACAATACAGGAATAAACTATTAGAACTGGAGCAAAAACTTGCCGGCTAAGTATGCTGGCAAGATGGAAAAAAGTCATTCTTAATTTGTACTTTTTCTTGACATAGGATCATGCAGAGAAGGATGAGAATGAATGGTTTCCGAAGTCGGAGGACTACACGCCGGAGCTTGGTGTTGAGGACTGGGTTGATCTACTGAACGACAGCGAGGTGTTTACAGAGAGTAGCCTGAAGATTGTCAAACGAATGAAAGACTATGGCGGTGCTGCTACGTGCACACAGCTTTCCATCAAATACGGTGATGGAGCCAATTTCTATAATACCGGATCTCAGTCACTTGCCAAGCGTATTGCTAAGAAGACCGGATGCCCGGTGATGACAAGGGATACCGATAATGCGAGATGGTGGCCGATTCTTTATATGGGCAGGGATGCCGGTAAAAATGATGAAGGAGTTTATATATGGCGCTTAAGGGATGAGCTTTCTGAAGCGCTTGATAAAGTGGACTTAAGTGAGATTCCATTGTATGCGGATAGTGCGCCGGCTATATGGAAAATTAGTCACGGATCTATATCTGAGGATAACAGGACTCTCTTTGAAGATCGTAAAGTGGTTGTTGTACACAGTACCACAAAGGCGATGGCCGGTTCTAAAGTTTCGCAAGGCGAAAACTTTATGGACAGCATAAAGAAGGGTGACTATTTCTATCTTTGCTATGGAAATAGCATCAGGTTCCTTGGACAGTTTACTTCTGACAAAGCGATACTGAACCCTGAAATGGAAGACGGATGGTATGAGAGAGAATATCGTGTAATTGCTAAATCAAAAGACACGGCACCGTATTCTGGAGCACATAAATGGTGGTCTCCGGATTTCAACTCTACCTGCATTAAAATTGAGAAAGATGATCAGCCACTATTTGAGTCAGAAATATTACAACCATACTTTGATATGACCTTGAACAAGCTATTTGGTGATACCGATCCAGATATGAAATATTGGTGGCTGACTGCTAATCCGAAGATCTGGAGTTTCGCCGATCTTAAGGTCGGTGAAGAGCAGAGCTATACGCTGTATAACGAAAATGGTCATAAGAGACGCATCTTCCAGAACTTCCTTGACGCAAAGGTCGGTGATATCGTCATTGGTTATGAAGCAAATCCTGTAAAGAAGGTAGTTGCGCTTGCTAAAATTACGCAGGCCAATGATGGAAAGTCTATCTATTTTGAAAAAACAGAAGGATTGACATCGCCTATCGAATATCTGGATCTGAAAGCGTGTCCGGAACTTGAAAAGATGGAGTTCTTTGTTCAGCCGAACGGAAGCTTGTTCAAGCTTACTAAGGGCGAATTTGATTTCATCATGGATATTATTCGTGATGATAATCCGCTAAAGCAGGCTGATGCTTCAATACAGAAATATACAAAGGAAGATTTCCTCAATAAGGTTTATATGACCGAGGAGCGCTATAACGTACTGGAGGCACTTCTCAGAAATAAGAAGAACATTATCCTGCAAGGCGCGCCTGGTGTAGGAAAGACCTTTACAGCAAAGAAACTGGCATACGCCATGATGGGAGAGGTAGATGACTCCCGTATAGAGATGGTTCAGTTCCACCAGAATTATTCCTATGAGGATTTCATCATGGGGTATCGTCCGGACGGATCTGATTTCAAGCTCACAGACGGTATCTTCTATAGGTTCTGCCAGACGGCTGCAAATCATCCGGACAAGGAATTCTTCTTTATTATCGATGAAATCAACCGAGGCAATATGAGCAAGATCTTCGGTGAATTGCTTATGCTGATAGAGAAGGATTATCGTGGAACCAAGGCAACACTGGCCTATAGCGGAATGCCTTTCTCTGTGCCGGAGAATTTGTTCATCATCGGTATGATGAATACGGCAGATCGAAGTCTTGCGATGATTGACTATGCACTCAGGAGAAGGTTCAGCTTTTTTGAAATGGAG
>JALFGN010000146.1 GCA_022777285.1 Blautia sp.
AGGGGGCCCCTTAGGCGGTGGTATCCTTCCCGTTGGTCAGGCTCGTGCGCTCTGCCGAGGGCTATCCGCTGTTGCAGGCAACACCGGCTATGCAGCCATTACAATCTGCTTCTATCCGATTGTAAGTATTTCGGATTTTCCAAAACACTCGGCTAAAAACATTTACCGGATATGGCTGCCTGATAAAACCTGCCACCGGCAACTTTTATTCAGTTTTGAATAAAACCAAAGCCCCATAAAAGACAAATTCAAATCATACACCATCACAGAAAGGAGGTTCATGCCTATGGCAATTTACCATATGGAAGCCAAGGTTGTCAGCCGGGGCTCCGGGCGGTCTGCCGTTGCCGCTTCCGCCTATATGAGCTGCAGCCGGATGTACAATGATTATGATGGCATCCAGCATGACTATACCCGAGAACATGGGCTGGTATATCAGGAAGTAATGCTTCCACCAATAGCTCCACCTGAATGGAAGAACCGAGAGCAGCTCTGGAATGCTGTGGAGGCTGCTGAAAAAACAAAAGACAGCCGACTGGCGAGAGAATTTGTTGTAGCTCTTCCCATAGAATTAGATACCGACAGCAATATCTCTCTCCTTCGGGATTTTATTCAAAAGAACTTTGTATATTTGGGAATGTTTGCCGACTTTGCCATCCACGATACCGACGGTCACAACCCCCATGCACACATTCTTCTTACTGTCCGTCCATTGAACGAAAACGGGACATGGCAGTATAAAACAGAAAAAGAATATCTTTGTATAAAGGATGGTAAAGAAAAAGGATTTACTGCCGCGGAATTTAAAGAAGCACAAAAGGAAGGATGGGAGAAGCAATACCGTTATCAGGCAGGCAAGAAGAAAATATATCTGACTCCATCTGCAGCACTGGAAAAAGGATAGGAGCGTGTAGACAAGCATCCGAAAAGCACCCGATACGGCAGGCAAAATCCCATTTCCGAGAGGTGGAACAGCGAAGAACAAATCTGTCTCTGGAGAGAAAATTGGGCAGAGGCTGTAAATAAAATGCTTGCCCAAAATCAGATACACGCATCCATCGATCACCGCAGCTTTGCAGATCAGGGAATCACCGAACAGCCTACCATTCATGAGGGCTATATCGCACAGAATATGGAAAAGAAAGGTATAATATCCGACCGTTGTGAGATCAACCGCCAGATTCGTGCCAATAATAAAATGCTCCGGGAATTAAAAGCACAGGTTGCTAAGCTGGCACAGGTAGTGAAAAGATCTATTCCTGTCATTGCAGAAACGATGGAAGACATCCGAAAGCAAATGATATTTACTCAATATCATTTGCTTCACAATGAAATGCAAAAAGAAGTGATCCATGACTGGATACAGCACTTTCATCCCATCCTGGATAAATACAACACCGTTAAGAAAAAACTCAAAGCCAAGATTGCTGAAAAGAAAGAGCTCAATGTACAGAAAGATAAGACCAGTATTCTGAATCCTATCCAGTATATAAAATTAAATCGACAGATTACCACCGTAACGGAAGAAATAGAAGAACTGAAATCCCGGAAAGAGCAGCTCATATTTCAGGCTGAATGTTCCTCAGATAAAGACATGACCAATCTTTCTAAGAAATATGAGCAGATGAACAAGAATCTGGATATACTGGATTCTCAGGATACTACCTTCAAAGCAAAGCTCAAAAAAGATGCAGCGGCTTTCCGTGAGGAATCATTTCTTTCGGAACCAGGGCAATATCTTGAATTATTGGACACCCGAATCCAGATCCGCCCAGATTTCCGGGATAATCTGATTGCCCAACTCAAAGCAACTTTTGGTAAATATTATGACTATCACCGCCGTGACATTGCAGCCGAAGAGGTAGACTATCTTAATGTGGAGGATCCTGATGTTTTCTCTCATCGGGCATGGGAACTTGAATATCAAAAGAAACAGGAAACGCGAAGAAATCAGCCTGTCCGGTCTAAGAGAAAATCACATGATATGGAACTATAGTTCTCATAAAAAGGACTATAACTTAAAGGACTGTTGCTCCATAGATGATACATTTTCTATCAAACAACAGTCCTGTAAAAATTTAATACATATCTGATTTTGTATATTTCTTGATTCTCCCAATCCGTTCCCAGTTCTCTGGGAATCCCATTTTCTCAAGTATTTCTTTATGTATCGGATGCTTTTTGAAGCATACTTTTAAATCATGAAAGAAAACACGGAAATCTTCATCTGATAATAATAATTTTAAAATAATAACCTGTGCATAGAGATCATTCTTGCCATATTTGTAACGACCTTTTTCTTTAGGAATCAATAAGCGTTCATAAATATTTCTATCCAGCAATGCATCTTTTGTACGAAAATCAAACAGACGATCATTATGAGCACAAACATTTCTGAACTTTGTCATAACCGCCAGCATTTTACCCATCTCATTTACTTTCAGAGGACCAAAGTCCTGGCAGACTTTAATCTGTATACGGCCTTTCTGACTGGCATATATTTTTGATAACTGTCCAATCGTAAGAACGTTCATTAACACCCACAATGGAACATATTGATATGTAGTCATATAATGCCGAATATAAACATAATCGCTGTCATATCGTAACTGCCCAGACATAATCTTTACCATTTTATTTATGACATTTTTCTTCTTGCCAGTATAATCATAATTGTTCACACTCAGATAGTCTGACTGCAAATCTCCATATTCTTTGCAAAAATGATATGATAACGATGATTTTATATTTCGTTCTGCCATTAGTATGTATTTGAGAAAAATATTTCTTAATTCATTATCAAAGCTATACAACTCATATATATCTTCAAACGTTGTTCCCTTCTGGAACTGATCATTGATCGACTGCTTAAAGACTTCTTTATATCCGTTAATCAGTGGAAAATACCCGATTTTAAGCAATATCTTTTTTGCATATTCTTTGTCAGAAATCATCAGACCTTTCTTTTCTTCCAGAAAAGTAATCTGTTCATCATATGTTAGAAATTGCTTTTTCTCCAAGTCTTCCACCACCTTTCATTAATTCTGCAAATTTATTTCCATAAATAACGAAAGGCTCCCGCAGGAGCCTTCCGGACTATGGGCTTCTCAAGTTTCCATAGTGCGATCACTGGATATATCATAGCCTTTCCAAACAAGTTTGTCAAGGTGAATATATCCTTTTTAGTTTATGTGAATCTATATCAAATAATGCATCTGTTTTCGGTTAAGATTGCCCATCCCAAAGATGTATGGTAGAATAAGGCTATTATATTAAACCGGAGGTGCCACATGGCTATCAGTTCCAACAATGTCCAAGTCTATACTACTCTCTCCAAAGAACTTGTCGCTGAGATTGATAAAGATGCGAAAGAAAACTTCCGTACACGTTCTCAGCAGATCAACATGATTCTGACAGAGTATTATAAGACTAAAATTACAACCAATGATGAAAAAAAGTAAAATACTGAATGTCCGCAAATGCAGGAAACATCAGTGTTTTCTTTATTCTTCCCCTAATTACAAGGCTCATGGGCACCATCAGCGATATGTACGCCGCATTGCGGTTACTCTATGCACGCATCGGAACACCCCATGTGGGAACAGCTTCCTACTTCTCCTTCAACGATCCCAACGGTATGTGCAAGACCTGCTCCGGCATCGGAAAAATTCTGGATCTGGACATCGAGCGAGCTATCGACCCGGAAAAGAGCTGGAACGAGGGTATGCTGGAACTGCCTGCCTTCGGTGTGGGTAACTACTATTGGAAACTGTACACAGGGTCTGGCCTGTTTGACTTGAACAAAAAATATCGGGATTATACCCCGGAAGAACGGAATCTTCTTCTGTTTGGCAGCCGGGAACCGGGCGGACCCCGAGCGCATAAGCGGGTTGAGGGTATCAAAACACAGTTTCAGCGGTTGTGCCTGATGAAAGGCCCCGAGGAGCAGAATGACTACACCCTGCGAAAGTTCAATCAGTTCATGGAAGAAAAGACCTGTCCGGTGTGCCACGGGCGGCGGCTGAATGAAAAAAGCCTTTCCTGCAAGGTGGCAGGCTACAGCATTGATGAGTTGTGTGCCATGGAGTTTACGGAACTGGTTAAAGTGCTGCAAACCATCACAGACCCCAGAGCGGCCACCATTGTGGACGCCCTGACGTCATCCTTGACACGAATGATCGATATTGGACTACCATATCTGTCTATGGATCGGGAATCTTCCACCCTCTCTGGCGGCGAGGCTCAGCGCCTGAAGCTGGTGCGCTACATGGGAAGCTCCCTCACCGGCATGACTTACATCTTCGACGAGCCCAGCACCGGTATGCATCCCAGGGATGTGTACCGCATGACAAAACTTTTGCAAAGTTTGCGGGACAAAGGCAACACCGTTCTGGTGGTGGAGCATGATAAGGATGTAATTTCCATTGCGGATGAAGTTATTGATGTTGGCCCGTTGGCCGGAAAGAACGGCGGACAGGTTCTGTTTCAGGGAAGTTATGAAGCTTTGCTTCTGTCCGGGACACGTACCGGAAACGCCCTGAAGCAGATCACACCCCTGAAAGCTGCACCCCGCATACCGAAGGACTTTCTCCCCGTGCGGGATGCCTGCGTCCACAATCTGAAAAATGTGTCGGTGGACATTCCGCTGAATGTGCTGACGGTGATAACCGGTGTAGCCGGTTCTGGCAAAAGCTCCCTGATTCGGGATGTGTTCGCCAAGCAGTACGCCGACCGGGTGGTGCTGGTGGATCAGTCTCTGGTGACCGCCACGGGCAGGTCTACTCCCTCTACCTTCCTGGGTTTCTTTGATGAAATCCGCAAGGTGATGGCTGTGGAAAATGGGGTTGGAGCTTCGCTGTTTTCCTTCAACAGCAAGGGCGGCTGCCCGGTCTGCGGTGGACGGGGTATGATCGTCACGGAGCTGGTGTTCATGGACCCGGTGACCACAGTCTGCGAAGCCTGCGAAGGAAAACGGTACAGCGAGGAAGCTCTGTCCTATCAGTATCAGGGAAAGAATATCGTGGAGATTCTGGAGATGTCTGCCGGGGAAGCCTACGAATTTTTCAAGGACAACAGGAAGCTGCGCAAGGCTCTGGGGGCAATGATTGAAGTTGGTCTGCCCTACCTGTCTCTGGGTCAGCCTCTCTCTACCCTCTCCGGAGGCGAGCGCCAACGGGTGAAGCTGGCAAAATATCTGGACAAGAAAGGCAACATCTATGTACTGGACGAGCCCACCACCGGTCTCCACGCTTCCGATGTTCAGAAGGTCATGGAGCTGCTGGACAGCCTGGTGGATCGTGGCAACACTGTCATTGTCATCGAGCACAATCTGGATGTGATGAAGCAGGCGGACTGGCTCATTGATGTGGGACCGGATGGTGGTACTGCCGGTGGTGAGATCGTCTTTTCCGGAACGCCGAAGGAAATGGCAGAACACGCTTGCACCATCACAGCAGAATACCTCAGAAAGTCCATGTGATTTTCCGGGTCGAGAAACAAAAGCATGATTCCTTAAGTTGAAGATGGAGAAAATGAAATGATGATTGAGACAAGCCGTTTGATTTTACGAGAAATGAATATGGACGATTACGATGCTTTGTATAAAGTTCTGGCAGATTCTGATATCATGCTGCACTATCCCTATACGTTTGATGAGAAGCGGGTTCGGGGATGGATTGAAAGAAATATGCAGCGGTACAGAATCTTTGGGTTTGGTCTGTGGGCGGTGTGCTTAAAAGAATCCGGAGAAATGATTGGGGACTGTGGGCTGACCATGCAGAATATCGGTGGTATTATAAAGCCTGAAATCGGATATCACATTCGTGGAGATTGTCAGCGAAAAGGCTATGCCAGGGAAGCGGCATCCGCAGTTCGGGATTGGACGTTTCAAAACACACCCTTTCAGGAGATTTATTCGTATATGAAATACACCAACGAACCGTCTGCAAAAACAGCAATATCCTGGGGCTGCCGTCTGATGGATGAATTTGATGACAAAGAGAACGAGGTTACAAAGGTATTTATGATAACTAAAGAGGAATGGAAAGTATTGAAACAGAAATAATGAATACTCTTATTTTCATTAAGACAACTAATTCCGATTAGTTGCTTTAGTAGTATAATGTAATCCGTAGCATGAAGAGATTTGAAGGTGAACAGAATGGAAATTAGAATTGCAAACGAATGTGATATTGATGGCTGGATGAATCTTGTGAGTAAGGTAAGGGATAGTTTTCCCGGACTGGAAACAAAAGAGGCTTTGACTGAACATTGGGATACGGTTTTTTGTCCAAACTAAAATCAACACCACATATCGAGGTGGAAGTAGAGCTTGACAAACTGGATTTGACTAGAGCAGAGAGTAGGGTAACCTACGCAGAAATCAAGCAGAAAGGAAAGGGGGCGGTTCTTTGTCCTGAATTTAGAGCGTAATGTTCGGAATTCTTATATATAGGAATTCCGAAAGGTTGGTTTATCCATTCGTTAGATTGGACAGAGAACCGTCCCATTGTCCTAATGCGTTAACGGATGTTCCTGATAATATTTTTTTGTAAAATTTAAAAAGGTCTGCATATCATTACGGATGTATTTTCCTTTTTTCCAGATCATGCCGATTTTTACCTGGATCGGTGGCTGGAGGGGGATTCCAACGATGCCGTTGAATTTATCGGTCATGCTGGAATAGAGAAAACATCCGTATTTTTTTGTCTTTAAAAATTGCAGCGTAGTATAGATCTGGCTGCTTCGCATGATGATGTTGGGAGTATAGCCGTCCAGTTCAAAACGATGCTTTAAGAGCTGATTCTGTACAGAATCAGCATTGAAGAAAATCAGAGATTCTTTTGCCATTTCCTGTGTGGTAACCACTTCTTTTTTTGCCAGTCTGTGACTGTCATTTACGCAAAACACAATCTGATCATTAGCAAGAAGGATGTTGTTAAATTTGTCGATGTTGTACTGTTCCATATTGATCAGAGCCAGATCCAGGGAATCATTCTGTACCAGATTACATGCGCGGATAGAACCATACTCTTCCAGAATAACTGGAATTTCAGGGAATTCTTCCTGAAATGAAATCAACAGTTCTGGAAAAAAGACTGTGCTGAGCATGGGAGGTATTCCGAGGCGAAGAGGCGGTTTTACCCTTGCCATGCTGGAACAGTCAGCCTGAAGCTCATTACAGTATTGAAGAATATAGGTCGCTTTTTCATAAAGAGTTTCACCTTCTACTGTTAAAACCAGCTGATTACCTTTCCGGTAAAAAAGACTGACTCCAAATTCAATCTCCAGATCACGGATGGCAACGGATACAGTCGGCTGGGTAACATATAATTCTTCTGCTGCACGGGTAATACTATGGCAGCGGCTGGCGGTGCAGAAGTAACGTAACTGATTTAAAGTCATAGTGAAAATCCTCCTTTTCTATCATTATAAAAATATCATAGATACATCATGAATTCCATAAATTTTTTTTATTTTTAAGTACTGGTAAAGTTTCATAAATTGCGTACTCTGTTTTTAAAAGTATAAAAAATTTTTATATAGATATACTTTCAAACAATTTGTTTTTATAGATGAACAATCGTATAATCAAATTAACAAATGAAATGCATGCGGCCGGTGCTTTTCAAGAGTGAAAAACAAAAGAATGAAACGAAGCGAAAGGAGAAATTTAGAATGTCTCAAACAACGATTACGCTGCTGTTTCTCGCGTTCACAATTATCAGCTTCATACTTGAAAAGATTCCACTTGGTCTCACAGCTACGATTTGTGCACTTGGTCTTACGCTGACAGGCGTGCTAGATGCTTCCACCACATTTGCACAATATGTGAACAGTAATGTAATCCTCTGCATTGGTATGTTTGTAGTAGGACAGGCATTATTTGAAACAGGAATGGCAAACAAAATTGGCGGCATTGTGACAAAGTTTGCCAGAACAGAAAGAACATTGATCATCGCAATCATGGTGATTGTAGGAATTATGTCAGGGTTCTTATCTAATACTGGTACGGCAGCTGTACTGATCCCGGTTGTCTGTGGTATTGCAGATGAATCCGGATATTCCAGAAGCCGCCTGCTGATGCCGCTGGTATTTGCAGCAGCGCTGGGTGGCAACCTTTCCATCATTGGTGCACCTGGAAACCTGATGGGAGTAAATGCACTTCAGGAAATGGGATTATCCACAAGCTTTTTCATGTATGCGCCGGTGGGTGTTCCAATGTTGGTTCTTGGAATCATCTACTTCGTATTCCTCGGATACCGGTTCCTTCCAAATGGAAACAGTGCTTCAGGAGTTGCGGCAGAAGCCCAGAAAGATTTCAGCAATGTTCCGAAATGGAAACAGGTCATTTCCCTGGTAGTGCTGATTGTCGTTATCATGGCTATGATCTTTGAAGTCGAGATCGGCATCAGTATTCAGGTTTCTGCCTGTATTGGAGCAGTATTCCTGGTTTTAACAGGAGTACTCAGTGAAAAAGAAGCACTGCAGTCCATTGATCTGAAAGTAGTATTACTCTTCGGAGGATCTCTGTCACTGGCAAAGGCTCTGGACATCACAGGTGCAGGCAACCTGATTGCAGATAAAATCGTAGGTCTTTTGGGAGCCAATCCGAATCCGATCGTGCTCTTGCTGGTAATATTTATTGTTACCTGTGCATTGACGAATTTTATGTCAAACACAGCAACCACAGCATTGATGATTCCGATTGCGGTTTCCCTGCAAACAACCTGGGAGCAGATCCGAGAGCAGTGGTCATCGCAACTGTTATTGCAGGATCATGTGCCTATGCTACACCGATTGGTATGCCTGCAAATACTATGGTAGTAGTAGGTAATTGCGAAACAGGTTCGGGATATGAGCCCAAATAGTGCTGAAACTTAGGGTTTTAGAATATCTGGGATTGAAAAGCACGGAAAAACATGGTGGATAATGATATAAGTTGGAATAGAACAGGAAATGGGCGCACTTATAGAGGGAAATGAAAAATCCTGTTTAAAAAATAGTAAGTTCTATGCAATGAAAGGTTTAAGACTTCGAATGTACTGATGCTGTTCTATCTTATCAGCGAGAATCACTCCGATAAGCTGTGTGATGCCAGCCAGGATCAGATCGGCATGAAGTGTTTTCTCATTTTGCGTTTTGCGGGCGGCAATCTCAAAGCTGTCTTTGAAGTGGTTGATGGAGCGTTCTACAGTGGTTCTGATCTTATATGTATCGTTCCATTCCTCAGTCCCGCGCACAGTGCCGGGATAAGTACGTAAGTCTTTTTCAGGGTAAAGGTATACCATTCTTCCACATGGTGAAGATGTGCAGGGAGAGTCACAGTGACAGACACCAATGGTAAATAGCTTTCATTAAGATAAGAAATATAGTATACTAAAGACACCGAGGAAGCAAAGTTCGTCTTGATACAGTTCTCGTATTGCGTCTCTAGCTAATGACTACAGGCACGGCAAACAGACAGATTGGGGAA
>JALFGN010000055.1 GCA_022777285.1 Blautia sp.
GATATTTACTGTTTTTTCTGTCTTCTTTTCTGCTTGTTTCATCTGAATAGTTCCTTTCTCAAAAGTTTTTTCTTCATTTTTCATTTTTTCCAGACAGTCAATCAACCATTGCAAAAACGATTTCTGATCATGTATGATATCATCCGCTTATGAGAATCTGTAATTTCTTCTCATAATATAGAAAATGATACTACTTTAATATCAAATCAAAGAGATGCTTATGTTAAATGTATGTAAGAATTAAAAAAGCGTATAGCCTGACGAATTCTGAATTTTGCCAATGGCTACACGCTTTTTCTTATTTTTACTTTTCATTCATGAAATCAATAATCAGTTGACAGATTTCCTGCTTTGGCTTTCCAAGAGCTGCTCCCAGTTCCATATACAACAGATTCTCTGCTGTCTGAAAATATCTTTCATCATAGGAAGTACTCTTTTTCCCCTGTTCAAGTCTTACCTTCTTACGCTGGTAAATCATTTTTATGACAGAAACCAATGCTTCCGGATCGTTGGATTTTATTACTTCCTTGTATCTCTGTTCCCGCATTTTTTCATTATCAATCCATATTGTTTCAATTTCGGGAATCCGCTCAATCAAATTCCAGGCTTCCTCTGCTGTCAGACACAATCTCAGGTTTGCTTTTGAATTCGAAACCGGAACATAGATTTTTTCCTTTCTGTCCTCTATCGGTATCAACAAATAATATAATTTTTCATCCAAATGCAGAATATCCTCGATCCTGCACACACCTTTGATTGGCTTGCTGACCAAATCCCCAATTTCATACATATAAGTTTCCTCCACAATATTGTTTACAAAAAAACGAGCAGCAAGTGTGCGCAACTGGTCTTACGCATATTTGCTGCTCGTTGTTCTTTTATTATAATATAATTCTGAACTATTTTCAAAAGTCAATTTCCATAAGAATTATGTCTTTCTCTTTGAACAGATTTACCAATGTCTTTTCCTCCCGGGGCCATCCACGGAACCACACCAACACCATCCGGAAATTGTGAGTCATTTCATAGTGGTTCAAAACATTCCATACTTCTCTAAGTCCACTTTTCCATCCACAACCTCAACTCCATCTTTTATAAGAAGTTCTTCCTGTGCCTTTCCGCCGCCAAACGCAAACGCGCCTGCAAGCTCTCCTTTGGAATTGACCACACGAAAACAGGGAATATGAGTCGGATCCGGGTTTTTATGTAAGGCATTGCCAACCGCTCTTGACATTTTGGGATTTCCGGCCATTTTTGCAATCTGCCCATACGTCGCTACATGGCCCTTTGGAATTTTTTTCACTGCTTCATAGATTCTTTTCGTCGGACTGTCTGTCACCAGATCGTAGCTCTCCGCAATCATCCGTTTCACATCCTTATCAGGAATACTTCCATTTAAAATAATCGTGTTCCAGTGTTCTTTATTCTGATGATATCCCGGAATAACAGCTTCATAAGCACTTCTCCAGAAATCACGCCACTCGGGATCTGCTTTTACATTGAGATTCAAAAAACCGTCTTTCTCATACGTCCACAAAAATGCCTTTTTACTTTTCTTCATCCTCACAAGCTTCCAGTTCCTATCATGAAACGGAGTATCCAAATAAGTATCTGTAAAAGATAGTCCATATGCTAAAACTTCTTCCTGTGTTTTCATCTCATTTTCTCCTCTATCTTTTCATGGATTGTTTTACCAATATCTGAATTTCTTATGCTTGGCTACAAGAAACAGTACTGTTACTACTACTGCCATACCTTCTGCTACAACAACATAATACCATATTCTATCTGAACCAACTAATATATTTTGTTCTGATTGGTGATGCAGAAACATGAGAATCAACTGCAGAAATCGGGTAACCAAAAGATGTTCCATGCTGAATGATGATTCTCTCAATAGCATCTGTATCATCACTGCCCCATATCTGCGGTGTATAATACAGCATTCCGGCATCGAATCTTCCACCGCCGCCGCTGCATCCTTCAATCAGCATGTCCGGATACCTTTCAATCATCCGTTCCAGAAAATCATACACACCCAAAACGTACTGGTGCATAATCTTCCCATAATTCTGATAACCCTCAATAGCTGTATATACATCACAAATTCTTTTTTATCATGGTTACTCTGGAAAAATTCATAGATACGGAATAAGCCATGCTCAAAACCGCTTCCCCTGCTCAACCGGTAATCTATTTCATCCTGGGCAATAAATGTCTCAACTGGAACTTCCGGATTTTTCGCAGGCGGGAACTCCATTGGTCTGCGTTTCAGTTCCTCCACAGACTCCCGGATATCCTCCGGGCGATAGATCAGATGGAAACGAGCTTTCACGTCCCCACGCTGCAATGCCCCTATGGCCTGATCCATATGGCTTAAAACCCGGTCAATTCCTTCCTGCGAAGAAAAATACTCTGCCAGCTTTTTCTCCGTATCCGGATGGATATGTGGTATCTCCAGTTCCTTCGGAACAGAACCATATTCATCCTGAAAAAAGTTATAAACCTTTGAGGCCAGTTCCATTTTTTCCAGCGTCGGTACTTGCCACATTTCTGCTTCATCCATATATTTTCCATCAAGAATCAGATTGTACGTGCGCTCTTCCACTTCCATCCATGACAGCGTGCGCATTGGCTGAAATCTGGCTGCATCTGCCCTTGCAAATTTCATTCCATCCTCGTCGTACCAGACAGACAAAGGCTCTCCCTCAAAGGTAAAACCCTTTCCTCCCCTGCCATATTCCTTTTTCAGGAACTCGTCCATTTTCGCAGCATCCAGCCATTTCTGGTATTTCGCAAAAATATGTGGCCTGCTGTCCCTCTGTCCGCCGCCAGTAAGCAGCACGTAATCCACCATCTCATCCGTGATTGGTTTATCCACGGAAAAAGGAACCAGATCATTTGCATGGTTGATAGCGATATTCCCGACCTGCTCTTCTGCACTTGGGAAAAGGGAAAGCTGCTCATATACAGAAACTCCACCTGCATCATTGATTGGAGTTTCTTCTCCGGGCACGAAAAAATCGGTCAGTTCTTCACTGTCCGATTCTTTCATTTCCTGATCAGGTTGTTCTGATGTTTCTTCCGCTTCCTCTAATTGTAGATCAGTTCTGTCAGTACGATCTCCTCCGCTGAATGACGGATGCTGCCCATGGGCTGAATCCATTTCATCTGGTCTTTGGATTTCAGTTCCTCTGATATGTCAGTTCCATAATCCTGTCTCCTTTCTTCATTCCTGCTATTTTCCGTACTTTCATTTGCATCCTCAACTGTGTTCTCCTTTTCGCTTTCACGTTTTAAAGCATTACAGTCTAAGTTATTACGATTTGCAACTCTTTTTTTAGTAATTTCCCGGTCATAAACACGGATTGTTTTTCCAATCTCCACCAGGATCGGTTTACAAAGTTCTGTAATGTTACTTCCAAGCTGTGACAAAGCTGGAACCGTATTAAATTCATGGATATAATCGAAGTTTAACAGTTCTTCGTAATTCTCCATATCCATTCCGTAGCGGGCCAGCAATGTATAAGAGATACTGGACTGCATGGTTTCCCTAAGATGGATTTTTCCGGAATATTCATCTAACCCTTCCAGATAACTCCCCTCTGTCCGATATTATAAATCCTCCCATACCTCCTCATAGCAGTCCAGCGTAATACGCTGTGCAATCTCCAGCAGCCGTTCCTCAAAGCTTTTATCCTGCTGAGTGCCTCCATAGATATATTCCAGATGATCTATTACCGTTTCCTGATGCTCCGGTTCCATCTTCCATAAATAAGGAGTACGCCCGATCCGCCGTGCCTTATGTATATCCGATATGTCAAACACATATTTCAGTCTTGGCCTTGGAGCATCTTCATCTATCAGTGCAATTCCTTTTGCCCCTTTGTTGACCCAGCAGTTAAACCGGCGACTGTTCCAGATGTCAATACTGGCACAGGCCGTGGCATCCGGACGCTGTGCATAGATCAAAAGCTGCTCCTGAAACGGGTATTTATAAATCCGTGCTGCTGTATCCAGATACTATTTCCATGTCTCCCCGTTTTTTACAACTTTTTTTGCTGTTTCTTCTGCCAGTTTTGAAATTAACTCATATTTATTTGCCATTACACCACCTCCTGTAAATGCACAAAAAAACAGCCGTTCCTTACCGGTTCAACTGCCCAAAGTTCTGCTTTACTTTCAAAAGAAGAAGTGTTATATTTTACTTAGGAAGAATAACCGCCCACAAGGTGGATGCTTCCGGATATATGGCTAATTAGCTCTCAGTGAGAGCCGCCTATCCTGTTGGCAGACAGGGTAGGCTTTATTTTTTTGGCTTGTTGTTCCTATTATCCAAATAAGCAAGCAAAGCGATGAGAAACGTACCGCCTAAAAACAATAACGTCAAGACTTCGTATGTATCCATCTGCTCCACCTCCCTTCTTTTGTTTTGTCCCATAAATGGAACGCAAAATCCGGAAGGCTCATAACCAACCCTGTACACGGTTATTCCCAAAAACATTCTAACAATAATCTTCCAAGAAAGCAATCCTGTTTTTTCACTCATCAACCAGAGCCGGTTTATTCCACTTCCATTCCTGATATTCCCTTTCAGAAATCTCATGGCTATTCAGCCTGTCGGCCAACAAATTTGTGTTCCTGTCTCCTGCACAAATACAGCAAATTAAAATCTCAACATTTCGAAAGACATCTCGGAGATGCTCTCACGGCTGGACTATCTGAAAGATACAAGAGGCATCGGACTGTTCACCGCACGCACAGGTATGGGCAAATGCTTTGCGCTGCGCTGTTTTGCCAAAAGCCTGAACCCGAACCTTTACCACATGGAATATCTCTGCCTCTCTACCGTCAGCGTCATGGAATTCTACCTCCAGTTCTGTTCCACGCTTGGTATAGAACCCAAAGGCGGCAAACCCGGCATGTTCCGGGCGATCCAGGAGCAGGTTCTCTATCTTTACCGAGAAAAGAAGCAGCCCCTCCTCCTTGCCATCGACGAGGCGCAGTACCTCTCCACCGTCATCTTAGAGAATATCAAGATGCTCATCCATACGCATCTCTAACGGCTCTCTTATTCCGTTTGGAATTGTTATACCGGGCGCTGTCCATCGTAAACAGGATACCTTCCACCTCAATTTCCGGATTAAACCGCTTTTTTGTTCCTTTCACCACTTTTAGCAGTTCCGTCAATCCATCCGCAGCGTAATACTGTGGCTGAACTGGTATCAGTACACTGTTGGCAGCGCTCATGGCATTGATCGTCAGCATACCCAAAGATGGCATACAGTCGATAATGATAAAATCATACTCATCCGCCATCATTTCCAGATATTCTTTCAGAACCTTTTCCCTATCATCCACCGTAAGCAGAGACATGTCCATACCCGTGAGCAGTTTATTGGACGGAACCACGTCACGCCTTCTTTATGATGTAAAACTGCTTCTTTCGGATCAAACTCTATTCCCATGATGATATTTTCCATCATGTTCTTCAATGTCACCCGGATATTTTTCGGGAACCCCAACCCGAGGGTAAGATGCCCTTGCGGATCAGAATCGACCAACAACACTCTCTGTCCCATTCTGGCCAGTCCAACACCTAAATTGATGCTTGTGGTGGTCTTGCCGACTCCACCTTTCTGATTAGACACCGCTATCACTCTGCACATAACTTTATCCTCCTGACTCACTGTCTGTTCTTTTCTACTTCTGCATACACACGAAAATACTTTTTTGTCCCTTTATTGGCATACAGCTCGGAAACATCCAACACGTTAATTCGTTTATCCCTTTCAAGGATTTTTTTGAACCATTTGATATCGTTTGTTGTTCCTTGAAGCCTAATTTTCAGCATACATATCCTCCCAGTCCTGATAAAAACAATACTCCGGATGACAGATTTTAATTGCCTCCCAAAAATATCTTGCATGGCCGCAGCAAAACAGTTCTTCGGCAGTATAGTAAGTGCATTCCTGTAATTTTCCCTCTGCATCTTCAATATCAAAGACGCTTGGAGTTCCATTACAATAAAGGTTGTACGCCATCCGGACCACTTTCATGCTTCCGCTGGTCTGCCAGCCTTCATACAGACATTCCGGCTTAACATATCCTTCTTTAAAATCATACATTCTGTCCACATGATGTCTTGTGTCTGAATTTAATCCGAGACAATATACCAATGCTTTGTGGTACACATCCTGATATTTGCATTTCGGCAGATATTCCGTATAGAATTTCTTGTGTGCTTCGTTCTTAAAAGTTATCGTGCGAGTAGATTTCCCGCTGTTTGTACCTAACGCTGTACTGTTTTTCAAGTTTCTTTCCTCCTGTTATTTGTATTGAAAAAGGCACTCCACTATGGAATGCCCTATATAAAAAATAGGGAAACTTTTACTTCAAGTATCCCTATAATCTATCAACTACCTGATAGTCCACTATTCACTTTCATATTCAGGATTTTTTGTGTTCCCCGTACCGAGATCTAAGGCAACAACTACGGTTACTCTCTGTACAAGTATCTTTTCCTTGTGATTTTCACCGATTTTGTTGAAACTGAAAAACTCTACAAAGTGCGTAAATTCAAGGATTTCTAGGTATCTTTCCTTTGTAGTCCCACCACAGTCTCTACATGGGTCGAGACAATGGCTTGAATGTCCACAATACACGGGAACAAATCATATGCCGGTGTATGAGGGAATAAATCAGCCGTTTATTTGCACCGAACGCTGGGGCGACCGTGCCAGCCGCATTTGCAGGGGTTCATCGTAACCACCATTTTGATACAATTAGGCGGTTGCACCCCCTTTTGCACCCCCTCCATCCGGGCATTGGATTAGACTACTCTTCATTTTATGGAGGATTGCAGAGTAGCCTTTCCTTTCACAAAAAAAGAGATATCAACGCGCCAAGGTCAATATCTCTTTCTTCTTAATTATAATTTACTTGTCAAGCATCAAATCGACAAACTGAAATCTGCTAAATACACTTAATAAAAAACATTTCCATTGGTTGCTCATATCCCGGAATATCTATAACAAAACCACCACAATCTTTATATCCTAATTTTCTATAAAAATGCTGTGCTTCCTCATCAACCTGGGTAGATGTCAAAAGCATACCATATCCCTGAGATTTCATATCAGCTTCCCAATGCTCCATAAGTTTTTTTCCATAACCTTTTCCCTGATAATTCCAGTCAATAAACAGCATGGTACAAAATGGTGTATTGTCCCAAAAAAGATTATATCTCAATAGTCCAATTGGTTTATTATCATCAAATATAATATATCCTCTTTTATTACTTACTTTGTTTTCAAATTCCGGTTCCGGTAAATGCCTGTCAAGACTATACCAAAATTCTTTATCTTCCGTTTGAACATATCTAATCTCTATCATTATCTTTACCTCTACAGCTTCAAATAATCGTGTGCTTTCAATCTCTCCTACAGACTGAAAGTTGTACCTCTATTCAGTAAAATCTATGTCATATCTTGTTCCGTGTGAAAACAATACACCATCAGTAAGCTCAATTTGAAGAATACATGTATTTTCATCTTCAAAATTGTTATGACCGTTATTTATCCATTCAGAAAAAGCAACTTTCATTTTCTCTGCAATATCCAAATTTTCTTTTTTGCCAAAATAACCCAAGTTAATGCCCTTTCCATTAGCAGTAAACCAATCTCCTGCAATTGCAACAAGCGGATTTTGTTGAATTTGTTTCATTTTATTTGAGCGTCCGTAAGTAAGTACATAGAAAGAACCCTTATCATAAAATGAATTTACACTGCGTACATAAGGCTTATTATCTACTGTCGTTGCCAATGCAATAATATTGTCTTTTCCAAATCTTTCAATCATAATCTTTTCTGCATCTGTCGACAATTTTTCCATCACCTTTTCCTCCATAAAATTCAAATTCGTCTCTCAGTTAAACACACCGGCTTGCTGAAATTTTATTCTTTCATACTATTGCAACTGAATTTTATAATACAAATAGTCGCCCGAAAAAGCGGCCTCATCGTTATTTTCTTTTGTATCATATAAAATA
>JALFGN010000093.1 GCA_022777285.1 Blautia sp.
GAGGCAGAAAGCTGTGAGAAAGAAGATCTGCTTTTTTTCCGGGGATATCACGCGCAGCGGAGGAACAGAGCGCGTGGCCATCCAGCTTGCCAATGCTCTGAGGAAGGATCACACCTATGAGATCTGTTTTCTCAGCCTGACCGAACAGCGGGAGCCCCCCTTCTACCCGCTGCACCCGGAGATCAGCAGGGATCACCTGGGAGAGCGGTGGATCAAACCGGGGCCGGGCTATCTTCCACTGATCGGAAAACTGCGGAAATTCCTGAAAGAACAGCAGATTGATGTGATCATCGACATCGACATTGTGCTGGATGCGCTTGCGATACCCGCAACAAGAGGGATGAAGACCAAGGTGGTGTCGTGGGAGCATTTCAACTGTGAATTTGAACAGAAAATTCTGTATCGAAGGCTGATCTCCGGATTGACGGCACGATTTTCTGATTATATTATCACCCTTACCGAAGAGGACAGAGAAAACTACCGAAAAATATTGGGGAGAAAAAGCCGAATCAGCGCAATCTACAATATTGTTCCTGAAATGACACGGGATGAAGCCGTGATGCGTGAGAATTGGATCGTGACAGCAGGCAGGCTGACCTATCAAAAAGGGATCGAATATCTGGCGAAAATTGCCGTTCCCATTTTAAAAAAGCATCCTGATTGGAAATGGCTGGTTTTAGGGGACGGGGAAGAGAGGGCCATCCTGGAACAGGCTGTCACAGAAAACAAACTGGAAGATCAGTTGATATTGAAGGGAACAGTGAATCAGGTAGAGTGGTACCTGAACCGCGCAAAATTATTTGTGCTGACCTCCAGATATGAAGGCTTTGGAATGTGCCTTGTGGAAGCGCTGCAGATGCAGGTGCCCTGCGTCAGCTTTGACATTAAAATCGGACCTTCAGAAATCATAGCCGACGGTCAGAATGGAATCCTGATCCCTCCCTTTGAATGGGAACGAATGATTTTGGAAATAGACAATTTGCTGGATCATTCAGACAGGTTGGAGGAGTTGGCTGCAAATACGATGATCGGATTTGAACGGTATCAAGTTGAAAAGATCACAGAGAAGTGGAAAGGCGTACTCAACACAATATGATCGCAAAGGAAAAGAGGATGGCAGAGGTAAGTATCATCGTACCGGTCTATCAGGTGGAAAACTATCTCCGGCAATGCGTGGATAGTATCCTGGCACAGACCTTTACGGACTTTGAACTGATCCTTGTGGATGACGGTTCAAAGGACCGGTCCGGGCAGATCTGTGATGAATACGCCGAAATGGATGAACGGGTAAAGGTGATCCATAAAGAAAACAGTGGGCCATCAGATACGCGGAATCGGGGAATAGAGCAGGCAGCCGGAAACTATTTTATGTTTGTCGACAGTGATGATTATATTGCGCCAACTATGGTGGAATGCCTGTATCAGAGCATTTTGAAGGAGAATGCGGATATAGCGGCTTGCAATTTCCTTTATTCTTTCGAAGATGACAGGAATCAGGATTTTTCCACCAACATCCAATGGGAAGTCGTATCTGGCGCAGAAATCTTCTATAACAGAAAAAATGATCGAAGCTGTGGATATTGGACAGTTGTCTGGAACAAATTGTATAAAAGCAAGGTCTTCGGAAAATTAAGATTCCGTGCGGGTAAATATTATGAGGATGAGTTTTGGGCGAACGATATTTATCAGATGGATATTAAGATGGTTACGATTCCTGAGTGCTTGTACTATTATCGCCAGCATGGCAATAATAGTATGAAAACGACGAATTCCAAGAAAAACCTTGATATTCTTGAGGCGCTTCAGGATCGTATCGACATTTATTTGATGGATGAAACACATGCAGCGCAGGCATATCGGGTTCTGATCTACTCTCTGGAATATCTGGAAAAAAGCAAAAGAATGATCACAAACCGGGAAGAGAAAGCCAAGTATCTTCAAGCGGAAAAGCGAACCAAGGACATCGTTCATCAATTGAGAAAAAGAAAACTGACAAATATTCAGAGGACTTCGCTTGTCTTTCTTGAACTGGCTCCATGTCTTGTTTTTGCAGTGGGCATGAAATTCCGGGGATTGTTGGAGAGATTTATATAGGTAAGGCAGGGCAGCTCAGCCTGAAAGGAAAATT
>JALFGN010000008.1 GCA_022777285.1 Blautia sp.
AGGGGGCCCCTTAGGCGGTGGTATCCTTCCCGTTGGTCAGGCTCGTGCGCTCTGCCGAGGGCTATCCGCTGTTGCAGGCAACACCGGCTATGCAGCCATTACAATCTGCTTCTATCCGATTGTAAGTATTTCGGATTTTCCGAAACACTCGGCTAAAAACATTTACCGGATATGGCTGCCTGATAAAACCTGCCACCGGCAACTTTTATTCAGTTTTGAATAAAACCACAGCCCCATAAAAGACAAATTCAAATCATACACCATCACAGAGAGGAGGTTCATGCCTATGGCAATTTACCACATGGAAGCCAAGGTTGTCAGCCGGGGCTCCGGGCGGTCTGCCGTTGCCGCTTCCGCCTATATGAGCTGCAGCCGGATGTACAATGATTATGATGGCATCCAGCATGACTATACACGAAAACATGGGCTGATATATCAGGAAGTAATGCTTCCACCAATGGCTCCACCTGATTGGAAGGATCGGGAGCAGCTCTGGAATGCTGTGGAAGCTGCTGAAAAAACAAAAGATAGCCGACTGGCGAGAGAATTTGTTGTGGCTCTTCCCATAGAATTGGATACCGACAGCAATATCTCTCTCATTCGGGATTTTATTCAAAAGAACTTTGTAGATCTGGGAATGTGTGCTGATTTTGCCATCCACGACACCGACGGTCATAACCCTCATGCACACATTCTTCTTACCGTCCGTCCATTGAACGAAAACGGGACATGGCAGTATAAAACAGAAAAAGAATATCTTTGTATAAAAGATGGTAAGGAAAAAGGCTTTACTGCCGCAGAATTTAAAGAAGCACAAAAGGAAGGATGGGAGAAGCAATACCGCTATCAGGCAGTCAAGAAGAAAATATATCTGACTCCATCTGCAGCACTGGAAAAAGGATATGAGCGTGTGGACAAGCATCCGAAAAGCACCCGATACGGCAGGCAAAATCCCATTTCCGAGAGGTGGAACAGCGAAGAGCAAATCTGTCTCTGGAGAGAAAAATGGGCAGAGGCTGTAAACAAAATGCTTGCCCAAAATCAGATACACGCATCCATCGATCACCGCAGCTTTGCAAATCAGGGAATCACCGAACAGCCTACCATCCATGAGGGCTATATTGCTCAGAATATGGAAAAGAAAGGTATGATATCCGACCGCTGTGAGATCAACCGCCAGATTCGTGCAGATAATAAAATGCTCCGGGAATTAAAAGCACAGGTTGCAAAACTGGCACAGGCAGTGGAAAGATCTATTCCTGTCATTGCAGAAACGATGGAAGCCATCCGAAATCATATGATATTTACTCAATATCATTTGCTTCACAATGAAATGCAAAAAGAAGTGATCCATGACTGGATACAGCACTTTCATCCCATCCTGAATAAATACAATACCGTTAAGAAAAAGCTCAAAGCCAAAATCGCTGAAAAGAAAGAACTGAATTTGCAGAAGGATAAAACCCGTATTCTGAATCCTATCCAGCATATAAAATTGAATCAACAGCTAACCACAGTAACGGAAGAAATAGAAGAACTGAAATCCCGGAAAGAGCATCTGATATTTCAGGCAGAGTGTTCCACAGATAAAGACATGACCAATCTTTCTAAGAAATATGACCAGATGAACAAGAATCTGGATGTACTGGATTCTCAGGATGTTACGCTCAAAGCACAACTCAAAAAAGATGCAGCGGCTTTCCGTGAAGAATCCTTTCGTCCGGAACCAGAGCAATATCTTGAATTATTGGACACCCGAATCCAGATCCGTCCAGATTTCCAGGATAAGCTGATTACCCAACTCAAAGCAACTTTTGGTAAATATTATGACTATCACCGCCGTGACATTGCAGCCGAAGAGGTAGATTATCTTAATGTGGAAGATCCTGATGTTTTCTCCCATCGGATATGGGAACTTGAATATCATCGAAAACAGGAAATGCGAAGAAGCCGGCCTGGCAGGTCCAAGAAAAAATCACATGATATGGAATTGTAATTTAGTGTCTCTTTACCCCCTTATAAACTCAAAGAACTGAACAAATGGGATTTTTCGTCCTACTTGTTCAGCTCTTTGTTTACCTGTAAATCAATTCTTTCAAAACAATCTCTTCCGCAGCATTTCGGATATTATTTACAGCTCCAATCCACGCCATCTGGTCACGAGCTTTCAGTTCTTCCGTAATTCCCTGCTTCTTCATCATCTGAAGCACCAGAATATCCATCCTCTCCTGTGCCTCATCATCCACAGCATTCAGATGTTCCGTCAGTTTGTCTTCCAGCATACACAATGAATAAATTGCCGGACGATGTTCTTTCAGATACTGCCTTCGCATCCTTCCGTACTTCCCATAATGCGGTTCTTCATCTTTATTGACAAGATTCGGATAGTAAATTCCATCTGCTCCCAGTGTGTAGGTTCCACCCATTTTTTCAAATGTGCTTTTCATGTGTTATTCCTCCTTGAAATCAGCAATGTCTTAGATCATCGCAAAATATTTCAGGGCAGCCTTGATAGCATCTTCTTTCTCTTTCGGACATTGTGGAACTCTTGCATTTTCTGATTTTGGAAGGTTATAGTTTTCTCCCACTTCAATTCCACATTTGCGTTTTATCTGAGAAATATATAAACTTGAAACCTTCAAGCCAAATTCTTTCAGCACATAATCTTTGATTTCCTGATAGGTGGCTTTCAACTCGGCACTGGTTGCATCCAGTTCATCCAAGTCCAGGTCGATCTCTATCGTGTCATCCGGTTTTTGTTGGGACAAAAGAACAACCGTCTCCACATGTACACTGGAAGGAAACATATCACAAACAGCTACCCTTTCCAACTGATATGCCTCTTTACAAAGAATCTTCAAATCCCGTGCCAGTGTTGCCGAATCACAGCTTACATACACGATCTTCTCCGGTTTCATTGCCAGCATCGTTTCCAGCAATGTCTCATCACAGCCTTTTCTGGGGGGATCCACCACAATCACATCTGCATAGATCCCATCTTTCTCATATTTGGCCGGCAGCACTTCTTCTGCTTTTCCCACATAGAATTCCGCATTTTGAATCTGATTGAGCACTGCATTGTGTTTTGCATCTTCAATTGCCGCAGGAATAATTTCCACTCCATAGACCTGTTTTGCTTTCTGTGCAAGAAACAGGGAAATGGTTCCGATTCCGCAGTACAGATCCCATACTGTTTCCGTCCCGGTAAGCCCTGCATATTCCAGAGCCGTCTCATAAAGTTTCACGGTCTGTACCGGATTTACCTGATAGAAGGATAACGGAGAAATCTGATATTTTACATTTCCGATATAATCGGTAATATATTCCTGTCCCCAGAGCGGCAGGATTTTTTCTCCTAAAATCACATTGCTGCGTTTTTTATTTATATTCAAAGTAATACTGGTCATTCCCGGAATCTCTTTCAGACGATTGCAGAGTTTTTCCGGTTCCGGAATAGAAGTTCCGTTAATGATCAGACAGACCATGATTTCTTTTGTGGTGAAACCATAACGAAGCAGAACATGGCGGACAAGCCCTTTTCCGGTTTCTTCGTTATAAGGTTCTACCCGGTTTTCTTCCATATAAGAAATGATTTCATTAAGAATTCTTTCATTGACTTCCACTCCAAGCAGGCAGTTTCTGTTTGGAATAATGGAATGGGTCCTTCCTGCATAAAATCCTGTAATAATGTTGCCCTCTTTATCCTTTCCAAAGGGAAACTGGGCTTTGTTTCGATAACGCCAGGGTTCTTCCATACCCATCACTTTCTCAATGGTAAAATCTTCAAAACCTCCGATTCTTCGGAGGTTTCCAGCCACTTTGTTTTTCTTGAACTCCAGCTGCTTTTCATACTTCATAAACTGAAGCTGACATCCGCCACAGGCTCTTGCCTGAGGGCACCTGGGTTCGGTCCGGTCTTGGGATGGAGTAAGGACTTTCATAAGTCGTGCATAACCGTAATTCTTCTTAGCTTTCATGACCTTTACTTCCACTGTATCTCCAATTACAGCGTCCTTGATAAACAGCGTATAGCCTTCTGCTTTTCCGATACCGGAACCATCATGACTCATATCCTGAATTTCCACTGTTACTGTATCATTTTTCTTAAATTCCATATGCGCTTCCTTATTTTCCATCACATTCTGTTTTTCTCAGATTTGATTCAAAAAGACGATTAAATCCCAACCAATCTTTATTATTTCCGGCTGCGCGGAAAATTTCCGTAAGTGTCTCCATTTTTGCGTCTGTATTATCTGCCATATTCAGAGCAACTGCTTCTGCAAGTGCCGGTTTTTTCGGGGAACCATATTCCAGTTCTCCATGATGTGCCAGAATACAGTGTTTCAATTCACTTTCCAGTCTGGCCGGAAATCCCGGAATTTCCCTTGCTTTGTCATGAATCATTTCTGCACCGATCATAATATGTCCCAGCAGCTGCCCGTCATCGGTATAATCATTCACAGGAAAAGCACTCAATTCTTTCGTTTTTCCTATATCATGAAGCATGGCAGCCGTAATCAGAAGATCCCCATTCAGAATCGGATAGGCTTTCGTATAATAATCACAGAGACGTACTACACTTAACGTATGTTCCAGAAGCCCGCCGATAAATCCATGATGAACCGTTTTTGCTGCGGAATTTCCTTTAAACACCTTGATAAATTCTGTATCTTCCACAAAAAAGTCAGTAAGCAGTTTTGACAGATAGGTATTTTCCACTTTCCGTACATAAGTCAGAAGCTCTGCATACATAACGTCAATCCCCTTGTCGCTCACCGGCAGATAATTACCCGGATCGTATTCTCCTTCAGATGCTTTTCTGGCACGTTTGATGCTCACCTGAAGGCTTCCCTGAAAACTGGTTACATCTCCTACAATATCCACATAATCCATTGCATCAAAATCATCGATTCCCAGTGAATTAGGATCCCAGATTTTTGCATCGATGGTACCTGTTTTATCCTGTAAAATTACATTTTCGTATGGTTTTCCGTTCTTTGTTACTGCAGATTGTTTATGTTTGCAAAGATAAATTCCTGCTAATTTTTCACCTTCATGCAGCTCATTGATAAATTTCATAATCCTCCCTCCGGCCTGACGCCGTTTCTGTGCTTTGCACAGATTCCTTTCTTTCTAGTCTGTTATAATGCCCCCACTGTCACATCAAACTTCACTTCTATATATCCTTCCGTTCCCTGACGCATAGCTTTTACTTTCACTGTACTGCCATCTGCACAAGATTGCAGTTTTTTCTGATACCCTTTTACGCTTTCAATTTTTTCTCCATCTATTTCCACTATGACATCTGCATTTTGAATCCCTGCCTGCATAGCAGGAGAATCCACTTCCACACCTTCTACAAAAACACCTCTGGGAATTCCCTTTTTCTCTGAAATTTCCGGAGTAATGGTCTGACCGGTAATTCCCATATAAACAATATCTTCATTGTTTGAAAGAATTTCTATCAGCTCTTTTACCTGAGAAACAGAGAGCCCGGTAATGATATTTTTTGTGTCTCCTCTTGCAAAAGACTGGGTAATAATCCCCACTACTTCTCCGTTTCCATTCAGTAAAATTCCACTTCCATCTTCGCTTCCCACGATATCAGTAGTCAGTATACCATATTCTGCATCAATTTTGGAAACAGAATTTGTTGTAGAAGTAATTGCACCATAACAAAGAGAATCACTGTATCCCATCGGGCTTCCTGCTGCAATCACCGGTTCTCCCTGGCTGATACTGTAAGAATTTCCGAGCGTTGCAACAGCAATCTGTTTTTTCGTTTCCCCGTCTACTTCTGAATCCTGCACTTTCAGAATCGTAAGCCCTGTATTGGCATCTGCCTTCTGAAATCTGGCATCCACAATACTTCCATCACAGAACTGTACCTGAATACGGTCCACATTTTCTACAATTCTGTATTCTGTAAGAATGAACATTTCCTGCTTGTTATCTGCAACGATCAAACCGGAAATCTGACTCTCATAAGGTGTATGGAACCAGTCTGCATCATTCTTGATTCCAATCACAGTCACCATGGACTTGCTTGCCTCTCTGGCTTTCTGTACCACTTCACTGTACATATTTTTATAATCTTCCATGGTCATTTCTTTTTGTATTGTTTCTTCCGAATCTGTCGTTTCTACAGACACAGCCTTACTTTCCTGCTGCTCTTCACCCGGTTCTTCATCCGATGGGAATTCCACCTGCTGCCTTTCCTGATTCTTGCTCTCCAAAATTCTGGAGATCTTTGGTTGTACCAGAGAGAAAACAAGGGCTGCTGTCAGCCCGAAAACAGCGCCTGCACCCACAAGTATTCCTCCTACCTTCAGAAGCTGTCTTCTCTCCGGTGGTCTTTGTTTAATGGTTTCTTTTATAAATTCATAAGCGTCTTCCTGGCTGTCTGAACCTTGTTTTTCCTTTTTTCTGTTTTTTTCATCCATATTGCTTCTCCCGCCATTTTAAACCAACTGCCTATGGCTATAATGTTATTATTCTATCAGACAGATATGAACAATCTATGAAGAAAAGACAAAGTATTTTTGATTTCCATTATCATTCCGATTTAAAATTCCTTATTTTATGGGTACTGGCAGCAGTTTTTCATTTTTAAACTCATCTGTTTGTTATGTTATTTTTTAATCTGTACACAACTTTTTACACAGCTTTCCGTTTTTGAAGCAGAAAAAAGCGCCCTGCTGCATGCAGAACGCTATCTTTCATTGAAATAATCCAACAATCTTTTTCATTTCTTCTGCTTTTGTATCCGGCAAAACATGGCTATATAAATCCATTGTCATACCAAGTTTGCTATGACCAAGAATTGTTTTCAATACCTGTGGCGGCATCCCGTTTTCTATACACCTTGTTGCAAATGTATGGCGAAGCGTATGAGGCGTAATTCTTTTAAAGTCTGGAAGCTCTTTTTGGATTTCCCTGTTTATTCGATTCATTCTATCAGTCAATGTTCCCTGCGCTATCTGGTGTCCGTTCTCGATTGTAAATACAAGTCCTTCCAAGTCAGGTTCCGCTTGCCACCGTTCCCCCAGCGAGAGCCTGTATTCATTTTGCTTTTTTCTCTGCTGCCGAAGAATTTCATAAACATTATCTAACATTGGTATATCCCGTTTGCTGGTACGCGTCTTTGGTGTGTCAATAAAAAATTTTCCATCTGCATTTACCAATGTACCTGTAATATGAATGACTCTATTGGTAAAATCTACGTCTTTCCACTGTAATCCTCTGAGTTCTCCGGACCGCATCCCGGTAGAAAGCGCCACTTCGAACAGATCACCAGACGGAAATTGTTTGCAATACTTCAAGAATATTTTTTGTTCTTCTTTACTAAGAACACGCCGTTCACTTTCACTTTTCACACGTGGAATACTTGCTAATGGAACCGGGTTTTTCTTAATGATTCCATTTTTTTCTGCCTGCCGGAACATTCCAGAAAGTACCTGAGCCGTTCCGATCAAAGTATTAGAAGCTGCTCTATTTGATAATTTGTTATATAATCTCTGTATATGTTCTGGCCGTATATCCTTCATTTTTTTCTTTCCGATTTCCGGCTCTATGTAATTTTTAAAAGTCTGCCGATACTTTTTGATTGTTCCAACCTTTACAGACGGCTTTTTATACTCTTCTAACCAAGTATTAAACCATGAGCCTACTGTAATTTTTTGCTCTTTCTGGTAAATTCCATGTCGCAATTCATAGCGCATATCTTCGATTCTTTCCAACAATTTCTCTAATTCTGCATCATACAGACAATATTTTTCACCTTCATATTGAAAACGTCCCATATATCTACCATCCGGGCGCTGTACAATTCCTTTCGGCAACTCTTTTCCTTTTAAATCTTTTGCCATAGTATCATCCTTTCAGTTTTTCAAATACAGAGCAAATATTTTTCACTGTGCT
>JALFGN010000101.1 GCA_022777285.1 Blautia sp.
AATGCGGTTCTTATGTCGGCATAGACAATGAGACGACTGAGTTTAAACTGTATGGTAGAAATGTAATCCGCTCGCCTAAAGCGAGCAGGTGTCGCAAGACACCTATAGGAAGCACGCGACTTCAGTCGTGTGAGGCTTCACACCTTCCTTGGTGTAGAGTCACAGGTAACCGGATCTGATCAGATGGTATGGTGGCTGACCGAAGGAATCCGTGACTGGGTGGAAGCTGCTTATACAGTAGAGACAGATATTGAAAAACTCGGTGATGCAATGATTCAGAGAATCGAAGAAAAAAGAAAAGCACTTGGTATTTAAATACATCCATAAAAGGACGGAAGCTTTCCCGGCTTTCGTCCTTTTTTCTTTTCTGTGGCCGATTCGGGATTGCAAAGGGAGGTCGCAATGGTGCCTGAAAAATAAAAATTGAAAAAATGGGGAAAATGGGGTATGATTATGAACAGCGCAACGAAATTTGCACAGAAATAAGGAAAGGGATTTTATGAGCTGGGAATTTTCTATTTTAGATGCATTACAGAACTTGCATACGCCTCTTTTTGACCGCATCATGGTCTTTGTTACTTCCCTTGGGAATGCAGGGTGGTTCTGGATTGTATTGGGACTCGGATTGATGATTTCAAAAAAATACCGAAAAGGGGGCATTCTTGTACTGGGTGCTTTGATTTTTTCCGCACTATTTGGAAATATTATTTTAAAGCCGCTGGTTGCCCGGCCGCGTCCCTGTTGGGTGAGGGATACAGTGCAGCTTCTGATCGCAGTTCCGCGGGATTATTCGTTTCCTTCGGGACACACACAGGCGTCTTTTGCCGCAGCATCCGCATTGATGCAGACAAATAAGAAAGCCGGGATCAGTGCCTATATACTGGCAGCTTTGATTGCCTTTTCTCGTCTCTACTTGTATGTGCACTTCCCGACAGATGTGCTGGCAGGGATCCTGATTGGAATCTGCTGTGGACTGCTTTCCGGATGGATCTTTGGAAAAGCGGGAGAGAAAAGGGAAGAAAAGGAAACAGAAAGGAAACAGTAATGGCAAAAAAGAACACGTATGATGCCAGCAGCATTACAGTTCTGGAAGGACTGGAGGCTGTGCGGAAACGTCCCGGTATGTATATCGGAAGTGTTTCCAGAAAAGGTCTGAATCATTTGATTTATGAAATTGTAGATAATGCGGTAGATGAACATCTGGCCGGTTATTGCAGCAGGATCCGTGTAACACTGGAGAAAGACGGATCTGCCACGATAGAGGATGACGGAAGAGGAATTCCGGTAGGTATGCATGAAAAAGGGGTCTCTGCGGAGCGTCTTGTTTTTACTACGCTGCATGCAGGAGGAAAATTTGATAACTCTGCATATAAAACCAGCGGTGGTCTTCATGGTGTGGGCTCCTCGGTTGTCAATGCATTGTCCACGTATCTGGATATTAAAATCAGCCGCGAAGGGTATGTGCATCACGATCATTATGAGCGGGGCATCCCTACCATTGAACTGGAAGAAGGATTGCTTCCGGTTTTGGGAAAAACAAAAGAAACAGGAACACTTGTGAATTTCCTGCCGGATCCGGAGATTTTTGAAAAAACAAAATTTGCGGCAGCAGAGGTAAAAAGCCGCCTCCATGAAACGGCTTATCTGAATCCGGAACTGACCATTCTTTTTGAAGACAAAAGAGAAGAAGAACCGGAGTGCATCACATATCACGAACCGGATGGAATCGTAGGATTTATCAAGGATATGAATAAGAAATGTGAAGTGCTCCATGAGCCGGTTTATTTTAAAGGGGAATCCGAAGGAATTACCGTAGAAGTTGCATTTCAGTATATCAATGAATTTCGGGAAAATGTACTGGGATTTTGCAATAATATTTACAATGCAGAAGGCGGTACCCATCTTACCGGTTTTAAGACTGTGTTCACTACAGTTATGAATAACTATGCCAGAGAGCTTGGAATTCTGAAAGAGAAAAACTCGAATTTTACCGGTGCAGATATCCGTAACGGTATGACTGCCGTGGTGTCCATCAAGCATCCGGCTCCCCGTTTTGAAGGACAGACCAAGACGAAGCTGGACAATCAGGATGCATCCAAGGCAACCGGAAAGGTAACAGGAGAAGAGCTGGTTCTGTACATGGATCGTAATCTGGAAACTTTGAAAAACATTCTTTCCTGTGCAGAAAAATCTGCGAAAATCAGAAAGACAGAGGAAAAGGCAAAGACGAATCTGCTGACAAAGCAGAAGTATTCCTTTGATTCCAACGGAAAGCTGGCAAATTGTGAAAAGAAGGATCCATCCATCTGTGAAATCTTTATCGTGGAGGGAGATTCTGCCGGTGGAAGTGCAAAAACGGCCCGGGACAGAAGCTTCCAAGCAATCTTGCCGATCCGTGGAAAGATTCTGAATGTGGAAAAAGCAAGTATCGATAAAGTGCTGGCAAATGCGGAGATCAAGACCATGATCAATGCCTTTGGATGTGGATTTTCCGAAGGATACGGCAATGATTTTGACATTACCAAACTTCGTTATGACAAGATTATCATTATGGCAGATGCGGATGTAGATGGTGCGCATATTTCCACTTTGCTGTTGACTCTGTTTTATCGTTTTATGCCGGAACTGATTTACGAGGGACATGTGTATATTGCCATGCCGCCTCTTTATAAAGCCATGCCTGCAAAAGGAAAAGAAGAATATCTTTATGATGATAAGGCACTGGAACGTTACCGGAAGAAGCACAAAGGCCCATTCACCCTTCAGAGGTACAAAGGTCTTGGAGAAATGGATGCACAGCAGCTTTGGGATACGACACTGAATCCGGAGACAAGGCTTCTGAAACTGGTAGAAATCGAGGATGCCCGAATGGCATCGGAAGTAACGGAAATACTCATGGGAACAGAAGTTCCGCCAAGAAAGGCATTTATTTATGAACATGCCCAGGACGCGGAATTGGACATATAGGAGGAAAAGATGGCAAACGTACAGGATCATATTATCAGAACAGAATATTCGGAAGTCATGCAGAAATCCTACATTGATTATGCGATGAGTGTCATTGTTGCCCGTGCACTTCCGGATGTAAGAGACGGACTGAAACCAGTACAAAGAAGAACCCTTTACGATATGTATGAGCTGGGCATCCGGTATGACAGACCTTATCGTAAATGTGCCCGTATTGTAGGCGATACCATGGGTAAATATCATCCTCACGGAGACAGTTCCATTTACGATGCACTTGTAGTCATGGCGCAGGATTTTAAAAAGGGACAGGCCCTGGTGGATGGGCATGGAAATTTTGGATCCATTGAGGGAGACGGTGCAGCAGCCATGCGTTATACGGAAGCCCGTCTGGGAAAAATCACACAGGAAGTTTATCTGAGCGATCTGGACAAAAATGTAGTGGATTTTATGCCGAACTTTGATGAGACGGAAAAGGAGCCGGAAGTGCTTCCGGTTCGTGTCCCCAATCTGCTTCTGAACGGTGCAGACGGAATTGCTGTTGGTATGGCAACCAGTATTCCACCGCATAATCTGGAAGAAATCGTGGATGGAGTCATTGCTTATATGAAAAACAGTGACATTACCACAAAAGAACTGATGAAATACATCAAAGGACCGGATTTCCCTACCGGCGGAATCGTCATCAACCAGGATGATCTGCCCGCAATTTACGAAAGCGGAACAGGAAAAATTAAAATCCGCGGAAAAGTAGAAGTGGAAAAGGGAAAAGCAGGAAAGATGCTGCTGGTCATTACAGAAATTCCTTATACAATGGTAGGAGCCAATATCGGAAAATTTCTGAATGATGTAGCCGCTCTTGTAGAGAGCAAAAAGACAACGGATATCCTGGATATTTCCAATCAGTCTTCCAAAGAAGGAATCCGGATCGTACTGGAACTGCGAAAGGGAACCGATATTGAAAATCTTACGAATATGCTTTATAAGAAGACACGGTTGGAAGATACGTTTGGAGTCAATATGCTGGCAGTTACAGACGGAAGACCGGAGACTTTAAGTCTGAAACAGATCATAGAATATCATGTAGACTTTCAGTTTGAGATTGCAACCAGAAAATATCAGACACTTCTGGCAAAGGAAAAAGACAAGCAGGAAGTGCAGGAGGGGCTGATAAAAGCCTGTGATGTGATCGATTTGATCATTGAGATCCTTCGGGGGAGCAAAAATCGGGAACAGGTGAAAAAATGTCTGGTCAATGGCGATACCGAGGGAATCCGATTTAAAACAAAAACCAGTGAACGCCAGGCGCAAAAACTGCAGTTTACAGAACGGCAGGCAACTGCGATTCTGGAAATGCGGCTGTATAAGCTGATTGGTCTGGAAATCGAAGCGCTGATGAAAGAACATGAGGAAACGTTGGCTCATATTGCAAAATATGAAGATATTCTGAATCATTATGATTCTATGGCTGCAGTAATCATAAAAGAATTGAAAGCAGTAAAAAAAGAGTATGGAAGAAAGAGAAGAACTTCTATTGAAAATGCAGCAGAGGCGGTATATGAAGAGAAGAAAACAGAAGAGATGGAAGTCGTTTTTCTTATGGACCGGTTCGGATATGTAAAAACGGTGGACAAATCTGCTTATGAGAGAAGCAAAGATAACGGAGCTTCAGAATACCGGCATGTGTTTACCTGTATGAATACAGATAAAATCTGTGTATTTACAGATAAAGGACGGATGCACACGGTAAAAGTCATGGACATTCCTTATGGAAAAATGAAGGACAAGGGAACCCCGATTGATAACGTAAGTAATTTTGTCAGTTCTGATGAGCAGATGGTTTATGTGGCAAGCCTGGAAGAAGTAAAAGCTTCTACTTTGTTTTTTGCTTCTGCAGCAGGTATGCTGAAACTGGTAAAAGGGGAAGAATTTGATGTATCCAAACGAACCATTGCAGCAACAAAACTGGGAGAACAGGATCGCCTGGTGCTGGTACAGGCGGCAGATGCTATGGAATATGTAGTTCTGCAGACGAAAAACGGATACTTCCTTCGTTTCCTGAAAAATGAGGTGCCGGAAAAGAAGAAAACGGCAATCGGTGTGCGGGGCATCCATCTGGGGGACAAGGACGAAGTGGAACATGCCTATCTGCTTGAAAATAAAATGGATTATACCACAGAATATAAAGGAAAGAATGTAACTCTTAACCGGTTAAAACTTGCAAAGCGAGATTCCAAAGGAACGAAAGCAAGAGTTTGACCTGTGAATCCCACAGAAAGGGAAATCCTATGAAAAAAAGAAACCACATGTTGCTTCTGCTTTTGCTGATGGCTGTCATTTTAAATGGATGTACAGGAATCCCCGCACGGGATTCCAGAGAGGAATCTTCCGGTGAACAAGCTGGAGTCGAAGAAGAAAAAGACGGGTTTTCCGTGTGGAATATCCTGCAGGAGCAGGAAGCCGATACGCTTCCGGAAGAAGCGATTTCTGCAGAAGAGGAAGCGTATCTTTATGGATACGAAACCCTTCCGGAAGATCAGAAAATCATTTACCGACAGATTCTGAAAGGAATTCTGGAACGGGCAGATACGGTAAAAATCACAGCCTGCCCGCAGGAAGAACTGAATTACATCAACAATCTGATTTTTGTAGATCATCCCGGATTGTTCTGGCTTGAGCAGCAGAATTATTCTTATACGTATGAAGCGGAAAACACGGATGCTGCCATGCTGGAACTCAGACTGGTATACAATATGGAAAAAGAAGCAATTGATGATTTGCAGGCGCAGATTGATCAGACAGCAGAAGAATGGTGTGCACAGGTACCAAAGGATGGAAGTACTTATGATCAGATCCGGTACATTTATGAATTTCTGGGGGCAAATGTGAAGTACGAAAAGGAAAGTGTCAATAACCAGAATATACAGAGTGTATTTCTTAATCAGAGTACCGTCTGTATGGGATTTGCAAAAGCGACCCAGTATCTTTTACAGAAAATGGGAATCTTCTGTACCCTTGTAACCGGAACGGTCATGCCGGATCAGATGGAACATGCCTGGAATCTGGTAAAAATGGGAGAGAATTATTACTACGTGGATACGACCTGGGGGAGTCCGGAATTTTCAGCAGAAGAAGGAACCATCCAGGATTTTTCCTATACGTATCTTTGTTGTACCGAAGATACGATTCGTGTCAGCCATACGCCGGATGAAAGTATTCCCTTGCCTTCTTGTACGGATGACAGTTATAATTATTATAAAATGCACGGAAGCTGGTATGATACGTTTGAAGAAGATACCATCTATCAGGTTCTTGGAAATTCTATTACAGAAGGCAAAGAAAAAGAAGACTTTAAATTTGCAGATGAAAACAGCTACAGACAGGCAGTAGAAGCTTTGGCGCAGGGGAATCTGGTGGAACGTGCTGTTCAGGATTTTTATCCTTTTGAGCCTGGAGAAACCTACAGCTGGAATATCGGATACAGTGACTGGGAACGGCTGCTGACCGTGTACTGGTAAAAAAATACTTGCAACTTGTGCGTATTAGTGGTATGCTGTTAAGGAACTAGATAACAGATAGCATAGGAGTGGGCCGGAAGGTCCACTCTTCTTCATTAAGCAGAAAATGATACGATGGCTTTTGGTTTTGAAGGAAGGTGAATGTGTGAGTAAAAAAGAGACTTATGAACAGAAGGCAGAAGCTTTGCTGATGCCCATAATCGAGCAGCATAATTTTGAACTTGTTGATGTGGAATATGTAAAAGAAGGAAGCAACTGGTATCTGAGAGCTTATATTGATAAAGAAGGAGGAATCACAGTTGATGACTGTGAAGTTGTAAGCCGTGCATTTTCCGATAAGCTGGACGAGGAAGATTTTATAGAAGAGGCTTATATTATGGAAGTCAGTTCTCCGGGCCTGGGGAGACCTCTCAAGAAGGAAAAAGATTATAAGCGCAGCATGGGAAAAGAACTGGAAATCAGAACTTATCGCGCCATTCATAAAGAAAAAGAATTTTATGGTGTTTTAAAAGCATATGATGATGACAGTGTTACAATTGAAAATGAACAGGGTCAGCAGACATTTCAAAAATCCGAGATCGCATTGATCCGTCTGGCATTTGATTTTTGAAAATGAGAAAATAGGAAGAAATCAGGAGGATATAAAAATGAACACTGAGTTATTGGAAGCGCTGAATACTCTTGAAAAAGAGAAATCCATCAGCAAGAATACACTTCTGGAAGCAATCGAACAGTCCCTGATTCAGGCATGCAAAAACCACTTTGGAAAAGCGGATAATGTAAAAGTAAACATCAATCCGGATACCTGTGATTTTGGTGTGTTTGCAGAAAAGACTGTAGTAGAAGAAGTGACAGACCCGGTTACCGAAATCAGTCTGGCAGATGCAAAGATGATGCATTCCCAGTATGATCTTGGTGATACCGTAAATGTGGAAATTAAGTCAAGAGAATTCGGACGTATTGCAACACAGAATGCAAAGAATGTAATTTTACAGAAAATCCGTGAAGAAGAAAGAAAAGTGATTTTCAATCAGTACTATGGAAAAGAAAAAGATGTAGTTACCGGTATTGTACAGAGAAATCTGGGCAAAAATTACAGCATCAATCTTGGAAAGGCAGATGCGATCCTTTCTGAGAATGAGCAGGTCAAAACAGAAGAGTTCAAACCGACCGAACGTATTAAAGTATATATTCTGGAAGTAAAGGATACACCGAAAGGACCAAAGATCCTGGTTTCCAGAACACATCCGGAACTGGTAAAACGTCTCTTTGAAGCAGAGGTTGCAGAAGTAAAAGAGGGAATCGTAGAAATTAAGAGCATTGCCAGAGAGGCCGGTTCCCGTACAAAAATTGCGGTATGGAGCAATGATCCGGATGTAGATCCGGTTGGTGCCTGTGTAGGTATGAATGGTGCAAGAGTAAATGCAATCGTAGAAGAACTGCGCGGCGAGAAAATCGATATTATCAACTGGAGTGAAAATCCGGCACTGTTGATCGAGAATGCACTGAGCCCTGCAAAAGTAATTTCTGTACTGGCAGACCCGGATGAAAAATCTGCAATGGTAATTGTTCCGGATTATCAGTTGTCTCTTGCAATCGGTAAAGAAGGACAGAACGCAAGACTGGCGGCAAGACTGACCGGATTTAAGATTGATATTAAGAGTGAAACACAGGCAAGAGAAGCCGGAGATTTTGATTTCTATGAAGAAGAATACGAAGAATATCCGGAAGAAGAAAACTATACAGCCGAGTATGAAGAAAACACTGAGGCAGAAGAAGAGTAAGGTGAGCCTATGGGTACAGTGAAAAAGATTCCCATGCGCAAATGTGTGGGATGCGGTGAAATGAAAAACAAAAAAGAAATGCTTCGTGTGCTGAAAACACCGGAAGATGAGATCCTGTTGGATACGACCGGCAGAAAAAACGGAAGAGGTGCGTATCTTTGCCTGAATAAAGAATGTCTGAAAAAAGCTGAGAAAAGCAAAGGTCTGGAGCGCTCTTTGAAAATGGCTATTTCATCAGATGTGTATGAAAGTCTGGAAAAGGAGTTTGATCAACTTGAGCATGAATAATCGATTGTCCCTTCTGGGACTTGCGGCCAGAGCCGGCAAAGTGGTAAGCGGAGAATTCGCCGTAGAAAAATCAGTGAAATCCGGAAAAACATTTTTGGTATTGGTGGCAGAAGACGCTTCTGCAAACACGAAGAAGAATTTCAGCGATATGTGCACATATTATAAGGTACCCTTATATTATGTGGGAACAAAGGAGGAGTTAGGAAAGGCAATCGGAAAAGAATATCGGGCGTCGCTGGCTGTGACGGATCGGAATTTTGCGGATGCCATGAGAAAAAAGTTAGATCAGACAGGAATGGAATAAGGAGGCAAGTATATGTCAAAATTGAGAGTACATGAACTCGCAAAAGAAATCGGTAAAACCAACAAAGATGTAATGGATTTCCTGAAATCCAAAAATATAGATGTAAAAAGCCATATGAGTACAGTGGAAGATGCAGATGTGGATATGGTACGTACAAACTTTAGAAAGGGAAATATGACAGCTGCCAGTACAGATACAGAAGAAAAACCGAAGAAGAAGCTGATTGGGGTTTATCGTCCGCAGAATGCAAGTCGTCAGCCGGAACGCAAAAACAGACCGCAGCAGGCAAATGGTACACAGCAGCAGAGCAGCCGTCAGTCTGGCAATGAACGCCAGGCACAGGGAGGAATGAAAACGGAAAATACAGGAAATACTCAGAACAGAGCAGAACAGTCTTCACAGTCAAGATACCAGGGACAGTCAAACAGAAATAACGGAGAAAAAAGACCAAATCGGTTCAACAATGACAATCGTCAGGGTCAGGCAAGAAATAATGGAGAGAATCGTCAGAAGACACAGGGGGACCGTCCGAGACGATTTAACAATGACAATCGTCCAAACCGTCAGGGAAATGGAGGAGACCGTCCAAACCGATTTAATAATAACAACGGAGAAGAACGGAATGAGAACCGCAGAGAGGGCGGATTCCGCAGCAATGAGAATCGTCAGGGCGGCCAAAGAGGCGGTGATAACCGTCAGGGCGGTCAAAGAGGAAATGAGAACCGCAGAGAAGGCGGATTCCGCAGCGGCGAGAATCGTCAGGGTGGATTCAACAAAGAGAAGAGCAGTAAATTTGATATGCCGAAGCTGGAATTCGTAGAGAAAGACAGCAGCCGTAAAGCAAACAGAGATAATAAAAAGAAAGATAATCGCAAGGACGAGTATCAGAATCAGAACAACAAGGGCGGAAAACGTCCAAATCAGGGAGGCGGAAAACGTCCGAATCAGAGACTTCCAAAAGCACTTCAGAAACCAAATACACAGCCGAAGGCAGAAGAAAAGAAAGAAGAAGTAAAGGAAATTACACTGCCTGAGAAAATGACA
>JALFGN010000107.1 GCA_022777285.1 Blautia sp.
CCATATCTCCAAAGAAGTCTTCCAGACCCTGAATATCGGTCAGTACAATATAATCATCATCGGTTTCACCGGTCACAAGACCACAGGAAATTCCGGCTACCGGTTTTTTGATCGGTACACCTGCTGCCATAAGAGACATGGTAGATGCACAGATACTTGCCTGTGAAGTAGAACCGTTGGATTCAAATGTTTCCGATACGGTACGGATGGCATACGGGAATTCTTCTGTAGAAGGAAGAACCGGCACCAGAGCTCTCTCAGCCAGTGCACCATGACCGATTTCACGACGTCCCGGTCCTCTTGACGGTTTTGTCTCACCTACGGAATAGGACGGGAAATTATAGTGGTGCATATAACGTTTGGTTGTCTCAAATTCATCCAGTCCATCCAGTCTCTGTGCCTCGGAAAGAGGAGCCAGCGTTGTAATGGTACAGATCTGTGTCTGTCCACGGGTAAACATAGCGGAACCATGTACACGCGGAATCAGATCGGTTTCTGCTGCCAGAGGACGGATCTGGTTGATTGCACGGCCATCCGGACGTTTGTGATCTCTCAGAATCATCTTACGAACGGTCTTCTTCTGATACTGATATACAGCTTCTCCCAGCACTGCAAGCCATTCTTCTTTTTCTGCAAATGCCTCTTCCAGTTTTTCTGTGATCACACGGATATTTTCTTCTCTTGTCTGCTTATCATCGGAGAATACAGCCTCTTCCATTTCTGCCGGAGGCACGATCTCACGGATTGCTGCAAAAAGTTCTTCCGGTACTGCACAGCTTTCATAAGCATGTTTTTCTTTTCCGCACTGTGCAACGATCTTATCAATAAAGGAAATGATTTCCTGGTTTACTTCATGAGCTTTAAAAATCGCCTCAATCATTTTCGCTTCCGGAATTTCATTTGCTCCGGCTTCAATCATGATGACTTTATCTCTTGTAGATGCAACGGTCAACTGCAGCTCAGATACATCTTTCTGTGCAAGTGTCGGGTTCACGATCAGTTCTCCGTTGATCATACCGATCTGTGTTGCTGCGCAAGGACCATCAAACGGAATATCGGAAATGCAGGTAGCAATAGATGAACCAAGCATTGCCACTACCTCCGGATTGCACTCCGGATCTACAGACATTACCATGTTATTCAGGGTAACATCATTTCTGTAATCTTTCGGGAACAGAGGACGCATCGGACGGTCGATTACACGAGAAGTCAGGATTGCATGTTCGCTTGCCTTCCCCTCTCTCTTGTTAAATCCACCCGGGATTTTTCCTACTGCATATAATTTTTCTTCATATTCCACACTAAGAGGGAAAAAGTCGATTCCTTCTCTCGGTTTGTCAGAAGCAGTTGCTGTACACAATAAAGTAGTGTCGCCATAATGCATAAATGCCGCACCATTTGCCTGTTTTGCCACACGGTCAATGTCTACTGTCAGAGTTCTGCCTGCCAGTTCCATTGAAAAACTTTTGTACTCTCTGGACATATCGTTTCTCCTTTTCTAAAATTGGCGGCAAGCTGTCCGAAACAACTGAAAAACACACTTTTGCAGAAGCAAAAATATGCTTTTCAGTGGTCTCGGTTCCAGTTTCGGCCGCCTTTGATAAAATTAGGGCGGAAAAGTTCCGCCCCGGGTTTGCCTGATTACTTTCTGAGACCTAACTTCTCAATTAAAGCACGGTATCTTTCAATATCAGTTTTCTTAAGATAAGCAAGAAGACCACGTCTCTGACCTACCATTTTCAGAAGACCTCTTCTTGAGTGGTGATCTTTGTGGTTGTTTTTTAAGTGCTCTGTCAGTTCTTCGATTCTTGCTGTTAAAACTGCAACCTGCACTTCCGGTGAACCTGTGTCACCTGGTGTTCTTGCGAATTCTGCCATAATAGCCTGTTTCTTTTCTTTTGAAATCATTTTCATTTCCTCCATTTTCTTATTATCGCCTGTAATTAAGGAACGGTCGGAGTCTCCGGTTCCTGAACCACGGCTGAACTCATACTTGCATAGTATAGCATAAGTATTTTTGATTGTAAAGGCTTTTGTTATAGTTCCAGAACAATTCTCTTGTCTTCTTCCGGTTCCTCATCCAGAATGGAAAAAGCAATATTTGTGGCATGGTCTGCTACTCGTTCCAGTCCTGAAATCAGATCCGAATAAATCATACTTGCATCCGGTGTACATTCATTTCTTGTAAGACGTTCAATGTGTGTCTCCTGTAAATGACGTTCCAGACGGTCAATATTATCTTCCAACTCCAGAATCTCCTGCAGATGGGCTCTGCTGTTATGTGAGAACATATCCATGGAATAAGTCATAATACGAATGACTTTATCCATCATGTCTGCAAGCTCTCTCTGTGCTTCCTGACTGAACTGAATGTTTTTCTCTTTTCGTTCCACGGCAGCTTCTGCCACATTTTCTGCATGGTCACCGATTCTCTCAATATCGTTCACTACATGAAACAACCCGCCGATGCTCTTGATATCATCGATCGGAAGGGTGCTCTGATTAATGTTGATCAGGTAATCGGTAATGGCATGATTCATATAGTCTATATTCTTTTCCTCTTTATAAACCTTCTGAATCTCTTCTTCATCCAGCGTGATCAAAGCATTCATAGCACGGGTAAGGTTTGTGATTGCCATATTTCCCATACGTTCCAGTTCTTTTGTTACTTCCACAACTGCCGTACTTGGGGAAAATACATTGGTAGGTCCGATGTATTCCAGCTTGAATTTTTCCTTTCCGCTTTCGTCTGTCTTATCCGGTACCAGCATACATACGACTTTTACAATCCATCCGGAGAATGGGAACAGCAGCAATACTTCTGTAATTTTCATAATGGAATGGGCATTTGCCACGCTTCTTCCAATGTTATTTCCGGAAATATGCAGAATGAATGCTTCAAACCAGTTAATGCCAACCATAAGGAATAATGCCATCGCGATCGTACCGACTACATTGAACAGGAAATGAATCATAGCAGCTCGCTTTGCCTCTTTGTTTCCGTTGAGACTTGCAATCAAAGCAGTGACACAGGAACCAATGTTACATCCAAGGATGATATAAAAACAAATCCATAAAGGAAGCAGTCCCTGCTGTGCCATCAGAAGTACAATACTGACCGTAACGGAAGAACTCTGAATAACCGCAGTTACAAGGAATCCTACCAGAATACCAAGAATCGGATTTCTCAAACTTCCCAGAAGATTAATAATATGGGGAGATTCTTTCAATCCATCCATACTTCCTGACATAAGAGAAAGTCCCATGAAAAGAATACCAAATCCCAGAATACAATCCCCCACACGATTGATCTTTTCTTTTTTGCTGAACATGGAAATCAACACACCCAGCATAACAAACACCGGTGCAGCCTGAGAAAGATTGAAGGCCACCAACTGTGAAGTAATCGTGGTACCGATATTCGCACCCATGATTACGCCTACTGCCTGATACAGACTCATCAGTCCCGCATTTACAAAGCTTACTACCATAACCGTAGTCGCGCTGGAGGACTGAACTACTGCGCAGAAAATCATACCAAAAAGCAGACCCATAAATCTGTTTTTCGTGAAAAAGTTCAGAAATCCGCGCATTTTTGCTCCTGCGGCTTTTTCGATGCTGTCACTCATCACATCCATACCATACAGGAACAAACCAAGGCCGCCTATAAGCGACAAGATACTTCCTACGTCCATAATACTCTCCTTAGTAAAAGATTATCATTCTTTCCGAATTCAACTATAATAGAAGTTTCAAAGTTTGTCCACAACTAATTAGAAAATGATTGAAAAAATTCCCGGGCCATTTTCTCATCTGTTACCAGCTGCCCTTTTAATTCTTCCAGAGAAGAAAACTTTCTTTCCGGCCGAAGATAGTGATAAAACCGAACTTCAGCCTCCTGTCCGTAGAGATCCTCATTGCATTCAAAAAGATTTGTCTCAACTCCAAGGAAGTTTTCTTTTACGGTGGGTTTATATCCTACATTGGTGATTCCCCCGTACTCTTTTTCTCCGATTCTGGATACGGTAATATAAACGCCGTTCGGCGGAAGTTTTTTTGTTGTCGGCGGAATCAGATTGGCCGTAGGTACTCCTATCGTTCTTCCAAGCTGCCTGCCATGTACAATCTCTCCTCTTGTAAAATATTCATATCCAAGAAGTTTATTTACTTTTTCTATATTTCCTTTTTCCAGTTCTTCCCGCACGTAAGTGCTGCTGATCTCTCTTTCACCATCTGTAAGTTTTTCCACAATCTCTACAGAAAAACCATACGTTTTCCCCATTTGTTCCAATAATTGGGGAGTTCCCTTTCTTTCATAGCCGAACCGGAAATCCGGTCCCACTGCCAGATAAGAAACATGCAGACGGTCTACCAGAAATTCTTTTACAAATTGTTCCGGTTCCATATGCATAACCGCATCTGTAAAAGGACATTCCACCAGCATATCCATTCCCAGCATCTCTGCCAGCTCCTGCCTCTCCTCATTGGTCAGAAGACCTTTTGCCGGTTTATGATGTACTTTTACAAGGGGAGAAATGTCAAAAGTAAAAATAACCGTTTTGCAGTTATCTTTCTTTTTTTTCTGTATGCAGCTGATTAATTTCTGGTGCCCTTTATGAAGTCCGTCAAATTTTCCAAGTGTAACTGCACTTGTTTCTCCTTCTTCAAGTCTGGGCACATTTGTAACATAAATCATAGTGCCTCCTTTTTATGTTCCCGAAAATCTTCAGGTACACAAAACATCGTATGAAGCCGAAAACGCTGCCGTCTCTTTTCATATTCGTAAATACCGATAAACCGGTTCTGACTGTCATACATACGGACTTTTGTATGATCTTCCAGATTTTCCACAGACACTGTCTCCGAAGGAACTGCATTTCCATTGTGAAGCAGAAGATCCATCTGCTCTGACATGGAAATCTTTCTGAGCGAAGAAAACATTTCTTCGATACTGACGATGTGTTCCATCAGTGTCTGCTCTTTTGCCGCTTTTTCAATCTGCTCCAGTGTAAGGCTTTCTTCTACCGCAAAACGTTCCACCCGGGTACGGATCAGGCTTTCCATACAGCCTCCACATCCAAGTGCAGCACCAATATCATGACACAGAGTCCGTATGTAAGTCCCCTTGGAACAGGTAACCGAAAATCGCACTTTTGGGAGAGAAATCTCATGAATTTCAATCTCATAAAAGGTAACTGCCCGTGGTTTCCGTTCCACAGTTTTTCCTTCTCTGGCCAGTTCATACAGTTTTCGTCCATTCACCTTCAACGCAGAATACATAGGAGGAATCTGTTCTCTTTCTCCTACAAATCCCATGATGCACGCTCTGACCGCATCTTCCGATACCTGAACCGGATGCTCCTCAAGAATTTCTCCTGTCAGATCCTGCGTATCTGTCACAATCCCAAGATGCAACACTGCCTCATAGGTTTTCTTTTTATCTGTCAGAAGCTCACAAAGCTTTGTCGCTCTTCCAAGACATACAGGAAGTACTCCCACCGCTTCCGGATCCAGTGTTCCTGTATGCCCGATCTTTTTCTGTTTCAGGATTCCACGAAGCCGCGCTACCACATCGTGGGAGGTATAGCCTCGTTCTTTATATACATTAATTACTCCGTTAATCACTGCATTTTTCCTTTAACTGTTTTTCTATCTGCAAGGTCAGATTGTTAATGACATCATAAACGGATCCCTGCATGGTACATCCGGCTGCCCGTACATGACCGCCTCCGGAAAAATAAACTGCCACACGGTTCACATCTACGCTTCCTTTGGAACGAAGACTGACTTTAAATTCCTGTGTTTTCAGTTCATACAGAAATACTGCTACTTCTGCTCCACGGGTCACACGAAGCTGTTCTACGATTCCATCCAGATCTTTTGGTTCTACTCCATAGAATTCCAGATCCTTCCGTCTTAAACATCCCACAATGCATTTTCCATGAAGAACCTGGATACTTTCCATCAGGCATCTTCCAAGAATCTGATTTTGCACATAGCTCTTCTCGCAGAAAGACTGATCGATAATAGAAGAAAAATCAATCCCCTTTTCCATCAGCTTTGCCGCAATACGCATCGTATCCGGTGTTGTACAGGAATACCGGAATACGCCGGTATCATGTGCCATTCCTGTATAAATTGCTTCTGCAATCGGTTTTGTAATCTTCTCTTCTTCCAGAAGATGATACAACACCTCAGAAGCAGATCCAATCTGTGGACAGATGATATCTTTGTCTGCAAATCCCGGATTGCTTACATGATGGTCAATGCAGATTCTTCTTTTTGCTTTTCTGAAAAGTTCCTGTGCAACTCCGATCCGATCCGATGTGCTGGCGTCCAATGTAATAAAAAGGTCATAGATTTTCTCTTCCGTGCATGCGGTTTTAATGTCTTCCAGATGACTGATATAAGAGAACCCTTCTCTTGGCTGTTCCAGATAGATATCTGTCTCGATGTCCGGATAATTTTCCTTCAGGTATAAGTACATTCCCATACAGGAACCGATGCAGTCACCATCCGGACGGATATGTCCGGCAATGGCAACGGTTTTCACACCTGTTAATTCATCAGTTATCTTCTCCATCTTCCTACACCTCCTGTGCTGCGTCTTTTCGGCTGACTTCATCAATCAGTCTGGACATGGTCACCCCATATTCAATGGATTCATCCAGAATAAACCGGATTTCCGGTGTGTTTCTTAAATTAACGGTTTTCGCAAGCTGTCTGCGAATATAACTTTCAGCACTTCTGAGTCCTGCAATGGTGTTTTTCTTCGCCTCTTCGTCTCCCAGAACACTGATATATGCTTTGCAGGTCTTCAGATCCGGCGCCACTTCCACTCCTGTAACAGAGGTCATCGGATGGATACGGGGATCTTTGATTCCGCCCCGTATCAGTTCTGCCAGCTCTTTCTGAACTTCTGCATTTACTCTTGTATTCTTAATACTGTTTTTTCTCATTTCAAAGCGCTCCTATCTTGGCACTTCCACCATAATATAAGCTTCTACCCTGTCTTCTTCCTGAACATCATTGAAGTCTTCAAATACAAGACCACATTCGTATCCTGCTTTTACTTCTTTTACATCATCTTTGAATCGTTTCAGAGAAGCCAGGTTTCCTTCATAGATCTGTTCCTCGCCACGTGTGATGCGGACTTTACAATTTCTCTGGAAGATACCATCCAGTACATAACCTCCGGCAATCGTACCTACGCCGGAAGCCTTGAATGTCTGACGTACCTCTCCATGACCGATTATTTTTTCTTCGTAAATCGGATCCAGCATACCCTTCATAGCAGCTTCCACATCTTCGATTGCCTGATAAATGACGCGATACAGACGTACATCCACACCTTCCTGTTCAGCAACTGCCTTTGCAGTTGTATCCGGACGTACATTGAAACCGATGATAATCGCATTGGAAGCACTTGCAAGAGACACATCGGATTCTGTAATGGCACCTACACCGCCATGGATCACTTTTACTACTACTTCCTCATTGGAAAGTTTTACAAGACTCTGTTTTACGGCTTCTACCGATCCCTGTACATCCGCTTTTACAATGATCGGAAGTTCTTTCAGGTTACCTGCCTGAATCTGTGTGAACAGATCATCCAGAGACATCTTTGCTTTTGTCTCTTCCAGCAGACGGTTTTTGTTTTCTGAAACAAAGGTAGCAGCAAAATGTTTTGCTTCTTTATCGTTTTCTGTTGCTACCAGAATCTCACCTGCATTTGGAACATCGCTCAAACCAAGGACTTCTACCGGAGTAGAAGGACCTGCTTCTTTTACACGTCTTCCCTTATCGTCCATCATGGCACGCACTTTACCTGAACTTGCACCTGCGGCAATAAAGTCACCGACATGAAGGGTACCTTTCTGAACCAGAATCGTTGCTACAGGACCTTTTCCTTTATCCAGCTCCGCTTCAATTACAAGACCTCTTGCTCTTCTCTTTGGATTGGCTTTGAGTTCAGATACTTCTGCTGTCAGAAGGATCATTTCCAATAGGTTATCAATTCCCTCTCCTGTATGAGCAGAAACCGGTACAAAGATGGTGCTGCCGCCCCAGTCTTCCGGAATCAGTTCATATTCGGATAATTCCTGTTTGACTCTTTCCACGTTTGCACTTGGCTTATCAATTTTGTTGATTGCCACAATGATTTCAACGCCTGCTGCCTTTGCATGGTTGATGGCCTCTACTGTCTGAGGCATAACACCATCATCTGCAGCAACTACAAGAATCGCAATATCAGTAGAGTTTGCACCACGCATACGCATAGCAGTAAATGCTTCATGTCCCGGTGTATCCAGGAAGGTGATCTTCTGTCCTTCTACATCTACCATGTATGCACCGATGTGCTGTGTGATACCACCGGCCTCTCTGTCGGTTACATGGGTATTTCGAATGTAATCCAGAAGAGACGTTTTACCATGGTCGACATGACCCATAACACAGACTACCGGCGGTCTGGAAACCAGCAGGCTTTCATCTTCTTCCTCTTCTTTCAGAAGTTCTTCAATGACATCTACTTTTTCTTCCGGTTCTGCAATAATATCATAATCCAGTGCGATTTCCTGTGCTTTTTCAAAATCGATTTCATGGTTTACCGTTACCATAACCCCTTGCATGAACAGTTTCTTTACGATAACGGATGGCTGCATTTTCATCTTCTCAGCCAGTTCTCGAATTGTCATTTTCTCAGGC
>JALFGN010000134.1 GCA_022777285.1 Blautia sp.
TATTTATTATGACGGTACTTTTGTCAGTGTACCAAGTGTAAATGCAGAAATCAAAGATGGAAATGCGCAGATTTCCGGTATGAAAGATGCACAGGAAGCAGAAAATCTGGCATCTACCATTCGTATTGGCGGTCTGAAACTGGAGCTGAGCGAACTGCGCTCTAACGTGGTAGCCGCACAGCTTGGAGAAGAAGCAATTGCAACCAGTCTGAAAGCGGCTGCAATCGGACTTGCACTAGTTATCCTGTTTATGATTCTGGTATATCGTATTCCAGGTGTTGTTGCATCATTTGCATTAATCATCTATACCTGTCTGGATCTGATTGCATTGAATGCATTTGATCTGACGCTTACACTTCCGGGTGTTGCAGGTATTATTCTGTCTATTGGTATGGCAGTTGATGCAAATGTTATTATTTATGCACGAATTCAGGAAGAAATCGCAGCAGGAAGAAGTGTGCATACAGCAATTAAAAGCGGCTTCCAGAAAGCATTCTCTGCGATTCTGGATGGAAATGTTACAACTTTGATTGCCGCGTTTGTTTTGAACTGGCTTGGAACAGGTACTGTAAAAGGGTTTGCTCAGACACTGGCTCTTGGTATTGTACTTTCCATGTTTACTGCGCTTGTAGTATCAAGATATATTGCTTATGCGATGTACGCAGTTGGATTCAAAGATGTAAAATTCTATGGATCCAAGAAACAGAGAGAACCCATTCCATTCCTGGCAAAGAGAAGATTATTCTTTACAATTTCCATTATTCTGGTGCTCTGTGCGCCGGTCGCTATGATGATCTTTAAAGGAACGACAGGAAGTGCACTGAAGTACGGTCTGGAATTCCAGGGTGGTACTTCTACAAATGTTACATTCAACGAAGATCTTTCAATCAAAGAAATTGATGCGCAGGTTGCTCCGATCGTAGAAGAAGTGACTGGAGATAATAATATGCAGGCAACAAAAGTAGTGGGAACCAATCAGGTGATTATTAAAACAGTAACTTTGGACGTTGCTCAAAGAGAAGCACTCAATGATGCACTGGTGGAAAACTTCGATGTAGATCCGAATTTGATCACAAGTGAAAGTATTTCTTCAACCGTCAGCAGTGAAATGCGTGCAGATGCGATCAAAGCAGTTCTTATTGCAACGGTTCTGATGCTGCTTTATATCTGGCTGCGATTCAAAGATATTCGTTTTGCAAGCAGTGCCGTTCTTGCGCTTCTTCATGATGTACTTGTAGTTCTTGCATTCTATGCAGTAGCACGTGTATCAGTAGGGAATACCTTTATTGCATGTATGTTGACCATTGTTGGTTATTCCATCAATGCTACCATCGTCATCTTTGACCGTGTTCGTGAAAATCTGAAAAATGCAGGAAAGAAAACAGATCTGGAAAAACTGGTAAATAACAGTATTACCCAGACACTTACAAGAAGTATTTATACTTCTCTGACTACTTTTATTATGGTATTTTTCCTGTTCGTTCTGGGCGTTTCTTCCGTCCGTGAGTTTGCTATGCCTCTTATGGCAGGTATTATCTGCGGCGGATATTCTTCTGTATGTATTACAGGTGCGCTTTGGTATGTTTTAAGAACAAAAGTAAAAAAGAATCATGCATAAAAATAAAAGAAGAGGAGCTGTTTTACTGAAAACAGCTCCTCTTCTGTATCAATGCTCGAATGGAAAGAAAAAGAAAGAAAAGAAAGATGCAGGAGAAAAAATGGAAAAATGGGTAGTGTCAGCCAAGCGCGGCGATTTTTATGCAATCAGTCAGAAATTTGGAGTAGATCCTGTCATTGCACGGCTGATTCGAAACCGGGATCAGATTACGGATGAGGAAATTGAACAATATTTGTATGGGACTATGGAGAAGCTCCATTCCTGGAAACAGATGAAGGGGATGGAAGATGCTTTGAAAATGATTGAGCAGAAAATAAGAGAAAAGAAAAAAATCCGTATTATAGGAGACTATGATATTGACGGTGTCTGCTCTACTTATATTTTATTGACCGGATTGAGGAAGGCAGGAGCCAATGCGGATATTGATATTCCGGATCGGATGAAAGATGGATATGGAATCAGCCGGGAATTAATCGATCGGGCCCGGGAAGCAAAAATAGATACGATTATTACCTGTGACAATGGAATCAGTGCGATTGAACAGATCGCTTATGCAAAGCGTCTTGGAATGACCGTAATTGTAACCGATCATCATGAAATTCCTTATGAAGAACAGCAAGATGGAACTATCAGGACCATTCTGCCGGATGCAGATGTCATCGTGAATCCAAAACAGCCCGGGTGCCCGTATCCTTTTAAAGGAATCTGCGGAGCAATGGTTGCTTATAAACTCATTTGTGGTCTTTTTGAGAGGGCAGGATTTTCTTCACATGCGCATGAAGAACTGATTGAATTTGCAGCGATTGCTACTGTAGGAGATGTAATGGATCTGGCAGATGAAAACAGAATTCTTGTAAAAGAAGGACTCAGACGAATCACAAATACATCCAATAAAGGTTTAAAAGCATTGATTTTGGTCAATAATCTGGAAGGAAAACCCATATCTGCTTATCATATCGGATTTGTGCTGGGTCCATGTATCAATGCCAGTGGACGACTGAGCACCGCAAAACGGGCGCTGGAACTTCTGATGGCAGAAGATGAGAAAAAAGCAGCAGAGTTGGCCGTAGATCTGAAAGCTTTAAATGAAAGCAGAAAAGAGATGACTGCAAAAGGGGTAGAAGAAGCAGTACAGATGATAGAAACTTCACATATGGATTCGGACCGGGTTCTGGTGATTTATTTGCCAAAGTGTCATGAAAGTCTGGCAGGAATCATTGCGGGGCGTATCAGAGAACGCTATGCAAAACCGGTATTTGTACTGACAAAAGGTGAAGAAGGGGTGAAAGGTTCCGGGCGTTCGATAGAAGCGTATCATATGTTTAAAGAACTGGTAAAATGCAAAGCGCTGCTCTCAAAATTCGGAGGACATCCCATGGCAGCAGGCTTATCACTTCCGGAAGAGAATGTAGATGCTTTTCGAAAGCTATTGAATGATAACTGTGCACTGACAGAAGAGGAAATGGCAGAGAAAGTCCGGATTGATGTACCGATGCCGATTTCTTACGTGAATATGCCCTTGATTCGTCAACTGAATCTTCTGGAACCTTTCGGAAAAGGGAATACAAAACCGCTGTTTGCACAAAAAAATATAAAGATTACAGGATGCAGAGTCTTTGGAAAAAACAGAAATGTGGTAAAGATGAAGCTGTATGATGAAAACGGCTTTGAGGCAGATGGCGTATGGTTTGGAGCTGGAGATGCTTTTGTCGAACGGATCCGGGAGAAAGAGCGATGGTCGGTGGCTTATTATCCGTCAATAAATGCCTATAATGGACGGGAAAGTATCGAAATTATCGTGCAAAATTATATTTGATTCTGAAAACAAAAAATGATATACTTAAAACTACATCTAAAATTCGATTAGAATTGACCAACGTTACTGAAAAATCATATAGAGAAAGCAGGGAAGAATCATGAAGAAACTGGAAGAATATGTAAGGAGTATTCCGGATTTTCCGGAGCCGGGGATTATATTCAGAGATGTGACAAGTATTTTGCAGGATGCTGACGGATTGAAGCTTGCAGTGGATTCCATGCAGGCACTTCTGGAAGATGTGGATGCGGATGTAATTGTTGGAGCGGAATCCAGAGGATTTATCTTTGGAGCACCCATTGCCTATAATTTACATAAGCCACTGGTTCTGGTACGGAAAAAGGGAAAACTTCCCTGCGAAACCATTGAAACAAGTTATGATCTTGAATATGGCAGTGCGACGATTGAAATGCACAAGGATTCCATTAAACCAGGTCAGAAAGTAGTTATCGTGGATGATCTGATTGCTACCGGAGGTACCATAGAAGCAGCAGCGAAGCTGATTGAAGAGCTGGGCGGTGAAGTGGTTAAGATTGTATTTTTAATGGAACTGGCAGGATTGAACGGAAGAGATCGTCTGCGTAAATATGATGTAGCTTCTGTTATCAGATATGAAGGCAAATAGAAATCAGGTGAAGGAACATATGGAAAAGGAAAAGAATCATGAGTCAACGCTTCGGGAAGAAGAAATTGCAAAGATAAAAAAAGCAGATGCCAGTGTTAAGACCATGGAAGACTTTACCAGCCCTTCTGTATTATACGAAGAGCTGATTTCCAGTGTGAAAAAATATCATCCTTCCACTGATATTTCCATGATAGAAAAAGCCTACCGGATTGCCGACGAGGCACATAAAGGCCAGGTTAGAAAATCCGGAGAGCCCTATATCATTCATCCGCTTTGTGTAGGAATTATTCTGGCAGATCTGGAACTGGATAAAGAAACAATTGTAGCCGGACTTCTTCATGATGTTGTAGAAGATACAGTTATGACATCAGAAGAAATCACACAGGAATTTAATGCAGAAGTGTCTTTGCTTGTGGACGGTGTCACGAAACTGGGTCAGCTGAGTTATTCGGCAGATAAAGTAGAAGTACAGGCAGAGAACCTGCGTAAAATGTTTCTTGCTATGGCGAAGGATATCCGTGTCATTCTGATCAAATTGGCAGACCGTCTGCATAATATGAGAACATTGAAATATATGCCTCCTCATAAACAGCAGGAAAAAGCAAGAGAGACGATGGATATCTATGCTCCGATCGCACAGAGACTTGGTATTTCCAAAGTAAAAATTGAACTGGATGATCTGTCTCTGAAATATTTGAAACCGGATGTTTATTATGATCTGGTGGAAAAGATCAATCTGCGTAAGAGTGAACGAGAATATTTTGTAGGTCAGATCGTGGCAGAAGTAAAAGAACATATTGATCATGCAGGAATTCATGCACAGATTGATGGGCGTGTGAAGCATTTTTTCAGTATCTATAAAAAGATGGTAAATCAGGATAAGACATTGGATCAGATTTATGACTTGTTTGCCGTACGTATTATTGTGGATACAGTAAAAGACTGTTATGCCTGTCTTGGTATTATTCATGAAATGTATAAACCGGTTCCCGGACGGTTTAAGGATTATATTGCCATGCCAAAGCCGAATATGTATCAGTCTTTGCACACAACTTTGATCGGACCAAACGGACAGCCTTTCGAGATTCAGATCCGTACGTTTGAAATGCACAGAACAGCAGAGTATGGTATTGCTGCGCATTGGAAATATAAAGAAGTTTCTAATAACGGGGGAAAATCAAATACCAGCAGACAGGAAGAGGAAAAAATGAGCTGGCTGCGTCAGATTCTGGAATGGCAGAGAGACATGTCCGATAACAGAGAGTTCCTCAGTCTGTTGAAAAATGACCTGGATCTGTTCTCAGAGAGTGTATATTGTTTCACACCTGCAGGTGATGTAAAAACCCTTCCAAATGGCTCCACACCGATTGATTTTGCCTACAATGTGCACAGTGCAGTAGGAAATAAAATGGTAGGTGCCCGTGTAAACGGAAAACTGGTTCCGATTGAATATGTGATTAAGAACGGTGACCGGATTGAGATCATTACTTCACAGAATTCAAAAGGACCCAGTCGTGATTGGCTGAAAGTTGTGAAAAGTACACAGGCAAAGAATAAAATCAATCAGTGGTTTAAGCAGGAACTGAAAGAAGACAATATCCTCAAAGGGAAAGAGATGCTTACCCAGTATACAAAAATGAAAGGCATCATTCTGGGAAATCTGACAAAACCCAAATATATGGAAGCGGTTATGAAAAAGTACGGTTTCCGTGACTGGGATTCCGTTCTGGCTGCCATTGGACATGGTGGATTGAAGGAAGGTCAGGTTGTTAATAAACTGCTTGAATTATACAGCAAAGAACATAAAAACGAACTGACGGATGAAAAGGTGCTGGAAGCAGCTTCTGAAAATAAAGAAAAGCTGCGGATTTATAAGAGTAAAAGCGGTGTAATGGTCAAAGGAATTGCAGATATGGCAGTGCGGTTTTCAAAATGCTGCAATCCGATTCCGGGAGATGAAATTGTGGGATATATTACCCGCGGACGTGGGGTAACCGTACATCGTACGGATTGTATCAATGTGCTTAACATGCCATCGGAAGATCGGGCACGTCTGATTGAAGTTGAGTGGCCGATGGAAGAGTTGAGTAATGCTGAGCAGTATACTGCAGAAATCAATATTTATGCAAACAACCGTACAGGACTGATTGCTGATGTCTCAAAAACTCTTACAGAACGTAAAGTTGATATTATATCTATTAATACAAAAACCAGTAAACAGGGGCTGGCTACCATCAATCTTACATTTGATGTAAAGAGTAAAGAGGAACTGAATAATCTGATCAAAAAAATCCGACAGGTGGACAGCATTATTGATATCAGTCGTGCAACCGGTTAAGGAGATAGGAAAGTATGAAAAATTTAATGCTCAGAGGAATCGTAGTTGGTCCGGTAATGACCAACTGCTATTTCCTGAAGAATAAAGCAACAGAAGAAATCCTGATCGTGGATCCGGCAGCGGAAGCGGAGCGTATCTGCCGTACATTGGATCGTATCGGCGGAAAACCGGCAGGAATTCTTCTGACACATGGACATTATGACCATATTATGGCAGTCAATGAGCTGAAAGAGAATCTGGGATTACCGGTATATGCAGCAAGAGAGGAAAAGGCGATGTTAAATGACGCGTCTTCCAATCTCTCTCTTTCCTGGGAAGGAAAAGGCTATACAGTAGATGCAGATCATTATCTGGAAGACGGGGCAGTTCTGGAACTTGCAGGATTTACAGTGAAGATGTATCTTACACCCGGTCATACGGAAGGATCTTGCTGTTACTATCTGGAAGAGGAAGAAGTGCTTATGAGTGGAGATACCATTTTTGCAGGAAACTGTGGAAGATGTGATCTTCCGGGAGGAAATTTTGCGAAAATGCAGCAGAGTCTTCATAAGATTATCGATTATCTTCCGGAACAGGTACAGATTTATCCGGGACATGGCGAGGAGACAACGATACGTCATGAAAGATCCTATAATCCTTATCTATAAAAAAACAGGAAAGAAGAAGCTGTATGATTGGCATTTCATTTAGCAGAAAAGATTTTGAATATGATGCATATACGCTTATAAAAGCTTTTTATCCAAAGGAAGATGTAGTTACCTTTTATGAAGGGGATGAAAAAGAGAAAGATACGTATTCATTTCTGGTGCGCATTCTTTATGAAGAAGATTGTACAACCATTCTTTTTGAAAAAGAATCAAATTGTATTTTTCAGGAAACCGTACATTTTCCGGAGGAAGAAGAGAGAAAAGAAAGAAAAAACAGGCTAAAGCAGGCATTATACAGAGGCCTGACACAAGAAACAGGAAAAACATTGCCATGGGGCAATCTTACGGGAATCCGTCCAACAAAGATTGCAATGAGTCTGATCGAATCCGGTATGAGTAATGTGCAGGCAGCAGATTATATGCGTAATACGTATTATACAAGCAATGAAAAAACGGCACTTGCGATTACCATTGCGAACCGGGAGCGGGAACTTTTGAAAGAAATTGATTATAAAAATGGATACAGTCTTTATGTAGGGATTCCTTTTTGTCCCAGTATTTGTCTGTACTGTTCTTTCAGTTCCTCGCCTCTTGAACGGTGGAAAAATCGGGTTGATGATTATCTGGATGCCCTTTGCAGGGAATTGACTTACATTGGAAAGACCATGAAAGTACGTACACTGGATACCATTTACATAGGGGGAGGTACGCCTACTACGTTGGAACCCGATCAGTTGGATCGTCTGCTGCGTCATATTGAAACGTGTTTTCCTACAAAACAGGTGAAAGAGTACACCATTGAAGCAGGAAGACCGGACAGTATTACCAGAGAAAAACTGGAAGTGATCCGAAACTATCCAGTTACCAGAATTTCCGTGAATCCACAGACGATGAATCAGGGAACACTGGATTTAATTGGACGAAAGCATACGGTGGAGGATACGCGACACGCCTTCGCGCTGGCGAGGGAAAGTGGATTTGATAATATAAATATGGATTTAATCGTAGGCCTTCCAGGAGAATGTGCCGAAGATGTGAGAAAAACATTAGATGAAGTGAAAGCATTGGGACCGGACAGTCTGACGGTACATTCCCTGGCTGTGAAACGGGCAACCAGACTTCATATGTTTAAAGACCAGTATGAGGAACTGTCCTTTGAAAATAATCAGGAAATTATGGATATGGCCATGAACTGTGCACGAGAGTGCCAGATGGGACCTTATTATCTGTATCGACAGAAAAATATGTCAGGCAATCTGGAGAATGTAGGATATGCAAAAGAGGGAAAAGCCGGTATTTATAATATTCTGATCATGGAAGAAAAACAATCCATACTGGCAGCCGGAGCAGGAGCTTCCACAAAATTTGTATTTGAAGACGGACAGCGGATTGAACGTGCAGAAAATGTGAAAGACGTAACCGGATATATTGCCAGAATCGATGAAATGATCGAACGGAAGAGAATTGGTCTTGAGAAATATCTGAATATAAGGAGCAGGGAAGATGAGCACTGAACAAAAACAGATCCATCTTATTACCTTTGACCTGGAAAAAGAAATTGCCCATGGAATACAGGTAAGTAATCTTGCTTATAAAATAGGAAAACAGATGGGTTTTTCAGAGGAAATCTGTCATGAACTGGCAATTGCAGGAATTTTGCATGATATTGGTAAGCTGAAACTTTTGGAATATATTGCAGGAGATGAAAGTCCTCTTGTAGTAGAAGAAATCAAATATGTACGAAAACATCCCCAGCTTGGGTATGAGAGTTTAAAAGACCGGGGCTATTCCCCGTTTATACTGGAAAGTATTTATTATCATCATGAAAATTACGATGGAAGCGGATATCCGGAAAATCTGAGGGGAGACGAGATCCCGGAAGGCGCAAGGATTTTGCGTGTGTGTGATGTGTTTGCAGCACTGATTGCAAAGAGAAGCTATCGTGATGCATTTTCAAAAAAAACAGCTGTGAAAATGATGATTGATGAAGTGAAAAATTTTGATATAAAAGTTTTTCTGGCTTTCCAGAGAGTCATCCATGAATCATAAATGAATAGAAAACAATAAAAAGGAGAGAATGCTATGCAGTTAAAGAAAAAGCCAGTAACAGGAATGAAAGATATTTTACCAAGAGAGATGGAGATCCGTGATTATGTGATTTCTCTGATTAAAGAAACTTATAAACAGTTTGGTTTTACCTCTATGGAAACACCATGCGTGGAACACATTGAAAATCTTACGAGTAAACAGGGCGGTGACAATGAAAAACTGATTTTCCGTATTCTGAAACGTGGAGATAAACTGAAAATCAACGAAGCAAAAGAAGAGAATGATCTGGTAGACAGCGGTCTGCGTTATGACCTGACAGTACCTCTTTGCCGTTTCTATTCCAATAATGCAAATGAGCTGCCTTCTCCATTTAAAGCACTGCAGATGGGAAATGTATTCCGTGCGGACAGACCACAGAGAGGACGTTTCCGTCAGTTTATGCAGTGTGACATCGATATTCTGGGGGATCCTACAAATCTGGCTGAGATTGATGTTATTCTGGCAACTTCCACATTGGTTGGAAAACTGGATTTTGACAGCTTTACGATTCGTATCAATGACAGGAGATTCCTGAAAGCAATGGCTGCATACAGTGGTTTCCCGGAAGCATCTTATGATCAGGTATTTATTATTCTTGATAAGATGGATAAGATCGGTCTGGATGGTGTGGCAGCAGAATTGGAAGAATCCGGATTTGCGAAAGAAAGCATTGAAAAATACATTGCATTATTTGATGCAGTAGGAAATGGAATCGACGGTGTAAAATACTGCAAAGAAAAACTGGAAGGTTTCCTGGATCCGGATGTTGCAGATAATATGTCTACAATTATCGAAAGCGTTATGGAAGCAAAAACAGCAAACTTTACCATCGAATTCGATCCGACATTGGTTCGCGGTATGTCTTATTATACAGGACCAATCTTCGAGATTTCCATCGACGGTTTTGCGGGCAGTGTCGGCGGCGGCGGACGTTATGATGAAATGATCGGTAAATTTACAGGAACTCCGACACCAGCTACCGGATTTTCCATTGGATTTGAACGTATTGTTATGCTTCTGATGGAAAAAGGATTCAAAGTACCGGGAAGTTCCGATAAAAAGGCTTATCTGCTTGACAAAAAACTGTCATCTGATAAACTGGTAGAGGTTGTAAAGAAAGCTGGAGAAGAAAGAAAAGCAGGTAAGAGTGTAAATATTGTTTACATGAAGAAAAATAAAAAATTCCAGAAAGAACAGCTGATTGCAGAAGGTTATGAAACCATCGAAGAAGTCTATAATGACTGATTCGATATGCACAAGCGGGATTAAGGAGAGTTGACACAATGGCAGAATCAATGAAAGGGTTGAAAAGAACCCATAGATGTGCAGAAGTTACAAAGGCAGAGATCGGCAGTACGGTAACGCTTATGGGCTGGGTACAGAAAAGCCGTAACAAAGGCGGAATCGTTTTTGTGGACCTGCGTGACCGTTCAGGGATTATGCAGATTATCTTTGAAAATGGAGATATTGATGCAGAAGGCTTTGAAAAGGCAGGAAGATTAAGAAGCGAATTTGTAATCGCTGTTACCGGACGTGTGGAAGCACGTTCCGGTGCAGTGAATGAAAATCTTGCAACTGGTGAAATCGAAGTGCGGGCAAATTCACTCCGTGTGCTTTCAGAAGCAGATACACCTCCGTTTCCAATTGAGGAAAACAGCAAGACAAGAGAAGAAGTCCGTCTGAAATATCGTTATCTGGACTTAAGAAGACCGGATCTTCAGAGAAACATTATGCTTCGTTCCAAAGTAGCTGTACTGGTACGTCAGTTCCTGGCAAATGAGGGATTTCTTGAGATTGAAACTCCGATTCTGAATAAGAGTACACCGGAAGGCGCAAGAGATTATCTGGTACCTAGCCGTGTACATCCGGGAAGCTTTTATGCGCTGCCTCAGTCACCACAGATTTTCAAACAGCTCCTTATGTGTTCCGGATATGATCGCTATTTCCAGATCGCAAAATGTTTCAGAGATGAAGATTTACGTGCAGACCGTCAGCCGGAATTTACACAGATTGATATGGAACTTTCTTTTGTAGATGTGGATGATGTAATTGATGTAAATGAGCGTATGTTAGCCTTTCTGTTTAAAGAAGTTCTTGATGTGGAAGTACAGCTTCCAATTCAGAGAATGACCTGGAAGGAAGCTATGAATCGCTTTGGTTCGGATAAACCGGATCTTCGTTTTGGAATGGAACTGACCGATGTTTCAGAGATAGTAAAAGGCTGTGAATTTGCAGTATTTAAAAATGCTCTCGAGGCAGGCGGAAGTGTTCGTGGTATCAATGCAAAAGGGCAGGGAGCGATGCCGCGCAAGAAAATTGACAAACTGGTAGAATTTGCGAAAGGATATGGTGCCAAAGGACTTGCGTATATTGCAATGCAGGAAGATGGTACTTATAAATCTTCTTTTGCAAAATTCATGACAGAAGAAGAAATGAAAGCTTTGATTGACGCAATGCAGGGAGAACCGGGTGATTTACTTCTTTTTGCAGCAGATAAAACAAAACTTGTCTGGGATGTTCTGGGTGCACTTCGTCTGGAACTGGCACGTCAGATGGATCTGCTCGACAAAAATGAGTATCGTTTTGTATGGATTACAGAATTCCCTCTTCTGGAATGGTCAGAAGAGGAAAACCGTTTTACAGCGATGCATCACCCATTTACTATGCCAATGGAAGAAGATCTGCATTTGATTGATACAGATCCGGGAGCAGTACGTGCAAAAGCTTACGATATTGTTCTGAACGGAAATGAAATCGGTGGCGGAAGTGTTCGTATCCATCAGGATGATATTCAGGAAAAAATGTTTGAGACACTGGGATTCACCAAAGAACAGGCATATAATCAGTTTGGTTTCCTGTTGAATGCATTCAAATATGGGGTACCGCCTCACGCAGGACTTGCTTACGGATTGGATCGTATGGTAATGCTTATGGCAAAAGAAGATTCCATTCGAGAAGTCATTGCCTTCCCGAAGGTAAAAGATGCATCCTGTCTTATGTCAGAAGCTCCAAATGTTGTAGATAAAAAACAGCTGGAAGATTTGTGCATTGAGGTTTGCTTACCAAAAGAAGAATAAAAAACAGGCAGAGGATTTTGGGTCCTCTGCCGTTTTTTTATTCTTCGTTGTCATCGGTTGTCAGAACAGCCTCGTTAATACCGCCAAGAATTGCCTCTGCGATTTTGTTGTCCATCTGAATTTTCCAGTTTGTACCATCATTGATCAGGTTGATTTTCACTTCTTTGGAAGTGGTGGCCTGATTATTTTTAATACTTTCCAGAAGGACTTCCCGTTCTTTCTCCCGTCTGCCAAACATACCTGCTTCCAGGGCTTCTGAAGTCTGCATCCATTCTTCCAGTTTCTTATGATAAGTGTCAATAATACTGATAAAATCGGCACTGGTAATCGAGACGGTTACCGTTGCGTTTGTTTTTCCTATTTTCGTGCCTTTTATCTCATAGTCAAAAAACTGGTGAATCTGCTGAGCAATTGCATGGGTAACAGAACTGCTGTAGGTATCGTCCAGATCCAGCATACTGTCCAGCGACAGATAAATATTCAGCTGTTCGGAGTCAAATTCCTTAATGGTATCAAAATGAATTTTTACTACGTCTTCCGGAGAAAGGAAAGAAGAATCTGCCATGTAGGTCAGAAAATTTCCAGTCAGTTCATTTTCCAGACGATCGTCTGGAATCATTTCCCAGATATCGTTTTCTTTTTTAAATTCGACAGGGAAAGAAGAATCCGTTAGATCATATTCGTGTGTCTTTAAAATTTCTCCAAGCAGAAGATAAGAATCATACAAAGAGAAATTGACTTGTGCCGGATTGGCATCTTCTTCAATATGCTTTTGTAAGGCTGCAATCGAATAGTCTTTTGCAAGTGCTTTTGTATCCAGATTGGTTATGGTGATCACAGCGGTAGCTTTCGTATCATCGTATTCAATATCGGAAACTTTATAAGAAAAATTTTTATAAAATTCAGTAAAAATCTCTGTAATTGCAGGATCAACAGTTGGATTGGATGTTTTTGATGTTTCTGTATCGGGAAATAAGTCTGCCTCTTGAAGATATTGTTCGATTGTTTGGGTATCGGGGTGTTCCAGATATCCCAATTCTTCCTTGACGGCCTCACGGATTCCCCTTCGCTCCTGGATACTGCAGCCCGTGAGGAAAAAGGTACTGGTAATAAGGGATACTGCAAAAATATTTCTGATATGTCGGATTCTCATGTTAATCTCCTTCATTTTTCATCTGTTTTGCAATATTTACATTAAAGCAAGGTATTCATTTTGTCAAGAGAAAGCCGTTCCTTAAGTCTTCTTAAGATTAATTCTTCAGCGGAAGAAAGACACCAATGGGGAAATCTGTTATACTGAAGGAAAACAGAACAGTAAAGTAAAGGAGGCTTTGCAGGTGATAAAAAAAAGAATGGAAAAGAAGAAATTATTGATAGGAGTCAGTGTGCTGGTTCTTACTGCAGCAGCAGGAACCGGAATTTATTTTATGGGAAACAAGACGAAAACAGCTGATACAGAACTTGCTTATGTAAGCCGCGTCTCTTCCATGGATCCATTTTCTGGTATACAGAGGATGGCAGGAGTGGTAGAGCCACAGAAAACATGGGAGGTACAGAAGAATCCGGAGCGTGAAGTAAAAGAAATTCTGGTAAAAACAGGAGATACTGTCTGTGTTGGAACTGCACTTTTTATCTATGATACGGAACAGTTGGAAAGTGATCTGGAACAGGCATTATTGGAATTGGAACGATTTGACGGCAATATGGAAAATTTGAAGGCACAGATTGCTCAGCTGGAAAAAGAAAAGAAAAAAGCCTCCGAGGATGAAAAATTTTCTTATACAACCGAAATTCAGACTGCGCAGATGGATCTGAAAAAGGCCGAATACGAAAAAAAGGCAAAAGAAGTGCAAATTACCCAGATGAGAGAAAAAATCGGTAATTCTACGGTCACCAGTGAGATGGAGGGAGTCGTAAAAAATATTAACGAGACCAATGAGATCGATCCTTATAGTGGAAATACACAGGCATTTATGACCATACTTGCAACCGGGGATTATCGGATCAAAGGAAAAGTAAATGAACAGAATCTGTACGAAATACAGGAAGGAGAACGTGCCATTATCCGATCCAGAGTAGATGAGACAAAGACATGGACCGGTACATTTGCGGCAGTGGATACAGAAAAAGCAGAGACTACAAACAACAATATGTATTATGGAAATGGTGATTCCGGAGATACGACATCTACTTCTTATCCATTTTATGTGAATTTGGACAGTTCGCAGGATCTGCTGTTGGGACAGCATGTCTACATTGAAAGAGACATGGGAATCGAAGAAAAAGAAGGCTTATGGCTGGATGAAGGTTATATTGCAGAGTTGGATGCAGAACCTTATGTATGGGTGGAAAATAAAGATGGGAAATTGGAAAAAAGAGAGATTGCGCTTGGAGCATACGATGAAGAACTGTTTCGTTATCAGATTACGGATGGTCTGAATGCAAATGATTATGTTGCATTTCCGCAGGAGTTTCTGAAAGAAGGCATGAAGACAACCCATGAAGAAGTTTCCATTCCATATGAAGAGATGGACATAGAAGAGACAATGGACGGTGAAGTTTATGAATAAAAAAATAAAAGCAGGAATCCTTGCTGCAGGGGTTGTTGTAATTCTTGCCGGAGGAATCGGATTTGGACTGTCGAAAATGAATAAGACGAAAGTGGATGTCTATCAGGTAGGAGAAATCAAGCAGAGTATGTGGGGAGAGAGCAATTCCCTGGAAGGAATCATTACCTCCAGTGTTTCACAGAAAATTCAGCTGCAGGATAACCAGATTGTAGAAGAAGTATTTGTGCAGGAAGGACAGAGTGTGGTAGAGGGAACCCCGCTGCTTTCTTATGATATGACATTAGTCAATATTGATCTGGAAATGGAAAAACTGAATCGGGAACAATTAAAAATCAAAAAAAAGGGGCTGGAAAATACACTGGAAAAATTAAAGAAAAAAGAAGTTGCAAAAACAGGCACTTCTTTGGAAACTTATGAAGTCCTTCCTTTAGCAGTTTGGAATTCGGAAATAAATCTGGAAATTCTTCCAGAATGGAAAGCGAATGTGCCGGAGAATCCACAAGAACCAGAACAGCCGGAAGAACCACAGGAGCCGGAGAATCCACAAGAACCGGAACAGCCGGAAGAGCCACAGGAACCGGAGAATCCACAAGAACCGGAAGAACCGCAGGAACCGGAGAATCCAGAACAGCCAGAAGAACCACAGGAGCCGGAGAATCCAGAAAACCCGGAACAGCCGGAAAACCCGGAAAATCCACAGCAGCCAGAAGTAAAAGCGTATGAGCGATTGTATGGAGACCCGGAATTGGATACCGTATTTCAGGAAAAAGGAGAGAAAGCCGTTCCCTATAAAGGCAGTGGAACAGAAGAAGATCCGTATCTCTATTTATGTAAAGAAAATGTATTGATTCAGGGGGCTTTTTTAAATCAGCTGGCAGGATTTACAGAAGATGGAACAGAAAGACATCCGGTTCATTGTATTTTGGAACTGCGAAAAGAGAATAAAAAAGAAGGAAGGCTGTTGGCTGCTCTTTATCTGAACGGAGAGAAAATAGCAGAAAAAGTGAAAGCAGACGGTTGGTATAAGACGTATTTGGGAACTTATGATCCGATTCAGGAACCGCAGCAGCCACAAAATCCGGAAGTCCCTGGTAATGGAGAAAATCCATCCGATCCGGATCCGGAAGGAATAGGAGATCTTTTTGATGACATTCCGGGAGCGGGAGATTTTATGGAAGAAATTCCGGAAGACGCCATTATCAATACTTATACAAAAGAAGAACAGGAAAAAGCCATTGCAGAGACGAATCATGAAATCCGGACAATCACCCTTGATATCAAAGAAAGTGATCGGAAGGTACAGGCAATCGAAAAGCAATTGAATAATCAGGTGGTAAAGAGTACAATCGTAGGAACAGTAAAGAAAGTTGGAGACAAGGAGAAAGGACAGATTGACGGGGAACCATTTCTGGAGATTGAGAGTACAGAAGGCATTTATGTAACAGGAACAGTAAATGAATATATGCTGGAAAAGATTAAAGAAGGGCAGATACTTACAGGATTTTCTTATCAGTCTGGTATGATGTTTGAGGCACAGGTGAAAGAAGTTTCCCCTTATCCTGCTTCTGATAATTATTATGGATACAGTAATAACAGCCAGGTCTCTTACTATCCGTTTACTGCTTATATCAGTAACAGTCAGGGACTGGAAAATCAGGAATGGGTGAATATGGAACTTCCGGCAGAAGAAATCAGCGGGGATGGCATCTATCTGAGTCGGGAATATATCCGCGAAAAAGATGGAGAAGATTTTGTATATAAGGAAGATGAGAATCACAGATTGGTAAAACAACCGGTAAAAACAGGCAAATTGTTTTACGGCATGATTGAAATCAAAGAAGGAATTACAGAAGAAGATTATATTTCCTTCCCTTATGGAAAAAAGGTAAAAGAAGGTGCAAAGACGAAGCGGGTTTCTATGGAAGATATGTATAGTATGTATGATTAAATAAGGAGGCCGGTACGAGATGGTTGAAAATATACGCCTGTCCTTTCAGGGAATCTGGGCACATAAACTCCGGTCCTTTTTGACGATGCTGGGAATTATTATAGGAATTGCTTCGATTATTTCCATTGTATCTACGATAAAAGGAACCAATGAACAGATTAAGATGAATCTCATCGGAGAAGGCGATAATGTGGTAGATATCACTCTGAATGAAGGAGGCGGAATCTATCAGATGGAATATCAGGGACTTCCACAGGGAGTTCCGGTGCTGAATCAGGAGCAGAAGCAGCGGATCCTGGATTTGGATCAGGTAGAAAATGTAACATTTTACAGACTGCGGGAATATGCAGACAGCATTTTTTATCAGAATCAGAGTATGGACGGTGGAAAAGTTCTTGGAATCGACAGGGATTATCTGGATACCTGCGGATACCAGATGATCCGGGGGCGTGGATTCACACAGAAAGATTATGAGAAGTTTCATAAAGTGGCTCTTTTGGACGAAACGGCAGCAAACAGTTTCTTCGAAAAAGGGGATGAAATTGGGAAAACGCTTGAAATTAAAGGAGAACCCTTTACGATTGTGGGAATTATAAAAAAATCCGATGAATATGAACCGGTTATTAACAGTGTGGAGGAGTATTACACTTATTACAGCGATGACAGTGGTATGGTGTTGATTCCGGACACCTCATGGCCCATTGTCTATCAGTACGACGAACCGCAGCAGGCAGCCGTGCGGACAACAGCACCGGAGAATATGAGTGCAGTAGGAAAAAAAGCAGAAGAAATCCTCAATGAAGGAATCAACAGTATGTCCGGCAGTGTAAAGTATAAGGCAAAAGATATTATGGAGAAAGCAAAAGGGCTGCAGCAAATCAGTGAAAATACAAATCGTCAGCTGATCTGGATTGCAAGTATTTCTCTTCTGGTAGGAGGCATTGGTGTTATGAATATTATGCTGGTTTCTGTTACGGAGCGAACAGGGGAAATTGGTTTGAAGAAAGCAATCGGAGCCAATAAAAAGAGAATTCTCGGACAGTTTTTGACGGAAGCGGCAGTATTGACAAGCATTGGAGGGATTCTTGGTGTATTGGCCGGAATAATTCTTGCAAGGATTATCTCGAAAATATCGCAGACGCCGCTTGTGATCAGTTTTCCTGCCGCACTGGCAGCAGTAGCCTTCTCAACTGTGATTGGACTTGTGTTTGGCCTTCTTCCATCTGTGAAAGCTGCAAATTTAAGCCCCATCGAAGCACTGCGAAGAATGTGACGGAAAGTCATTGTATTTATGAACTGTCTGTGATATGATAAAAAACAGTAACCCTATTTTGGAAAAAGGAGTTTGAGATAAATGGAAGACAGAAGAATCGCAGTTGTCACAGACAGCAACAGCGGTATTACCCAACAACAGGCAGAGAATATGGGAATTACCGTACTTCCTATGCCTTTTTATATTGATGAACAATTATATCTGGAAGGAATTACCTTAAAACAGGAAGCTTTTTATGAAAAACTGGAACAGGATGCTGCAATTTGCACATCCCAGCCGTCTCCAGCAGATGTGATGGAAACATGGGAGAGACTGCTTCAGGATTATGATGAGGTGGTGCATATTCCTATGTCCAGCGGACTCAGCAATTCCTGTCAAACAGCAATGGTGCTGGCAAGAGAATTTAAAGGTCGGGTTTATGTAGTGGATAATCAGAGAATTTCCGTTACACAAAGACAGGCGGTTCTCGATGCATTGGAACTGCTGAAAGCAGGAAAAACAGGTGCACAGATAAAGGAAATACTGGAAGCTGAGAAAATGGAATCCAGTATCTATATTACACTGGAAACTTTGAAATATCTGAAAAAGGGTGGAAGAATTACTCCGGCTGCTGCAGCACTTGGCACTGTTTTAAATTTAAAACCGGTTCTTCAGATTCAGGGAGAAAAGCTGGATGCATTTGCAAAAGCAAGAGGAAAAAAACAGGCAAAAAAAATCATGATCAAAGCAATGAAAGAAGATCTGAAGACCCGTTTTGCCGATTATAACAAAAAGGGACTGATGTGTCTGGAAGCAGCCTATGCAGGAAATGAAGAAGAAGCACAGGAGTGGAAAGAAGAACTGGAAAAGGAATTTTCCGGTATGGAAGTCCATATGGATCCTTTGTCTTTGAGTGTTGCCTGTCATATTGGAAAAGGCGCGATTGCAGTTGCAGTTTCAAAAAAGGTGGAAGTGGAGTAAAATACAGTTATGAAAAAAATTATGGAATGTATGGAAGCAGTGATTAAAGAAGCGTTTGCTGCTTCCGGTTATGATGAAAAATTTGCAAGAGTCAATGTTTCAAACCGTCCGGATCTGTGTGAGTATCAGTGTAACGGAGCCATGGCGGCAGCAAAGACCTATAAAAAAGCTCCGATCATGATTGCAAATGATGTGGTGGAAAAATTAAAAGAGCAGGCAATTTTTTCTATGGCAGAGGCAGTAAATCCGGGATTCATCAATTTGAAACTCGCACCGGCTTTTCTTGCTTCTTATCTGAATGATATGCAGGCAGATGAGAACTTATCCATTGAAAAAACAAAAAATCCCAAGACTATTATTATTGATTACGGAGGACCGAATGTTGCAAAACCGCTTCATGTAGGACATCTTCGTTCAGCAATTATCGGAGAAAGCATTAAACGAATGGGACGCTTTCTGGGACATAAAGTGATCGGCGATGTACATCTGGGTGACTGGGGGCTGCAGATGGGACTGATTATTACAGAACTTAGAAAGCGTTCTCCGGAACTGGTATACTTTGATGAGAATTATGAAGGCGAGTATCCGAAAGAAGCACCATTTACAGTCAGTGAACTGGAAGAAATCTATCCGGCTGCAAGTGGAAAATCAAAAGAAGATGAAGCCTATAAAAACGAAGCGTTGGAAGCAACCCTTCAGCTGCAGCAGGGAAGAAGAGGATACCGTGCATTGTGGAATCACATTATGAACGTATCTGTAGAAGACCTGAAGAAAAATTATTCGAAACTGCATGTGGATTTTGATTTGTGGATGGGAGAATCGGATGCAGATCCTTATATTCCTGCTATGGTAAACTACCTGAAAGAGAATGGTTATGCGTATGTAGATCAGGGTGCTCTGGTTGTCGATGTAAAAGAAGAAACAGATACAAAAGAGATTCCGCCTTGTATGATTCTGAAATCGGACGGTGCTTCTCTTTACAATACGACAGACCTTGCTACCATCGTGCAGCGTGTCGAAGATTACCAGCCAGATGAAATTATCTATGTCGTGGACAAACGCCAGGAACTTCACTTTGTTCAGGTATTCCGTTGTGCAAAAAAAGCAAAGATGGTAGGAGAAAACACAGAACTTTCCTTTGTGGGATTCGGAACCATGAATGGCAAAGACGGAAAACCGTTTAAGACAAGAGAAGGCGGTGTAATGCGTCTGGAACGTCTGATTGGTGAAATCAATGATGAGATGTATAAAAAAATCGTTGAGAACCGCAGTGTGAAAGATGAAAATGCAGAAAAGACAGCGCAGATGGTAGGATTATCAGCAATCAAATATGGTGACCTGTCCAATCAGGCATCCAAAGATTATATCTTTGATGTGGAGCGCTTTACTTCGTTTGAAGGAAATACAGGTCCTTATATTTTATATACCATTGTACGTATTAAATCGATTCTGGAACGTTACAAAAACGAAGGCGGAAATCCGCAAGACGGAAAGATTCTGGAAGCGTTCAATGAAAGTGAGAAGAATCTTATGCTGGAACTCGGAAAATTCAATTCTGTTATTGAACCTGCTTTCCAGGAAAAAGCACCACATAAAATCTGTTCTTACATTTACGATCTGGCAAATGCATTTAACAGTTTTTATCATGAGACAAAGATTCTCAGTGAGGAAAATCAGGTACAGAAACAATCCTGGATCCGTCTGCTTGTTCTGTGCAGAGATGTACTGGAAACTTGCATTGATCTCCTTGGATTTGAAGCACCGGAAAGAATGTAAAACAATCTCTTCGGCGGGCATGCGTGTCAAGAAAAGCAGACAGCTTGTGCAGCGCATGCCTGCCATTCTAAAAAAACGATCTTCTTGATCAATTCATAAATCAATTTATAAATCAATTCATAAATAGAATTCCCTATAAAAATTTTACAGCGTGTGGAGGTGAACGCATTGCCAGAGGAACGCTATGCGTTTGAACGGGTATTAGGAGAAGGCGCTCAGGGAAAAGTGTATCTTGCCTATGATCGGAAGCTGGAGAAATACTGGGCAGTGAAGGAACTGAAAGTCAGTTCAGGAGAAGCAAAAATCATGTTGGAACTGGATCACCCCGGGTTACCGAGAATCACAGATGTAATTGAAAAAGACAATCGTCAATATCTTGTCATGGATTATATGGAAGGCAAAACTCTGAAAGAAATGAAAGAAGAAATGGAAAAAAAGAACCGTTATTTTTCATGGAAGCAGAGAATTACCTGGGGAATCCAGATTTGCAGTCTTCTGGAATATTTACATAGTCCGGGAAAAGAAATCATTCATCAGGATCTGAAACCCTCCAATCTTCTGATACACATTTCCGGAAGCATCCGGATTCTTGATTTTGGAATTGCCTCCAGAGAAGGTGAAAAGAGCAGCGGTATGGGAACACCGGGATATGCAGCACCCGAACAGAAAAAGAGAAAGGCAGAAAAGCGTTCGGATATTTATGCATTGGGAGCGGTGCTTCTATATATGGAAAGAAAAGACGAGAAACAGACTTATCTGTATAGAGAATGGAGAAAAATCATTCGAAAATGCATGGAAGAAAATCCGCAAAAACGTTACCGGAATATTTCTCTTTTGAAAAAAGATCTCATACGTCTGGAACAAATCCGGCAGGGGAAAAAACGAGTATATGCAGGAACGGTTCTTGGAATTATGGGAATTCTTTTTCTTGCAGCAGACATAAAGAGGAACAGAGATGTTTTGGAAAAAGTACCTTTTGAAACAAGAAATCAAGAAGAACTGACAGATCCGGCTGATTATGAAGAGGCAAAAGCCTATTTTTTACAGAGCCAGATGAACGGAGAAAATCCGGAAGCTTATGGGAAACTGATGGATGCGTTGGAGCATCCGCAAACTGCAGACTGGAAGCAAATCAGAGGAATTCTGGAAGAACTGCAGCAACAGAAAAAAGATTCCTGGATTCAGGCAAGAGAAAATGTGTTTCTGGCTGATCTTTATCTGGCTTATGGAAAAGAAATGGAATTTACAATGGAGGAAAAGGCAGAGGAAGCGGCAAAAGTGCTGGAAAGAGCCAAAGAACAGCTCAAAGAGAATCCGGAGCAGCCGCTGGCTTTTCTCTATGAATGGGAGGCAGACAGGCAGCTTGCCAGGTGTTATGAAATGTCCGGGGATACGGAGAAAGGGATTGCCTGTTATCTCCGGATTTTGGAACAGGAAAACAATGCAGTGCAGAGAAAACAGACTCTGTTAGCACTTCTGTATCTGTATCGGAAACAGGGAGAATACGAAAAAGCAGAGGAAGGGTATCAAAAACTTCTGGAAGAAGATCCGCTGGATCAGGAAGCAGCCTGTGCCTATGCGCTGATGGAAGCACTGGAAAGAAAACATCCGGAAAAAGCAGAAAAAATTCTGGGAAAGACAGAGGCCTGTCTGCAGCACACACAAATCGAAAAAAGTGAAAATATGAAAAAAACAGAAAGAAAAATCAGAGAATACCAGGAAAATCTTGCAGCACCGTAGGGAGGAAAAAATATGAAGAGAACAACAATCATGGCAGGCGTTTTGTGTGCAGGAATCAGTCTTTTTTGGGGAAAAAGTATACATGCAAAGGCAAGTATACCAGTGATAGAACTGGAAAAAGGGGAAGAATTTTCCATGCCTGCGCATGGAGCAATTGAAATCGCGGATGAAACCATCCTCCAATTGAAAGAAGATGGCTCTTTGCAGGCACTTGAGGAGGGAGAAACAGAGGTGGTTTTGCGCTGGACAGTCAAAGTGAAAAACAAAGAACAAACCGAAGAAACGATACCGGAAGAGCCGATACCGGAAGAGCCGGTCGATGCAGAAAACTGGATTCATAAAGAAGAACAGGAGGTCATAGAAGATTTGAAAGAAACGGAGAAAGAAATGGAGAAGGAACAGACAGAAACAGAACCGGAGGCATTGATTTCTATCGAATTGCCGGATATGCAGGCACCGGAAATCTGTTTTGAAAATCTGTCAGCATTTCAGTCCGGGGAAACAGGGGAACATCCAGTTATTTCTTTTAAAGATTCCAAAATGAATCAGAAAAATATACGGATCTTTCTGGAAGGAGAACGAACCGGGCAAAAAGAACCGGAAGTAGTAATAGAAAGAAAAGAGGAAGAAATCCGGATGACCCTGTTATCTTCTTTTACAGATGATACCTATACACTGGTCTGCACAGCCTGGGATGATTATGGAAATCTGACAGAGAAAAAATGGATTTTTACAGTCAATCAAAATGGTACGACCTTTCAGTTTGATAAAGAAAAAAATCGGGTGAGCAGTTTGTTTGATCCGGAAATTGCAGTGGAAAATTTAGATGCCGTGACAGTAGTTTCCTGTATGGTAAATGGGGAAAGCGTCAGTTATGAATGGGAAGAAGGAAAAATAAAAATACCAGGAGAAAATCTGAAAAAAGGGAACAACAGAATTTCACTTACTGTGCGGGATGCAGCAGGAAATGTAAGTGAAATGGAACCTTGGGATTTTTATGTGGAACCGGAACAAGGCGATCATGTCTCAGAAGAGAAAGGAGTGGAAGAAAAAGAAGAGGAGATGATACAGAAACAACAGGGAAGCCCTATGGGAATAATATTTTTGATAATTGGGAGCATAGCTGTTTTCTGGGAGAAAAAAATGTGTTACAATGACCGTACATGAACGGTAGCGTAAAATGTATGGGAGGAATTTATGGAAAAAATGGAGGCGAAATATCTGGAGCGGCTTTCACAGCTATATCCTACAATTGCAAAAGCATCAACGGAAATCATTAATCTGCAGGCGATCCTGAATCTGCCCAAAGGAACGGAGCATTTTCTGACAGATATTCATGGGGAATATGAAGCCTTTTCCCATGTGTTGAAGAACGGATCCGGTTCCATAAGAAGAAAGATTCATGATGTGTTTGGACATACTCTGAATGCGCAGGATAAGCGGTCTTTGGCAACGCTGATTTATTATCCAAAAGAAAAAATGGAACTGGTAAAGAGAACAGAGGAAAATATTAAGGACTGGTATAAAATTACCCTGTATCGTCTGATTGAGGTCTGCAAAAAGGTTGCATCCAAATATACAAGATCAAAAGTCAGGAAAGCTTTACCGGTGGATTTTGCTTATGTGATTGAAGAACTGATCACAGAAAAATCAGATCTGACAGATAAAGAAGCTTATTATGAGCAGATTATAGAGACTATTATCAATATTGGAAGAGCAGAAGTATTTATAGTTGCATTATGCGAACTGATTCAACGTCTGGTTGTAGATCATCTGCATATTCTCGGGGATATTTATGACAGAGGTCCGGGACCGCATAAAATCATGGACAAGCTGGAACAGCATCATTCCATTGATATTCAGTGGGGAAATCATGATATTGTATGGATGGGAGCGGCAGCCGGACAGCGTTCCTGCATTGCGAATGTAATTCGTATCTGTGCAAGATATGCAAATCTGGATATTCTGGAAGATGGATATGGAATCAATTTGCTTCCTCTTGCCACGTTTGCACTTACTTATTATAAAGAAGATCCTTGTGAGTGCTTTAAAATCAAAGGTGGCAATACTTTGAATCCGGCGGAAACCGTGCTGAATATGAAAATGCATAAAGCAATCTCCATTATTCAGTTTAAACTGGAAGGGAAATTGCTTATGCGAAGAAAAGAATTTCATATGGCAGACCGGGCATTGTTGGATGATATTAATTATGAAGAAGGAACGATCCGACTGGACGGAAAAGAGTATCCGCTTCTGGATACGATGTTTCCAACAATTGATCCGGAAAATCCTTATGAACTTTCCGCTGAGGAAGAAAATATAATGGAACGATTGGTGGCTGCATTTACCAATTGTGAGAAATTGCAGAGACATATGCGCTTCCTGTTGAAAAAGGGAAGTTTATATAAGGTGCATAATAACAATCTTTTATATCATGGATGTGTGCCTTTGAATGAGGACAAAAGCTTTAAGTCAGTAGAGGTATATGGAAAGGAATACAAAGGAAAAGCGCTGTATGATATTCTGGAGTCTTATGTAAGAAAAGCATTTGTGGCTATTGATGAGGAAGAACGGGAAAAAGGAAAGGATATTTTGTGGTTTATCTGGAGCAGTCCCGGTTCTCCTTTGTTCGGAAAAGATAAAATGGCAACTTTTGAGCGGTATTTTCTGGCAGAAAAAGAGACGCACAAAGAAAAGAAAAATCCTTATTACAGCCTTCTGGAAGATGAGGAAGTCATTGATAATATTATGAAAGAGTTCGGAATCGGCGGTGAATGTTCTCATATTGTAAACGGACACGTACCGGTGCATCACACATCCGGAGAAAGTCCTATAAAATGTGACGGAAAAGTTCTGGTCATTGATGGAGGATTCTCCAAGGCTTATCAGAAAGAAACAGGAATTGCAGGATATACGTTAATTTACAATTCCTGGGGAATGATACTGGCTGCTCACGAACCGTTTACTTCTACAGAAGATGCGATTACAAGAGAGACGGATATTTTGTCAGACAGTATCCTTGTAAAGCGAACTTCCTACCGGAAAACAGTGGGAGATACGGACAACGGACGGCATTTGCAGGAAAACATCGAGGATCTTAAAAAACTGCTGGAAGCATACAGAAACGGAACGATTATTGAAAAAGAATAAAAATCAAGAAAAACAGAACAGGAGCAAGCATTATGATTCATGAAACAATTTCCATACAAACGGAAGGATCACTTCCCGATACCCGATTAACGACTTATATTCTGGATGCCTATGAGGAACAGGATCCTGGGCTTAAGAGACCGCTTGTACTTGTCTGCCCGGGCGGTGCCTATCGTTTTACAGCAGACAGAGAGGCAGAGATGATTGCATTGCAGTTTAACAGCATGGGATATCATAGTGCAGTTCTTCGGTATTCCTGCGCGCCTGCTGTATTTCCAACTGCACTTACGGAAGTTGCAGCATCCATTAAAATGATAAAAGAGCAGAGCGAAAACTGGCATGTAGATACCGAAAAAATATTTGTTATGGGATTTTCAGCAGGCGGACATCTGGCAGCCAGTTATGGAGTATTCTGGAATCGATCCTTTGTGGCAGAAGCAGTGGGATGCAGTACAGAATTTCTGAAAATTGCCGGTATGATTCTGTGCTATCCGGTTCTGACTTCAAAAGAAGAATATACACATCTGGAAAGTATACACAATCTTCTGGGGGAAGACTATGAAGCAAAGAAAGAAGAAATGGCACTGGAAAATCAGGTGGGACTTCATACGCCGCCGGCCTTTTTGTGGCATACCTTTGCAGATGATGCAGTTCCTTTCCAAAATTCATTGTTTTTCGTGGAGGCTATGGGAAAAGCAGGCGTATCAGCAGAATATCATCTTTATCCGGAAGGTCCACATGGATTGTCTCTGGCAGATGAGTCCCTGGTACGTCCGGACGGAAGTGGAATACAGAAAGAGTGTCAGAGTTGGATGCCGCTTTTGAAGACATGGCTTCGGAGAACTTGCGAGAGAATTTCTGAAAAAAACTGAAAAACCGCTTGAACCGGCCATTTATCTATGGTATAATACGAGCGTTGCGAAAATAACCACGTTTGTGAATTCCAAAGGAAGGTGCTTTCCCGAAGAAATCAGGATAAGTCCCGGAGGATTTGAAACAGACGGAAGAAAAGAACCAAAAGGAGAGAAAAAAATGAGCGTTATTTCAATGAAACAGTTACTGGAAGCAGGTGTTCATTTCGGACATCAGACCAGAAGATGGAACCCTAAAATGGCTCCGTACATTTACACAGAAAGAAATGGTATCTACATCATCGACCTGCAGAAATCTGTAGGAATGGTTGACGATGCTTACAAAGCTGTTGCTGATATCGCAGCAGAAGGCGGCACAATTCTGTTCGTAGGTACAAAGAAACAGGCTCAGGATGCAATCAAAACAGAAGCTGAGCGTTGTGGAATGTTCTATGTAAATGAAAGATGGTTAGGTGGTATGCTGACAAACTTCAAGACCATCCAGAGCAGAATCGCAAGACTGAAAGAAATCGAAGCTATGGAATCTGACGGAACATTTGATGTACTGCCAAAGAAAGAAGTTATTGAACTGAAAAAAGAACAGGCAAAACTTGAGAAAAACCTTGGCGGTATCAAAGAAATGAAGAAAATTCCGGATGCCATCTTTATCGTAGACCCGAAAAAAGAAAGAATCTGCGTTCAGGAAGCACATACATTAGGTATTCCGTTAATCGGTATTGCAGATACAAACTGTGATCCAGAAGAACTGGATTATGTAATTCCGGGTAACGATGATGCAATCAGAGCTGTAAAATTAATCGTTTCCAAAATGGCTGACGCTGTAATCGAAGCAAACCAGGGTGTTGCTGAAGATACAGAAGATTTTGTTGAAGAAGCAACAGAAGAATAATTACCCACAGCATTGGGCGATGATTCAGGGCGCCCTGGTTTTATGACCAGGGCGATTTTTTAAATACCATAATGATTCAGGAGGAAAATTACGATGGCTGTTACAGCAAAAATGGTAAAAGATTTAAGAGAGATGACAGGCGCTGGTATGATGGATTGTAAGAAAGCTCTTACAGCTACAGAAGGCGATATGGATAAAGCAGTTGAATTCTTAAGAGAAAAAGGTCTTGCTACTGCTCAGAAAAAAGCAAGCCGTATTGCAGCAGAAGGTCTTTGCAAAACTCTGGTAGCTGCTGATGAAAAGAAAGCAGTTGTTGTAGAAGTAAATGCGGAAACAGACTTTGTTGCAAAAAATGATAAATTCCAGGCATTCGTTGCACAGGTTGCAGAACAGGCTATGGAAACAGAAGCTGCAGATGTAGAAGCTTTCCTTGCAGAAACATGGAAATTTGATACAACAAAGACAGTAAATGAAGCACTGGCTGCACAGATTGCAGTAATCGGCGAAAACATGAACATCAGAAGATTTACAAAGGTAGAAGAAGCAAACGGATTCGTAGCTTCTTACACACATATGGGTGGTAAAATCGGTGTTCTGGTTGATGTTGAAACAGATGTAATCAACGATGCAGTAAAAGAAATGGCGAAAAACGTAGCTATGCAGATCGCTGCTCTGAATCCAAAATACACAAACAGAAGCGAAATCAGTGAAGAATTCATCGCTCATGAAAAAGAAATTCTGTTAGCTCAGATCATGAACGATCCGAAAGAATCTTCTAAACCTGAAAAAGTAATCCAGGGTATGATTAACGGACGTATCAACAAAGAAATGAAAGAAATCTGTCTGTTAGATCAGGTATACGTAAAAGCAGAAGACGGAAAACAGGCTGTTGCTAAATACGTAGAAGAAGTTGCAAAAGCAAACGGTGCAAACATTACTGTAAAAGGTTTTGTTCGTTTCGAAACAGGTGAAGGTATCGAAAAGAAAGAAGAAAACTTTGCAGAAGAAGTTGCAAAACAGATGGGAATGTAAGCGAAGCTTGCACTTCAAATTAAATAAGATTTTTTAAAGGCTCTGAAAGCCTTATAAACACTTTATTCTCTAGTGATTATAAGGTTTTCGCAGCTTTTTTCTATGAAAAAAGGAAAGTATGGGCAGTCTGTACCACCTGCATCCTGCAATTTTTTTCGTAGATTACTGATGTGCTTCTTAAGCGAACGTTCTGTGCAGTCTTGTGTATCCAGGCTTAAGTGACCGATCGACAATGACTGTCTCTCTGTCTGTATTTCATTTCCGAAGCTGAACAGTAATCCGTGCAAGAAGTATCGTCTTTACTTAGAATAAGTTTGCATGAATCAACCGGTTACGAATCTGTGGTCCCAATATCATAGCAAGAACCATTTTGATTAAATCTCCCGGAATAAACGGGATGACACCTGCCATCAATGCGGCCAACAGATCCATGTGTGCTTCATATGCCAGACATGCAGTACCAAAGGCATAGCATACAACAGTACCAATAATCATTCCGATAAAGCAAAGCAATCTGTTATTAATCTTGCGGTCAATTACCATTCCTGCTATGATAGCCATTGGAATAAATCCAATAAGATAACCGCCTGGCGGTCCAAACAGTTTTCCAGGACCACTGGTAAATCCGGAAAATACAGGAACTCCCACCAGTCCGATCCGTAGATACACCAGATAGCTGATGGTCCCTCTTTTTACCCCCAACATATACAGTGCAAAATAAATAGCCAAGTTCGTCAGTGAAATCGGTACCGGCCCGATTGGCAGTGAAAAAGGTGCCAGCACACAGATTACTGCGGTCATTACTCCAATCGCAGCAATCTGCTGAATGGAAAATTTTTCTTTTGTATTAACTGTAAGATTACTCATTTTTTTTAGCCATCTTCCTGTGATAATCTCTTTCACAAGGTTTCTCATAATCCCTACTCCGAAGCTGTAATAAACCATCTAATGTAATTCGATTTTATCATTGACTCGGAGAAATAGCAAGTTGATTGAGGAGTGACCAGGGTCACCCTGCCCCGCTATACATGCATCAGTTTTTTTCGAAACTGCGAAGGCGAACAGTGGTTATACATCTGAAAACTCCGATTAAAATTACTGACAGAAGAGAATCCCGAGGCCAGTGCAATATCAGTGATTGAGATTTTGGAATCGGTCAGCAGTTCTTCTGCGTGGCGGATACGCTGGCGTGTGAGGTATTCTTGGAAGGTTATTCCTGTAAATTCTTTAAAAAGTCTGGAAAAATGATATTTACTGAATCCTGCGATTTCTGCAGCCTGTTCAAGTGTCAGATTTTCCCGAAATGAGGTATCGATATACTGACAGACCGTTGTGAATTTTTCCATGTATTCTCTGCGGGAGGAAAAGGATACACCGGTAAATCGAGGAGTATGTTCGAAATTATGGCGTACTAGCAGAAGAACAATCTGAATAACAGCAGAGGATACCCAGGCATCGGCCAGATAATTACTTTTTTCAGTCTCCCGGATGATTTCCTTGAATTTTGCAGACACTTCCTGAAAGAGTTCCGGACAGGAAGCCGGCGTAAGGCAAACAGCTTCCGGTAACAGCAGCAGTGCGCTTCCCATACCGGGTATAGAATAAAAAAGCGACAATGGTGCCTGAAAAATCAGGCGCTTACCGGTGGCAGGCGCCTGCAGTGAATGAATTTCCCCACTGTTGATAAATAACAGATCAAGGGGATTTAGTGTGTAGCACTCATTTCCTATTACGGCCTGATAGCCGTTTTCTAAAGGCATGATAATTTCAATACTTGTATGCCAGTGTGGCGGATAATCTTCAGTCTCCTGATTTTTCATCAATCGAAACTGTGAAGAACCATATGCAATCGTTTCTTTCATTCCTTTGAGATCTTCAATCATAGTAAAAGATAATCCCTTTCAAAAATAGCAAAATATAGGAAAAGTATAGCAAGAATCAATAAGGAAAACAATAGATTCTTTTTTATAATAGAAAATGAACAAAAAAAGGAGATTACTTATGGCTAAAACATTTAGAGAACGGGCGGAAGAACTTGTAGCACAGATGACGCTGGAGGAGAAGGTTTCCCAGACACTTCACGGAGCGGCAGAAATTGAGAGACTGGGAATTCCCAAATATAACTGGTGGAATGAGGCACTTCACGGAATTGCCAGAACGGGAACAGCGACATTATTTCCACAGGCAATTGGTCTGGCTGCATCTTTTGATGAAGAACTGGTTGCGGAGATGGCTGATATCATTGCCACTGAAGGACGTGCAAAATATAATATGCATGTGAAATATGGTGACAGAGACATCTATAAAGGCTTAACATATTGGGCACCTAATGTAAATATTTTCCGTGATCCGCGCTGGGGAAGAGGTCATGAAACGTATGGTGAGGATCCCTATCTTACATCACGCCTGGGCGTGCGGTTTATTCAGGCACTTCAGGGAGATGATCCTGCATATATGAAGGCAGCAGCCTGTGCAAAGCATTTTGCTGTACATTCCGGACCAGAAGGAGAGAGACATCATTTTAATGCTGTTGCATCCAAACAGGATATGTATGAGACTTATCTGCCGGCATTTAAAGCCTGTGTGCAGGAAGGAAAAGTAGAAGCTGTGATGGGTGCATATAACAGGACAAATGGAGAACCATGCTGCGGCAGTAAGACACTTCTGCAAGATATTTTGAGAGAAGAATGGGGATTTGAGGGGCACGTTGTCAGTGACTGCTGGGCAGTGCGTGATTTCCATGAAAATCATCATGTAACAAATGCACCGGTGGAATCCGTAACGATGGCTATGAATCACGGTTGTGACTTGAATTGTGGTTGTACATACCCTCATCTGGTTCAGGCAGTACGTGAAGGAAGAGTTGATGAAAAACGAATCAATGAGGCGGTTATCAATCTTTTCACCACACGTATGAAGCTTGGTATGTTTGAAGAACCGGGAACAGTTCCATTCGATAGTATTCCTTATACAGAAAACGACACACCGGAACATAACCGTATAAACGAAAAGATTTCTGAAAAAACTCTGGTTCTTCTGAAAAATGAAGGAGGACTTCTTCCTCTGAATAAGAATAATATGAAAACCATCGGAGTCATCGGGCCAAATGCCAATAGCAGAGCAGCACTTGTGGGTAACTATGAGGGAACTGCTTCCCGTTATGTAACAGTTCTTGAAGGAATTCAGGATTATGTAGGCGATGATGTTCGTGTCATGTACTCGGAAGGATGTGCTTTATTTAAAGACCGTGTCTGTGTTCTCTCAGAACCAAACGATCGTCTGGCTGAAGTGAAAGGCGTATGCGAGGCCAGTGATGTGGTTATTGTCTGCCTTGGATTGGATGCTACACTGGAAGGTGAAGAGGGCGATACAGGAAATGAATTTGCCAGCGGTGACAAACCGGATCTGAACTACCCGGGGCTGCAGAATGAAATCCTCAAAGCGGCATATGAAAGTGGAAAACCGGTGGTTCTCGTTTCATTGACCGGAAGTGCTATGGATCTTAGCTGGGCTGACGAGCATATTCCGGCTATCGTACAGGCATGGTATCCTGGATCAAGAGGTGGAGAGGCTGTGGCACGTCTGTTGTTTGGAGAGTGTTCACCGGAAGGTAAACTGCCGGTAACCTTCTATCGTTCCGTGGAAGAACTGCCGGAGTTTACGGATTATTCCATGAAAGGAAGAACTTACCGTTATATGGAACAGGAAGCGTTATATCCCTTTGGCTATGGACTGTCATATACAGAGTTCAGTCTGTCAGAACCTGAGATTACAGTTTACGAAGGAGATAAGGTGTCCGAAACAGGAATCATCAGAAAGGGTACAGGAATGACTGTACGGACAGTGATTCGAAATATCGGTAAGATGGCCGGAGGAGAAACCGTACAGGTTTATGTAAAATCCTGCTGTGACGGAACTCCAAATCCCCAGTTAAAGGCTTTGAAAAAGGTATTTCTGAATCCGGGCGAGGAGCAGGAAGTCGTTCTGACTTTAAAACCGGAAGCTTTCGAACTGTTTGATATCGATGGCGCTGCACAGATTCTATCCGGTGAATACTGTGTTTATACAGGCACTTCACAGCCGGATAAAAGAAGTAAGACCCTGACAGGAAAAGGTGGATTTGTCAATACATTCGCAGCTGAAGTGTAAAACTGCGGTCTGGAAAGGAGCATGGGAAAAGTGATGAGATTATCTTCGTTAATCAGTGACGGGATGATTCTCCAGAGAGATGTAGAAAACAGTATCTGGGGATATAGTGAAAAGGGAAGAACGGTAGAACTGTCTTTTGAAAATTTTCAGGTTCAAACCATCTGTGGTGATGACGGATACTTTGAACTGATGATACCGGAAATGCCTGCCGGCGGTCCGTGGGAGTTCAGGATGACAGATGGGGAAGAAGAACTTGTGATTCATGATGTACTGTTTGGTGATGTATTTCTTCTGGGAGGGCAGTCTAATATGGAACTGCCAATTGAGCGGGTGATGGACCGGTATGCAGATGAAATTCTGCATACTTCAGAGGATGAAATCCGCATGTTCGAAGTCCCCAAGGAATATGTATTTGGAGAAAAACGTCAGGAATTGGAAAAGGGCTGCTGGATTAAAGCGAAAGGAGAAGAACTGCAGCTGTTCAGTGCTGTGGGATATTTTGCTGCAAAAGAAATTCATGACAGGGAAAGAATACCGGTTGGACTTCTGCAGACTGCTGTGGGAGGTACACCGGTGAAATCCTGGTGCAGCGAGGAGACTGTTACAGCTCTGGGTTATGATGCTGCGGAGATTGAAGAATGCCGCCAGAAAGGATATCCGGAAGCGACCATCAAAGCGGAAGAAGAAAGAGAGCTTTGGTGGAGAAAAGAGGCGTTGAAGGAATCCGGTGTGGATTGTGCTACAGATAGTAAGGGCAATTTTTGTATTCCGGGATTCTTTGAAAATACTGTGTTGGATCAATTTTATGGCGGATTGCGCTTTACAAAAACCTTTGTGCTGGATGAAAAAGATGAACCGGAAAAAGGAGAAGCTATTCTTTATTTCGGTGCTATGATTGATGCAGATAAGATTTTAATTAATGGCACATTGATCGGTGAGACGGAATACCAGTACCCACCCAGAATTTATCGGATACCGGAGGGAATCCTTCATGCTGGAGAAAATATCATTGAAGTAAAATTGATGGTTTTCAGACAGGAAGGAGGCTTTGTACCTGGAAAGGTGTATGAACTTTGCTTTGGCAGTAATCTGGAGAAAAAGGTTTCTCTTTCCGGTGACTGGAATTATGAAATCATCCACCGGATGGAATCGCTGCCGCAGATGACATTTTTCCAGTATAAAGCATGTGGACTTTATCAGGGAATGCTCTATCCCATCAGAAGATGGAAAATCAAAGGATGTTTCTTTTATCAGGGTGAATCCAATACCGGGCGGCCGGAAACCTATGAGGAGGAATTTGGCACGATGATCGAGGAATGGAGAACCCTCTGGCAGATTCCGGATATGCCGTTCATTTTCGTTCAGCTGGCAGGATTTTCTGATGGAAAACTTTATACGAACGGCATACAGTGGGCAAGACTTCGTGAGGCACAGAGAAAAACAGCCGGTTTGCCGTATGCCATGATGGTACAGGCTTATGACTTGGGAGAATACAACGATCTGCATCCTACCGATAAGAAAACAGTCGGCGTACGTGCAGCACTTGCGGCAGAAACATTGATTTATGGCAGAAACGTATCATACCGAAATCCGGAGCTTGCTGCAGCCATTAGAAATACTGGAAGTATAAAGTTTGTTTTCGAACCGTCAGGCATTGTATTGCATACAGAGAAAAGAACTCCGGATCTGAAAGAAGTACCGGGAGTTTCTCTGCGACAGGATAAGAATGAACCGGTCAGAGGTTTTGATATTATTTGTAAAGATGGAAGCCGTAAAGCAGCCGAGGGAAAACTGACAGGAGAAAATACTGTCGAAGTATCCATAACGGAAGACGCCGTTGGAGTATCCTATGCATGGAATGACTGTCCGTGGGAAGCAAATTTATACAGCGATGAGGAATTGCCGGTAGTTCCTTTCCAGATTATATTTCAGGAGATATCATAAGAAATGAAAATATTTGATGGTGGGTACTGTGTACCTTTTCTAGTAGAGTAAGATGCTTATGAGGGTGTAAAAATGAAGATGGCTGTCGATATCCGGTGAGAATGTATGTGGAACCTTTTGGAAAACCTCGCCTGATGGTTTCACGTACAGATGATGACAGAATCCTTGTTTTAAGCAAAATTTTTGCAGTAGAGAAAATAGTTTTCTATAGGGAAGGCACCGTCCCCCGGATCTCATGTATGGGTCCGACAGAAAGCTGGAAGAGATAGTTCTGGATGTTTGGAACATAATATGGTATGATGGCTACAGGAGGGCAGCGTATGAAGAGACTGATTGATAGATTAGAAAATACCATGAATGACTTTAACCTGAAGAAAAAGCTTCATATTCTGTATATCTATTGTATGCTGATACCACTTATCATTACAGACAGTGTTATTCTATTTATTGTGGTTCAATCCGAGAGAGTGGAGCAGCGGCATGTGATGGAAAATGATGCAAGTGCTGTTATATATAATCTTTCCCGGGAAGTGGAAAATGCCGCAATGAAAGCAAAAAATATTTATATGAACGGGTATATCGAGGAGTTTTTGAATCGACAGTATGAGACTCCTCTGGATTATGTGACGGGACATCAGGCATTTATGAAGAATTCACTGTTTGAGACCAGTATGGGTACGGATAATACAGTGGTTACGATTTATGCGGACAATGATACTATTATCAATGGCGGACATTTCATCCGTCTGTCTGATGTGCGTGAGACAGAATGGTATAGATATTTGCAGGAAGCGGGAAATAATTCAGTATTGTATTTTTATTATGACCAGTGGAAAAGTTCTGCAGTGCAGCCGCGGCGCAGCGTGTTATTTATCAGAAAACTAAATTTTTTCGGACAGGACAGCTGTGAAAAAATAGTGACGATTGAAATGGATTACAGTAGTCTTGTACGCAATCTGGATAATATGAATTATGAGTCTGAGATCTATATATGTAAAGATAATCAGATTTTGCTTTCTAATAACGGATATAATCAGCCAGGGTGGCCTTTTAGCGAATGGAAGGAAAACATACAACCGGATTATCAGAAAGAATACAGTGCTTATGGAGAACATCTACAGATTGCAGTCTGTAAAAGAAGTCGTGGGATACGGGCACAGATATGGAATCATATGCCGTTGATTGTTTTTCTGGTGTTGATTAATACGGTGATGCCGTGGATTCTGATGCGGCTTATTAATCGTTCTTTTACTGCCAGGGTAGAAGAATTGAGCAAAGCATTTGATCACGTAGATGCGGATCATCTTCAGGAAATCTCATATGTGCGGGGGAAAGATGAAATAGGCAGTCTGATGCTCAATTATAATCACATGGCATCCCGCCTGAATGATCTGATTCAGACGGTGTATAAGGATCGTCTGAGAGAACAGGAGATGGATATTGCCAGACAGAATGCAGAACTTCTGGCACTGCAGAGTCAGGTGAATCCTCACTTCCTGTTTAATGCCCTGGAGAGCATTCGGATGCACAGTATCTTAAAGAAAGAGTATGAAACTGCGGATATGGTGGGAAAACTGGCCGTGATGGAACGTCAGAATGTGGATTGGAGTACAGATTTTGTCAGAATGAAAAAGGAACTGGAATTTGTGGAGGCATATCTGGGACTTCAAAAGTATCGTTTTGGAGACAGACTTTCCTATGAGCTGAACATAGAACCGGAATGTGAGGATATTCAGATTCCAAGACTGACTTTCGTAACTTTTGTGGAAAATGCATGTGTGCACGGGATTGAGAGTAAAACAGCTTCCTGCTGGATTTTTGTCCGGGTTTATCGTAAACATAAGGATATCTGGATCGAAGTGGAGGATACCGGAAGCGGTATGGATGAGGACAAAGTGGCTGAAATAAAGGAAAAGATGTGTAATGCAAGCATCGAGAAACTAAGAGAAAAGGGGCGTGTAGGTATTATCAATGCCTGCCTCAGACTGAAAATGATAACGGATAACAAAGTGTGTTTTCATATAGAGAGCGAAGTGGGAATCGGTACTACTATTCAGATCAGGATGCCGATAGACTCTCTGGATGATAGAATACAGATGCACAGATAAGACTTCAACAGGGGTCTTGGGAATGGAAAAGAAACAAAGGAGATAAGAACATGCTGCGGGTTTTGCTAGTTGATGATGAACCTTTTATTGTACAGGGGCTTATGGTGTTTATTGACTGGGAACAGGAAGGGTATGAGATTGTATATACTGCTGCCGATGGGGCAGAAGCACTTACATATCTGAAAGAGCATAAGGTGGATCTGGTCATTGCAGACATTAAGATGCCGGTGATGAGTGGATTGGAACTTTTGGAGACAATACGCAGAGAAAATATTTCAGATACATATTTTGTGATTTTAAGTGGTTACAGTGATTTTTCCTATGCACAGCAGGCAATTCGTTATGAATGTATGGAATATATTCTGAAACCGGTGGAAAAAGAGGAGCTTTTGGGTGTACTGCGCAGAGTAGCCAAAGTGTCAGAAGCTGCCAGGGAAAATGAAAAGAAAAAACAAAAGCTGGAACATGAATATTTGGCCAGAAATATTATTGCTCTTCTCTGTGGAAAGTATGACACGGTGAATCTGGAATATATAAAAAGTCACATGAATCTTTCTGACAGTGTCAGATATGTTTATTTGGAACCCTATGATATAGGAGACATGTCCGAACAGGAGGATGGGGAATACCGTCTGATTCAGAGAAAACTGTATCAGGCCTGTCAGGATTTCCTGAAAGAAGACAGCAGTCACTGTTTCTTTGATGTGTCCTGGAATGAGAAGAATTACGATATAGGTTTTATTTACTGTGATTATATGGCGAAGAACCGGGCAATCAGTGAAGTTGAGTATCTGAGCGAATTTCAGGAGAGTCTTGAACTGGCAATTCAGCGTCCTGTAAAATTGCTGGCGGGTAAAAAAGTATCAGACATTTCTGGACTCGCAAAATCCTATAGTACCGCCTGTGTATTGAACTCTCTGGAAGCATTCCGTGCAAAAAAGAAAATGTATTTTTATGAAGAAGAGGTACAGATTCATAATGGGGGTATTATCCTGTGCAAACAGAGCCTGGATGCGTTGATATCAGCCATTGAGCAAAACGATAAGATACAGATCCGTAAATGTGTGGAAAATCTGTATGAAGAAATGCGGCAGATGGGACTTGCCGCAGATACAGTCAATCTTAACATTAATTATTTCCTGTTTCAGCTGATTTATCTGGCAACCGAGCAGGATGATTGTGTCGATCAGAAAGAAATTCTACATTTCATTGGTGAAAGTACATTTGAAGAGGGAGTCACCAGAGGCAGCAGTGTGCATATGGTGCATTTTGCTCTGGAGTATGCAGAATATCTGGCTCAGCTTCGCAAAAATATTTCCAGGGGAGGCGTACTTGGAGAGATTGAGAAAGAAATACGCGAAAATTATGCAGAGAATCTTACTTTGAGAGAATTGAGTAAAAAGTACTATGTGAACAGTGCTTATCTGGGACAGATATTCCGGAAAAAGTTCGGACAGTCATTTAAAGAGTATCTGAATAACTATCGGATGGAGCAGGCAGTTCAGAGACTGTTGTATACCAGTGATAAAATCTATCAGATTGCTCTGGATGTGGGATATAAAGACTGCGATTATTTTATTAACCGTTTTATTGCGGCAAAGGGATGCACACCTGCAAAGTTCCGCAGACAGGGCGGAGTATTGAAAAACTGAGAAAATGGAAGAAATTTTCCAAATGAAAAAAGACAGGATAAATGATAGGGTTCTATAATTTGTCCTGTCTTTTTGTATGCTTTGTCCGGTTGAGGTTTTTTTTGTAGAAGGTACAATATAGTTACTTGATAGTCGTATTTGTTCTGCAGACGAATAGGAAAATATTTATAGTATCAAAAGAAATAGGAGGATGGGGTCTATGAAAAGAAAATGTTTAATATCCCTTATGCTGTTAGCGGCGGTGTCAATGGCGGCCTGTGGCAAAGCAGAAAAAGAAACAGACACAGGTGCAGAGTCATCTGATGGCGGAGTAAAAGAATTTACTGCATTCTTTGCAGTTCCCGGTTCAGAAATCAATGATGATAATGAAATTCAGCAGAAAATTGCTGAGATTACAGGTGCTAAATGTAAAGAGACATGGCTTACAGGACAGACTGCTGAGGAAGCTGTAGGAACCTTGATCGCCGGTGGTGAGTATCCGGATATGATTGATGGTGGAGATGGTATGGCTCAGCTCTATGATGCCGGTGCCTTGGTTGCTTTGGATGACTATATTGATCAGTATCCGAACATTAAAGAGTTCTTTACAGAGGAAGAATGGGATAAAATTCGCCAGGAGGATGGACATATTTACTGGATTCCACAGTTCAGTAATATTTACGGTGAGGAAAAAGCAACAACACACAATGATGAAGCATTCTGGATTCAGACTCGAGTTCTTGAATGGGCAGATTATCCGGATATTCAGACCATGGATGAGTATTTTGATCTGATTGAAAGATACAATGAGGCCAATCCTACAATGGAAGACGGAACAGCCAATATTCCTTACACAATCCTCTGTGATGACTGGCGTTATTTCTGTCTGGAAAATGCACCTCAGTTCCTGGATGGATATCCAAATGATGGTTCTGTTATTGTAGATCCGATTGAATTAAAGATTATCGATTACAATACAACACCTACTGCTAAAAAATATTTTGGAAAATTGAATGAAGAATTCAAGAAAGGTATTGTAGACCCGGAATCCTTTACACAGACTTATGATGAATATATTGCAAAACTTTCCACCGGACGTGTGCTGGGAATGATCGACCAGTGGTGGGATTTTGCATATAGTGTAAACGATGCACTGAAACAGCAGGGGCTGGGTGAACAGGGCTGCAACTACGTTCCGCTTCCGATTACAATTGAAAGAGGAATTAAAAATCAGTGGCATAACTCCGGTAGTGTTCTGAATGTTGCCACCGGTCTTGCTATTACAACAAGCTGTGATGACGTGGAAGGTGCACTTCAGTTTGTGAATGATCTTCTTTCTCAGGAAGTACTGGATCTGCGTTCTTGGGGCGTAAAAGGTGTTGACTATGAAGTAGATGAAGATGGTAAATACTATAGAACTCAGGAAATGAGAGCTCAGGCAGCTGATACTGCTTATAAAGCATCACATATGTGCGGTTATTCTTATTTCCCAGGGTATACCGGAACAAGCCGTGATGGAATCAACGCAATGTCTCCACAGTTCCAGCCCGAAGAATTCTATGATGGACTGCCGGATGATGTGAAAGCATGTTTCGATGCCTATGGTGCTGAAACATATGTAGACATGCTTGGAACCAGTGAGGCTCCGGGACCATGGTATCCAATGTATTCTTTCTCAAGTTCTATGACAACAAGCACACCTGGTGGTCTTGCATGGACAAAGATGGGAGAAATCAAGCATGAATATCTTCCTAAAGTAGTAATGGCATCAGATTTTGAAGCTGCATGGGATGAGTATATGAGCGTATATGAAAAATGTAATCCTCAGGATTTCCTGGAAGAAATGCAGGCAGAACTTGATCGCAGAATGGAAGAAGCCAAGAAGTATCAGTAGAATATAAGTGAATAAATCGGGCAGATGTCGGTTTCGGTATCGTGTGACAGACCGATTCATCTGCCCTCTCTTTTTAGGAGGAGACTATGGCTGCTATAGAAAAAAGAAAAAAAGAAAAAGTAACAGAAATGAAAGTGAAAATCACTTTGAAAGAAGTAAAAAGACAGAAGGCTCTGCTGATCTGGTCCGCCTTTATTGTATTGTATGGTGTGATTTTCTGCTATTTGCCATTGGGAGGATGGCTGATGGCTTTCCAGGATTACCGTCCCAAGGATGGACTTCTGCATTCTCAGTTTGTAGGATTGGCAAAGTTCCAGCAGTTATTCTCTGATGCCACCTTTATCCGTGTAATTCGAAATACACTGGCTATGGGCGTGCTCAACCTGGTAACAACCTTCGTTATGGCAATTTTATTTGCTATTTTGTTGAACGATGTAAAATCTCAGGGTGGAAAAAAAGTAGTGCAGACAATCTCTTACCTGCCGCACTTCCTGTCCTGGATTATCGTAACTGGTATTCTGCATGACGCACTGTCCGGAACGGGTATTGTGAATGAGCTTCTTTTGAAATTCGGTATTCTTGATCAGCCTCTGAATTTCTTCGCTCATCCAAAATTCTTCTGGCCAATCGTGGCATTTGCCAATGTATGGAAGGAAACAGGATGGAATGCCATTATTTATCTTTCTGCAATTACATCCATTGACCCTTCCCTTTATGAAGCGGCCAATATTGATGGGGCCGGAAGATGGCAGAGAATCCGCTATATTACATTACCGGGAATCCGTCCGACTATTATGATTCTTCTTCTGATGAATGTAGGTAACGTATTAAATGCAGGTTTTGAAATCCAGTACCTGTTAGGTAATGGTCTGGTACAGAGCGTGGCACAGACAATTGATATTTACGTATTGAAATGGGGTATCAGCCAGAATGACTTTGCAATTGGTACTGCGGCAGGTATCTTCAAGAGTTTTGTCAGCATCGTGCTTGTTGTCATCGCCAATGAGATTGCAAAACGGACCGGTGACGAGCGGCTGTTTTAGGAAAGGAGAGATCAGACTATGGAAAAACTTCACAAAAGGAAAAAAACATCGGTTGGGGATACCATCTTCGTGATATGTAATACCCTGTTCATGATTCTATTCGTGCTGATTACACTATATCCGATTCTGAATACAGTGGCAATTTCACTTAATGACGGTACGGATGCATTGAGGGGTGGGATTTATCTGTGGCCCCGAAAATTTACCTGGAAGAACTATCTTACCGTTTTACAGAAAGATAACCTGCTGACAGGTGCTTATATTTCTGTGGCAAGAACAGTAGTTGGAACTTTGCTGGCCCTGATTGCCAATGCAATTCTGGCATTTATCGTCAGCAGAAAACGTTTCCTGTTCAAAAAACAGTTGTCACTGTTCTGGGTTATTACCATGTATGTAAACGGTGGCATGATTCCAACATTCCTGCTGTACAAAAACCTGGGAATGACAAACAGTTTCTGGGTTTATGTAATTCCTGGTATGTTCAGTGCCTTTAATATGCTGGTTATCCGTACCTATATGAACGGTCTTCCGGAGAGTCTGGAAGAGTCTGCACAGCTTGATGGTGCCGGATACACAACGATTTTCTGGAAAATCACTTCACCGCTGTGTAAACCGGTGTATGCGACCGTAGCTTTGTTTGTGGCAGTTGGTCAGTGGAACTCCTGGTTCGATGCCATGCTGTACAACCGTATGAGCCAACACCTGACAACCTTGCAGTATGAGTTGATGAAACTGCTTTCTTCCGTTACCAATCAGGGTAATTCTGCAGAAGCTATGAAAAATGCAGCAGGTGCAGTTACTCCAACATCTGTACGTGCAGCAGCTACCGTATTGACCATGTTGCCGATTATCTGCCTGTATCCGTTCCTTCAGAGATACTTTGTAGCCGGTCTGACCATCGGAGGAGTAAAGGAATAAGGAGTAAAGGAATAAGATAAAGATGGAAAAGGGAGCCGTTTACACAGGAATTTATCCAAATATATTCGAATTAGCCGGATATGAGAAAAAGGAAATAGAAAATAGATTAGATCAAATATTTCAGACTCTTTTTTATGGGAGTGATGAGGAAAGAATTTATCATCCCGTCGGTTGTGATCTTGGATACATAGAAGATACCGGTAATCTGGATGCCCGTACGGAAGGCATGTCTTATGGCATGATGATGTGCGTGCAGATGAATAAAAAAGAAGAGTTTGACAGGATATGGAAATGGGCAAGAACCTATATGTATATGACTGAAGGTGAAAATGCCGGATATTTTGCATGGTCTTGTGGAACAGATGGCACAAGAAACGCTGATGGCCCGGCACCGGACGGAGAAGAGTTCTTTGCAATGGCCTTATTTTTTGCCTCACATCGCTGGGGCGACGGGGAAGGAATTTTTGCTTATAGCGAAGAGGCAAAAAAATTGCTGCATACTTGTATTCATAAAGGAGAAAACGGAGAACCGGGACGTGCCATGTGGGATTCCAAGAATTACCTGATTCGTTTTATTACTGAAGTGGATTTTTCGGATCCTTCCTACCATCTGCCTCATTTTTATGAATTATTTGCACAGTGGTCCTTCGAGGAAGACCGTTCTTTCTGGAAGAAAGCGGCGAAGGCAAGCAGGGATTACCTGAAGAAGGCATGTCACCCTGTGACCGGCTTGTGTGCAGAATATGCAGAGTATGATGGAACCCCCTGTACAAAAGGGCAGAATATCTGGGGGAGACATGACTGGTATTACAGTGATGCCTATCGTACGATTGCTAATATTGCTCTGGATTATGTCTGGTTTGGAGCAGATGAGTGGGAAGTGGAAGAGGGAAAACGTTTTCTGGAATTTTTCTGTGAGACAGCAGGAGAGGAACATCAGGATGGGATTTTTGCCATTGATGGTACAGTAATCCCCGGAAAAGCTTTGCATCCGGTGGCCATGACAGCAGTGAATGCACAGGCAGGATTGCTGGTACAAAATGAGCATGCCCTTGCCTGTGTCCGCAAGTTTTGGAATACACCTTTGCGTACAGGAAACAGGAGATATTATGATAATTGCCTTTATTTCTTCGCTTTTCTTGCATTAAGTGGAAATTATAGAATCTATTAACAGGAGATATTAATATGCATTATGCTAACAATCCAATTTTACCGGGTTTTCGTCCTGATCCTTCCATCTGCAGAGTGGGAGATGATTATTATCTTGTAACATCAAGCTTTGCTTATTTTCCAGGTGTTCCTGTTTATCACAGCAAAGATCTGGCTAACTGGGAGCAGATCGGTCATGTGCTTACCCGGGAGTCACAGCTCCATCTGGAAAATGCCGGACATTCCAGGGGAATCTATGCACCGACCCTGAGGTATTTTCAGGGGCGTTATTACATGATTACAACAAATGTTTCTTATCGAGACAATTTTATTGTAACTGCTGAAAGCCCGGAGGGTCCCTGGTCTGATCCTTATTATCTGGATGAAGATGCTCCGGGGATTGATCCCAGTCTGTTTTTTGACGAAGATGAAGATGGAACAGTTCATTGCTATTATGTAGGAACAAGACCAAACCAGAAGCACGGAGTTCGTTATAATGGGGACTGGGAGATATGGGTTCAGGAACTTGATTTGAAGACCATGGAGCTTATTGGTGAAAGCAAAAAAATCTGGAAAGGTGCCATGCATCATGTGATCTGGCCGGAAGGACCTCACCTTTACAAAAAGGATGGTTATTATTATCTGATGAATGCTGAGGGAGGTACAGGACCAAATCACAGTATGACGATTTCCAGAAGCAGAAGTGTGTGGGGACCATATGAGGGCAATCCCAATAACCCTATTCTGACTCATCGTCATCTGGGAAATGATTATCCCATCACTGCTGTGGGTCATGGTGATCTGGTGGACGATGGCCATGGAAACTGGTATGTGGTTATGCTGGGTTCCAGAAAATGCGAAGGCTATGTAAATACAGGTCGCGATACATTTCTTGCGAAAGTGACATGGGAAGAGGGATGGCCTGTTGTGAATCCGGGAGTCGGTATGCTGGAGTCGGTAGTCGAACTTCCGGGAGATGGGGCAGAAATGAAACCTGAAAGCCAGGTATACCATTTTTTCGAGAAGAAACTCCCGATGGAATGCATGACTCTTCGGAAGCCTCTTTGGGAAAAATACGATCTTTTCCAGAGAAGTGGATATCTGAGACTTCCGACTTTGCCGCAGACATTAAGTGAAACATCCTGTCCTGCTTTCGTTGCTGTAAGACAGAAGGAATATCTGTATCTTGCATCTGCCGGAATAGAGTTTCTCCCCTGTGTAAACGGGGAGGAAGCTGGTCTTGCCATTCTGTGTGATGAGACACATCATGTTCGGTTTACTAAAATGATGTGTGACGGTAAGGTGCAGCTGGTACTCAATCGTCGTCTGGGTGACAAAGAAGAAAAACTGGCTGCTGAAGAAATCGAAGACGGATTTGTAACTCTGGAAATCAGATGCAGAGGACAGAAGACAGATTTCTACTATAAAGTTCAGGGAAAAGAAAAGATGCTGCTTGTTTCTGATGTGGATATGACAGGATTGAGTACTGAACTGGCGGGCGGTTTTACAGGTTGCTGCCTGGGAATGTATGCATCCTCTAATGGTGAAATTTCAGAAAATCATGCGGACTTTGCATGGATGGCTATTGAAAACCAGTAAGAGTATCCGTTATAATAATTAAAGATTCTAAGCTGTGTACCCGGAAATTCCAGCGGAATTTCTGGGTACTATTATCTTGAAAAGGTGTCATGTTATGCAAAGCATGGTGCACCCCTCATAGCAGGTACACCGAAGCATACTTTAATTTCTAAGAGAGGAAACGGATATATGAGAAAGTACTGGAAACAATGTACACTTTTATGCTGCGTCGTAGCTCTGGTGGGAACAGCATTTTGGCAAATAGGAAATAGGAAAAAGTCGGAGATTAGAAAATATTCGGCTTTTTTTTCCGTTCCAGGACAGGAGATTGATGAAGATAATGAGATAAAAAAGAAAATCGCAGAACTGACAGGAGCAGAATGTGAAGAGATATGGCTGGTAGGACAGACTTCCGATCAGGCTATTGCTTCCTATATTGCCGGAGGAGAGTATCCGGATTTTATTTCCGGCAATATTGATTTATATGAAGCAAATGCTTTGATTCCGGTTGATGAGTATTGGGATGAATACCCGAATCTGCGCAGTTATTTTACTGATAGTCAGTGGGAGCTGTTAAAACAGGAGGATGGGCATATTTACTGGATCCCCCAGTTTGGGAATCAAAAAAATCCATCAGAAGATATTCTGCATAATGGCGAAGCATTCTGGATACAGACAAGAGTATTAAAATGGGCGAAGTATCCGGAAATACGTACGTTGGAAGAATACTTTAATCTTATTGAGGCTTATGTGGACGCTCATCCTCTGGATGACCTTGTACCATATACTGTTCTTTGTGATGACTGGCGATATTTTTGTCTGGAAAATGTGCCGCAGTTTTTAGATGGCTATCCTAATGATGGCTGCTGCATTGTGAATCCAAATACATTAAAAGTGGAGGATTATAATACCACAGCCACGGCAAGAAAATATTACCGGATATTAAATGAGGAATTTCAGAAAGGAATTCTTGATCCAGAGTTCTACACACAGACTTATAGTGAGTATCTGGAAAAACTTGCTACCGGACGTGTTCTTGGTATGTCAGATCAGTGGTGGCAGTTTTATTATACCGTGGATGATATGTTGCGTCAGCAGGGAGAGGGAATGAATTATGTGCCTCTTCCCATTACAATCGACAGAAATGTACAAAATAAGTGGCATACCCAGAATGGAACTCAGCCAGATGTTTCAGGAGGAATATCTGTCACAGTAAGTTGTAAAGATGTAAAGGGGGCTTTTCAGTTCCTTAATGATTTGCTCAGAGAGGATATTCAGAAACTTCGTTTTTGGGGAATTGAAGGGGTAGATTATGAAGTGGACGAGAACGGATTGTTTTATCTGACCGAAGAGCAGAGGGATATGGTTGCTGATTCGCAGTATAAAAATACACATTTTTGCTCTTATGCTTATTTTCCACGATTAGAAGGAAATTATGAAGATGGAATCAATGCTTTTTCACCGGAATTTCAGCCGGAGGAATTTTATGCTGCTCTGCCGGAGGATGTGAAAGAATGTTTGTCAGCGTATGGATGTAATGACTATGTAGATATGCTGGGAAATCATGATATACCGGGAGAGTGGTTTCCCGTGTATGCCTATGCGGATATTCTGACAACGGGTTCTGAGGCAGGACTGGTATGGAAGAAAATGGATCAGGTGAAACGTGAATATCTGCCACAGCTGGTTATGACAGAGGATTTTGATTCTATCTGGGAGAAGTATATGGAAAGTTACGAATCCGTTCATCCGGAGATATTTTTTGCAGAAATGCAGAAAGTAGTGGATGAGCGGACGGGAAACAAAAGTGAATGATGACAAGGAGACTTATACAATGAAAGATTTTTACAATCCTTTAATTGGCATGGACTATCCGGATCCTGATCTGATACGCGTGGGGGATACCTGGTATATGATCAGTACAACCATGCACTTTATGCCGGGGGGTGAGATTCTTCGTTCTTATAATCTGACAGATTGGGAGCGTGTGGGTTACGTTTTTGATGATCTGGATCATACACCGGCACAGTGTATGGAGAATGGAGAAAATATTTACGGACAGGGTATGTGGGCAGCATCCCTGCGGTATCATAATGGTATATTCTATGTGTGCTTTGCTGCCAATGATACCCATCGCACTTATCTGTATCAGTCAGAAAATATAGAAGGGCCGTGGAAAAAACAGTATATCGAAGGATTTTACCATGACTGCTCTCTTTTGTTTGATGATGACAGAGTTTATATTGTATATGGAAATACACAGATTTATATTACAGAATTAACTGCTGATCTGAGCAGTCCGAAACCTGGAGGATTGCACAGAAAGATCATTGAGGATACAGGAAATGTGCGTCTGGGATATGAAGGAGCTCATGCATATAAAATTAACGGTAAGTATTATGTATTTCTGATTCACTGGCCCAATGGCGGAGCGGGAAGAAGAACAGAGGCATGTTTTGTTTCAGATAGTCTGGAGAGTGAGTTTATCGGACGGGATATACTGGATGATGATCGGGGATATTTCAATTGCGGTGTGGCACAGGGAGGAATTGTAGATACACCGGAAGGCGAATGGTATGCTTTCCTTTTTCAGGATTCTGGAGCGGTAGGGAGAATCCCGATTCTGGTTCCGGTAGATTTTACTCATGGATTCCCGGAATTTGGAAGTAATGGGAAAATAGTAGAACCGATTTTACTGAGGAACAGAAAACCGGAATATGTATATGAACCCCTGACTGCGAATGACAAGTTTCAGTATAAAAAGGAAGGTGGAAAAATATCGATTCATAAAGCATGGCAGTGGAATCATGTGCCAGATTATCGTCTGGTTGACTGTGATGAAAATGGAGGATTAAAACTAACTGCCGGTTCTTTGTGCCATGATTTGTGTGAAGCACGAAATACATTAACGCAGAGAATGATCTGGCCCGGGTGCCGTGCTTCAGTTGTAATTGATGGGTCTGATTTAAACAATGGTGATTATGCTGGTATCTGTGCACTTCAGGGTTGTTATGGAATGATTGCAATAACACGTGAGGCAGATCAGTATTATCTGGTTATGCGTGCCGGGAGTCCTGCTGATGACAGTCGATATCCTGTCATCCAAAAAGGTGAAAACCCTGAGGAACATGAGAGGGTTAAGATGGATTGCCCGATTGCTCATCTGGAACTTTCTGCTGATTTTTCTGATATGAAAGATATTGTAGTTTTTCGATATTGGAGTCATGGCGAGTGGAAAAGATTAGGGAGCGTACATAAATTGTATTTCAAGCTGGATCATTTTACAGGGTGCAGAGTTGGACTGTTTTGTTATGCCTCAGAGCAAACAGGGGGAACTGCAGTGTTTCATGATTTTACATTGCAGAATTTATGTATTGACAACCGATACCAGCCTTAGTATTATCTCATCTTTGACACTTAAGTAGATTAAAACACCTCGCAAACCCAGTGTTTATGCTGGTTGCGAGGTGTTTTGCTCTCGTTTTGAAGTATGGTAATTTATTCCCTGCCCTTACTTTTTTTCTGAATCGTTTTCATCTGACTTTTCGTAATGAACTGAAAGTCTGTTTCAAAACCGCACACTGAATGCAGAGTATCGGTTAGCTTATCCCGTGTATACAGAGGCATGAATCCCTGTTCCTGTACATCAGCAAAATTCATGGTTTTGAGTTTGTCCAAAATCGTTTCACAAGTATAAATGTTTCCTAAACTCTTTTCCAGATAACGGTAGATGACTAATGAAAGAAAACAGATCAAAAAATGTGCTTTGATGCGTATTTCATCTTGCAGATATACAGGTCTGGCTTCAAAATCGGTTTTTATGATGCGGAAACATTCTTCGATTTCCCATCGTCTCTCACTTACTTTCAAGATATCTTTTACATCATCGTCCAGCAGATCTGTTGTTACTGCATACAATCCATCATAAAGTGCTTCGTTTTCAATCTTATCTGTATCCAGATAGTTTTCGATCTTCGCAATCTCACCATCTTCAGTAACAGCGGTCTTTCCGATAAATCTGGCTGGATCGTTTGGATTTCTTCGTTCTTTTTTTATCTTCCCGGATGTGAGCATTTTTTCAGCACGCTCCACTTGAGCATCACGTATCGCTTTCTGATATTTGGCATATTTAGGAGAGTATGTGATGATAAGACGTTGGTGCAGGGAATGCGGAGTATAAGGCTCATCCTTATAATATAATCCAGTATCGTCTTCTGGAATCTTTGAAAGATCAACCGATGAATCATCCGAGACACGCTTAAAGCCTGTCTTATCCAAAGCCCAATTTTTATCCTCTTTATTTAGCTTTTTAATAGACTGAGTAACGATAAATGCCCGTTCTCCTGCATGATTGATTCTTTTAATGGCTTCTGAACCAAGCCCTGCATCGCTGCAGTAGATAAATTTAGTACAGCCAAAATCCCGAAGCACTTTTTCTTCCAGAGGTTTTAATGAAGTCTGTTCATTTGCATTTCCTGGAAAAAGTGAGAATGCAAGAGGGATGCCGTCTCCATCCATAAACATTCCCATCTGTATGATTGGATTTGGACGGTGTTCTTTACATTTACCGTATTTTTTGTCACCATCTTCCTGCTCGATCTCAAAAAAATAGTTTGTACAATCATAATAGAGTATCTTATCATTTCTCTTTCCAAGAAGATGGCTGTTTTTGTATACCTCAGCTTGAATAAAATCACATTCGTTTCCTAATACATCAAGAGCCCGGTATATGTCATGCAGCTGATAGGAAGGTTTTTCCAAAAATTCAGAAGCTACTTTAAATGAAGAACGTTTACTTACTGGTTCTAAAATCCTGGCATAGATCAGGTCAGAAAGAATGGCATTGATATCATATTTGAATTTATGTTTGTCCCGAAGCTTTCGGCAAGTCTTATCAAGATGAAGACGATAGTAAAAAGCCTGCGGAAAAAGATATCCTCCCCGATAAAAGGCCTGCTGATTATAATCAAGCTTTTGGTCAGCATGAAAAGTTATCTGGACAGATTTAGTCTGTTGCTCTTTTTTGTATTTTATTGTTTCCAATCTGGCTTCTTCTCTAGCCCATTTCATAACATCATCACGAGTCGGTCCGTGCTCAGGGAGTAAATCTTTGAGTGTACCAAGTTTACGGACAATCACAGAAGTACTAACCCCTTTGTTGTTGATGTATCCTTTTGAAATATAAAAGGATTCTGAATTTTTTGATTTTGATGTCGTAACTCGCATAAAAAAATCCTCCATACCTTATTCTATCATATGCTGCAATAAAATACAATAGATTAAAACAAAAAATTTGACACAAAAAAAGCAGGTTTTATGCGACCTGCAAGTACTTTTTCTATAATTCAACTGTCAAACTCCCGCGTACACTGGTTGCGTATTTTCCTGATTTGGATTATACTTAAACTATCAGGAGAAAGGAGGAACGATTGTATGCCACAAACAATTCAAACACTGCTTACTCAGTATTTATCAGAAGTACAAAAGATTTACGGTGCACATCTCAAGAGCGTTATTTTATATGGTTCCTATGCAAGAGGTGATTATTCATCCGATTCTGATGTTGATATCATGTTGTTGGTGGATCTGACACCGGAAGAAATGGATGCTTACTCCGATGCATTGTCGGAACTGGGATATGAGTATAATGTAAACTATGATATCTGGATGATGCCGGTTGTGAAAAACCTTCAGCATTTTAAGCAATGGGCAGCAGCATATCCGTTTTATACCAATGTACAGAAAGAAGGGGTGGTTTTATATGAAGCAGCCTGATTCGTTGGATGTTGGAACAACAATGGATGTGGTCCGTCATCGTTTAAATGTTGCAAGAGAAGATTTCATAGAAAACTGAATTAAATTTGAGAGACGGAAGCCTCAGTAGTTAAAAAAAGACTACTGGGGCTTTTTTTCGTGCCTGAATTTCTCAGCCAATATCTGCAGGTTTTACCTGGCAATAGTTGGTGGAGTAGGCATGAACCAGATCAGAGGACCGCCTTCTGAATTTGAAACTGGCAAACAAATTTCAAATTCAGGAGGACGGATATGTATATTGAACACCCATATTTTGTTGGAGACAAATATTTCGCAAAGGTAGACGGCGAATTTTTATAGAGATCACGAAACAAGTGGCATATGCCATGAGTAATTTTTATCGAAGCAGCAAGCCCAGAAAAATTGAAGTAAAAAATGAAAAGGGTGAAGTCATTGGAATGAAAAATAGAGAAATACCATTCAGCAGCACAGGCGATGAAGAAAACGATTTTTCAATAGAGGATTACCCGGATATGAGGTGCTGCGTAGAAAACAGCGTAATTGAAATAATCGAAGCTCAAAAGATCCATAAGGTAATCAATGGTTTGAGTCCGGAAGAAAAATGATTATCTATGCGATTTATTTTGAAGATAAGACATAAACTTGGAATTTATTGATTTCAACATTTTTAATGAGATATTTTGGGAAAAAGATCATGCAGCCGGATGACCGTATTTGTGGATAATTAAATTGTGATTGTGGGAATCGTCTTTTTGGAAGAATGGATTCGCTCTTTTGCGTAAGAAGAGGGCAGAAAGGAAACACGATTATGAAAAGAGAATTAGTGGAAAGCTACTCCGACTGGAATGAGATCAGGCTGGAGGTATATTTACGGATTGCCTCGGAGCTGATTGAACTGGAAGGGGAATGCGAGAAAAAGATGGATGAATTGAAGTCATATATAGAGAAATACGGTCATGAGTTCTGGACGATTATTGACCGGATCGTATCGTATCGGAAAGACACACAGCAGAAGCCTATATCAGCCGGGAAATGTATATCCGGGGATTTCTGGATTATGAGCATCTGGTATGTGAGATAGAAAGGGATGTGTTAGAATAGGTGCGGTTATTGCTGTAAAAATCATTCCTGGTGTTGTCGCTAATACTAAAGG
>JALFGN010000017.1 GCA_022777285.1 Blautia sp.
GCCGGATGTGGTATAATATAATCAGTCGAATAAAAGAAAGGATTGATTATAATATGGATTTGGATAATAATGCACATTCAGTATTTTTGTTATATTATCATTTGATTATGGTTGTGAAATATCGCCGGAAAGTGATAGATGATGTAATATCAAACAGGTGCGAGCTGCGAAATCAGCATAGCTGATTTCCCCTAGTGTGCGGAAGGAATTCCGCAAACTTTGGTAAGCTGATAACAATACAGTAGGAAAATCCTATCAGGTAAGGTCTAACCAACCGCCTGTACCGAGTCCTTGGAACCAAAACGGTAACGTCAGGTTTAAGCGTAGGACAGGGAGCAACAGAGCCGAAACGAAAGTGAAGTGATTGAGCTGGGAAATTATTACGAGGTTGGAAATGGTCGATGTGTTCTGTTACGCAGTAGACAACACTGCTATGGCCGATATGGTGAGGCCACAACGGCATCCCCCAGTCTGAGAGCTTGGCGAGGTTGATGATAAGTATGTTATCGGAACAGCTGAGATCCTGTCATTTCCCCCAAGGGGTATGGAGACCAAAACAAAGAAATGCGTCAGGAATTCAAATGAGTGGCAGGAAGTCCGACACAGCCATAGTATCGGAGAAGTCTGTGAAAGCAGATGGAGAAAAGGGCTGTGCACTTTATAGCTTCAAGTAATTAGGAACTATGCAGACGAAAGAGAGCTGATGAACATGGTAAATGAGTTGCTTGGAATACAGTACAATATTGCAAAAGCAAACAGAACCGACAGAAAGGTACAGAATCTTGCGTCCTATATCAATGTAGATACGCTTCGAGCAATTCATAAAACAATGGATAAGAAGAAAGCATATGGAATTGACAAGGTAACAAAAGAGGATTATGAGCTGAATCTTGAGGAAAATCTTGCGAATCTTGTAAAACGGATGAAAAGCGGAAGCTATTGCCCAAATCCAACAAGGCGAGTCTATATTCCGAAAGAAACAAAAGGCAAAATGAGACCACTGGGAATCTCCTGTTATGAGGATAAACTGGTGGAGAATGCGATTGCACAGATACTGGAGCAGATTTATGAGCCAAAGTTTTATAATGAGAGCTTTGGATTCCGCCCAAACAGGAACTGTCATCAGGCGGTAAGAGAAATCATAGAAATGGTGCAGTATCGAAAGACGAACTATGTGGTGGAAGCAGATATCAAAGGATTCTTTGATAATGTAGACCATGAATGGTTGATGAAGATGCTGTCGCATGATATAGCTGACAGAAAATTCCTTGAAATAATCGAGAAATTTTTAAAAGCAGGAATCATGGAAAATGGAAAATATCTTGACAGCGAACGAGGAACCCCACAGGGAAACGGAGCCAGCCCGATACTTGCAAATATATATTTACACTATGTACTGGATAACTGGTTTGATGTAATCGTAAAGCGACAATGCAAGGGAGAAAGTTATCTTATTCGCTACTGTGATGATTTTGTTTGTTGTTTCCAGAACCGATACGAAGCGGAAGTTTTTAAGCAGAGACTGGAAGAACGCTTTGGAAAGTATGGGCTAGAATTAGCAGAGGAAAAGACAAAGATTCTGGAATTTGGGAGGTTTGCCAGGCAAAACCGAAAAGCAAGAGGAGAAGGAAAGCCAGATACCTTTGACTTTCTTGGCTTCACATTTTATTGCGGAATGGACGGAAAGAAGTGCTTTTACCGTTGTAGGGTAAAGACCAGTAAGAAGAAATTTCGGAGTAAAATCAAAGCAATGAAAGACTGGATAAAGGCACACAGAACAATGCCATTGGAGCAGTTAATTAAAACAATCAATGCAAAACTGAGAGGACACTATCAGTATTACGGAGTGACCGACAATACAAGGGAAGTGAAGAACTTTCTTACGCAAACAAAATGGCTGTTGTTTAAGTGGCTCAATCGGAGAAGTCAGAGAAGAGGCTATACGCAAGATACTTTCTTTAATGGAGTGCTTCGGACATTTCCGTTGCTTGAACCAAGTATCAAGGTAAGTTTGTTTTACAGATAGAGTATAAAAATATAAAGTGAAAAGCCGTATGCGTTAATAGCGCACGTACGGTTTTGTTTAGGGGTATGGGGAGTAATCCCCATATCTACTAGAGAAACGGAACGAATTATGGGGCTGTATATTCTCCACCCGAATAATGTGGGAAGATGCGGACATATCTGTAATGCGAGTTATGCGGTCCGTTCTGAGAGCAGAGGACTTCACATCGGAGAAAAACTGGTTCTTGATTGTCTGGAACAGGGGAAGAAGCATGGATTCGGTATCCTGCAGTTTAATGCAGTCGTAGCGACAAATGTGCATGCACGACATCTTTACGAACGACTTGGATTTGTGCAGCTCGGGATAATCCCGAATGGATTCCGTATGAAAGACGGAAGTTATGAGGATATTTGTCCGTATTATCATGAGTTATAGGAATGTGTGGAAAGAAGTGCTACTCCACAATGATATAAAAGGATCGTTTTTAACATACAAAAGGAAAAGCCTTGAAAATCCAGCATTTTCAAGGCTTTTCTCATATGGACCTGAGGGGAATCGAACCCCTGTCCGAAAGCTCATCCATCAGAGCATCTCCCATCAC
>JALFGN010000087.1 GCA_022777285.1 Blautia sp.
CAGCACCGCCTACTACAAAGCCATTTCCAATCTGTCCGCCAATCGCACCACCCATCAAAAGCAGTATACCTGCGGAACGTCCCATACTTAAATACCCTTCAAAATTACTTGCTTTACTTCAACCCATCCATCCGATAAAAACCATGGATGCAAAGTAAATAACCAATACAACTATAATTGTTGGAATCATTGCGTGATTCATATGAAAACTCCTTCCTGCCATGTTATAGGAAACATGGACTTATGATTTTTCTTTGGCATAGAAAAAAGTTAATTGAATTATACCTTGCTAAAGTGAGAAAGTAATTCTATAATTTTAATGTTTTATTTAAAAAAATGATATATTGTATACGGTTATTGTTTTTGATAAAATGAAAATAAATCATTTGGCAAAAACGAAAGAGGTGATATCATAGAAAAACAATTCATGAATATAAATTTGGATTATTGGAAGGATTACATTACAATGCATAATGTACTGGCCTGTGAACTTTCTTATAGTCTGATTTATAATAATATCCGGCCTGAAAAAATAAAAGAAGCCTTAGCAACGGTAGGATTGGATACGCTCCCAAATCGTTTTTTTCTGATTCAGGTCGATGATTATTATAATCACAGCAGCAAAATGCAGATTACCCAGGAATTTTATCAGAAGACTCTTCTTATTAACATGCTCAGGGAATGGATGTGTGAATACGATTTGCAGGGGTTTATGGCAAACCTTGTTGGAATTGATAAAATGATCTGTTTCATATGTTGCGAAGAAGAAGAAGATAAAGATATCCGTGCTTATCTTTCAAAAATTGCTGAAAATTTCAAAGAAGTTATTCGAACCCAGAGTGACTATACGATTTCCATTTGCATCAGTCAACGCTGCAGTCGTCTCTGGTAATATTCTCAAATGCAGCCTAAAATGAATCAGGCTTTGAATAAAAGTTATTTTTCTGGAAAAGAATTTAGTATTTTTCTGGAAGATGTAGAACAGGATACTCCAGGGAAAGAAACCAGCCTGAATGAATTTTATCCAAAGATGATTGCTGCATTTTCCCGTAGTAATCCGGTACAGATGGAAGAAGTGCTTCAGTCTGTGATGCAGGTACTTCTGGAAGGACAATTTAATCCAGACGAAGCAAAGATGAAACTGATACGTCTGCTTCAGAAAATCAGCGATTATGGAGTACGCTGTGGCATTTCTAAAAAACACATGAAAGAATGCAGTGACAAAACAATGGCACAAATTTTATCCTGCAGTTTCATTGCAGATTCTCGTAACTATTTTATGGGATTTTTCTATTCCATTATCCGTATTTTCAATGAAACAAATACGGATAAAGAATACACATTCAAAATACCTGTAAGTGAATACATTGAGACGCATTATATGGAAAATATTCGTCTTGGAAATCTGTCCAGCTTAATGGGATTCAGTGAAGGGCATTTTACCCGTGTGTTCCGGGAAGAATTTGGCATGACTTTTGTACACTATCTTACAGAATGTCGGATTGCACACAGCAAGGAACTTTTGCTCCGGACATCCATTCCCATTGAGCAGATTGCTTACCGCGTAGGAATCAACAGCTACAGCTATTTCTGTACTTGTTTTAAACGTTTGTGTAACATTTCTCCTGGGGAATTTCGAAAAAAATATTCTACAAGACATCAAAATTTTGAAATGAAAAATCAAAAAAATGAATAACATTTCGAAAGGCAAACAGTTAATATGAACATAAAGGCATAGAAAAAACGAAAAAACCAGTGATTTTTTCTAAAATCGAATTTTCATAAAGGAGGATCTTTATGTTCCATTATCCACGTTTATTTGAACCGATACGTGTACGTAATGTTTATATCAAAAACCGTATTGAATCTGCACCGATGTCTCCCAGCGGAGATGTGCCGTTTTATACACGTGAAGCCTATGAAATGTACAATTCCATCGCAAAAGGCGGTGCAGGTATTGTTACACTTGGAGAAGCCGGTGTACATAGTCTTACGGACCATGCTCATCCTACCATGCCGCATTTGGATGATGGGACACTTCTTCCTTCTCTCATCCAGACCGTTGATACGGTACATAAATGGGGAGCTTTGGCTTCTATTGAACTGACGCATTCCGGATGCCGTGCAAAAGGAGATTTTCTGGCTGAAGGCGGATATGTAATTGGTCCAAGTCCAATGGAAGCGAACCTGTACGGGGATAAAGTCATTGAGATGGATGAAGATATGATGAATATCATTGCTGACGCTTATGCGCAGGCTGCTTATATGGCAGAATTTGCCGGATGTGATATTGTTAATATCCATGGAGGGCATGGCTGGTTGATCAGCCAGTTCCTTTCTGATTTAAATAATCACAGAACAGATAAATATGGTGGCTCTATCGAGAACAAAGCACATTTTCCAATTATGATTGTAGAACGTATCCGCAGGAAATGTCCAAATCTGATCATCGAATTCCGTCTCAGTGCGGAAGAAGAAACCAAAGGCGGTATTCCGATTGAAGAGACGATAGAACTTGCGAAAATGCTGGATGGAAAAGTAGATATTATTCATGTATCTGCGGCAACGTTCCATGATACCAGCAGTTCTGCGAGGATGTTCCCAACCGTATTTTACCAATGGGGATGCAATGTGGAAAATGCTTCGAAAATCAAATCCGTGGTTCAAAAATCCCTGGTGTCCGTAGTAGGGGGAATCAATGATACGGATTTTATGGAAGAGGTTCTGGCAAATAAGAAGGCAGACTTCGTGGTAGTAGGACGTCAGTTTATTGCTGATCCCAACTGGCCGAGAAAAACCAGAAAGGGAAAACCGGAAGAAATTACGAAGTGTATTCGTTGTGAAACCTGTATCAGTGCAGGATTTATCCCGCATGTACCATTTTCATCCGGTGTTCTGCGCTGCAGTGTAAATCCTGCATGGGGAAGAGAATATGAAAA
>JALFGN010000135.1 GCA_022777285.1 Blautia sp.
GTTTATTTTGAACAAGAATTAAGCTGCTGCAACAGCATTTTTAACCAAATAGTACTATCGCAGCAGCCCTTTTTTATTTTTCTGAAGGATATTTTAATCCCCATTTTTTCCGGATTGCATCCATCTGTGCCATAATCCGACAGGTTTCCTCATGTGTCATTTCCGGACACTCACATTTTCCCTCTTCGATTGCCATTTTACAGGCACGCACCTGATACTCATAACCGGTAATCTGCTCCGGACGCTGATATACCGCTGTCACTTCCCGCTTCTCATTGTACACGGTAATCGTTTCAAAATTGTTGATGTTTTCCACAACCAGAAATCCTTTGGAACCATAAATAATTCCCTGTCTGTCTGACAGTACACGAAGGGAACTGTTCAGGATTGCCATTTTACCGTCCTTATACACGAATGTGGTACTGCTCTGTGCATCCACTCCTGTATCCGTCAGGATTACTGTGGAATCCATACTTGCAATTTCATCCCCAAAAGCAATGGATGCAAAGTTCAAGGTATACACGCCTACATCAAGAAGGGCTCCTCCCGCCAACTCCGGCTGTATCAGCCTTGGCACATTGGAAATCAGATAAGCCAGATTGGCGGTCAGTGTATAGGGTGTTCCAATTGCACCGGATGCCAGTACCTCCTGAAGCGTTTTTGCCATAGGCATATAGCGAACCCACATCGCCTCTGCCAGAAGAAGCCCTTTCTCTCTGGCAAGGGCAATCATTTCCTTTGCTTCTGCTTCATTTACAGCAAATGCTTTTTCACAGAGAACATTTCTTCCTCCTTCCAGCATCATCCTGACATTGCTGCAGTGCTCAGACATAGGCGTTGCCACATAGACTAAATCAATCTCTTCATCCTTTGCCAGTTCTTCATAAGAACCATATGCACGGGGAATCTGATATTTCCCGGCAAAGGCCTGCGCTTTTTCCAGACTTCTGGATGCTACCGCACACAGCTCCACTTCCTCCATCTGCATCATAGTGCCAGCCATGGTTGCAGCAATATTTCCTGTACTTAAAATACCAGCTCGTAATTTTTTCATCATGAATGCCTCCCTGTTTCTTTTATAATTTCTCCAGTTCATCGATCCAGATTCTTACACAGGCATCACTTGGCATACGCAGATCGCCTCGCGGAGATACAGCCACACTTCCTACTTTCGGGCCATCCGGCAGACAGGAACGTTTAAACTGCTGAGAGAAAAATCTCCAATAAAATTTTTTCAGCCATTTCAGGATGACTTCATCCTCATAAACACCTTCAAAAACTTTCTGTGCAAGCCGGTAGATCTTTGCCGGACTGCTCTGGAAACGAAGCATATGGTACAAAAAGAAATCATGCAGCTCATAAGGTCCTACCAAATCTTCTGTTTTCTGAGAAATCACACCGTCTTCCGGCGGCAGAAGTTCCGGACTTACCGGTGTATCCAGGACATCCAGAAGAATCGATGCAAGTTTTTCTTCTCCACAGGTATCTGCATAATAGCGCACCAGATGACGTACCAGAGTTTTCGGAACGGACGCATTCACACCATACATAGACATATGATCCCCATTATAAGTCGCCCATCCAAGCGCCAGTTCTGACAAATCCCCTGTACCGATCACCATACCACCGAATTTATTTGCAATATCCATAATCACCTGCGTACGTTCTCTTGCCTGTCCGTTTTCATATGTCACACTGTGATCATGAAAATCATGTCCGATATCTTCAAAATGCTGCAGCACTGCTTTCTTTATATCAACTTCTTTCAAAGTTGCACCCAAACGCCTGGTCAACTCACAGGCATTGTTATACGTTCTGTCTGTTGTTCCGAAACACGGCATGGTCACTGCAATAATTTTATCCCGTTCCAGTCCGCATAGATCAAAGGCTCTTGCAGTTACAAGAAGAGCCAGTGTGGAATCCAGTCCTCCGGAAATTCCCAGAACTGCACATTGACTGTGTGTATGTTCCAGACGTTTTTTCAGACCCATAGCCTGCATGGTAAGAATCTCATCGCAGCGTCTGTCTCTGTCTCCTTTCACAGAAGGTACAAACGGATTTGGTGCAAAATACCGCTCAAGAGCCGTCTCGGTTTCTGTCAGATGGAACGGAATCACTGTATAATTTTCCACCGCTGCCGGTTCCCAGGTCGTGTTCTTTCTTCTTTCTCCGACCAGACGCTGAAGATCCAGCACGCCATAAATAGTTTCATTTGCAAAACGTTTCGCTTCTTTTAATAGTGTACCGTTTTCTGCAATCATATTCTGTGCGCCAAATACCAGATCCTGTGTGGATTCTCCATTCCCTGCAGTGGCATAAAGATATCCGCAGATCAGTCTTCCAGACTGACCGCATACCAGCTCTCTGCGATAGCTGTCTTTTCCTGTTGCTTCATCGCTGGCTGAAAGATTTACGATCAAAGTTGCTCCTGCCATGGCATGTGCGATACTTGGAGGATTGGGCGCCCACAAATCTTCACAGATTTCCGCAGCTACCGTAAGTCCCCGCATTTGTGGACAAGTAAACAACAGATTTTGTCCCAGTGGAACTTTCCTTCCATACCAGTCTACCAGTCCTTCCATGGGACCACCGGCTGCAAAGTGCCGTGCTTCATAAAATTCTGCGTAATTCGGAAGATGACGTTTCGGTACAAATCCCAGTACCTTTCCTTCTGAGATCACAGCTGCCGTATTGTATAATTTCCCGTTAAACTCCAGAGGTGTGCCTACAAAAATCAGTCCTTCCACATCCTCCAGGTCCTGTTCCAGATTATGCAGTTCCCCACGGGCTCTGTCTAAAAGCAGTTCCTGCCAGAACAGATCTCCACAAGTATAGCCAGTCAGACAAAGTTCCGGAAATACCATGATCTTTGCTCCTGCCTCTGCCATTTCTCTGACTCTTTTTCCAATTTCTTCTCTGTTATGCACACAATCTGCCACCAGAATATCCGGTGTTGCTGCTGCTGCTTTCAAAAAACCGTCTCTCATATGATACCTGACCTTTCTTACGCTCTTTTGCAGCGTTTTAATATGTCTTTCAGTTCCTCTACTGTGAAAATATAGTTTTTATTACAGAAATGACAGTTCAGTTCGATTTCTTTTCCTTCCCGGATCATATCCTGAATTTCTTTCTTTCCCACACTGATCAGAGCTTTTTCTACACGTTCCTTACAGCAGTTACAATAGAACTGTGTCGGGATTTTTTCATTGATTTCAATATCAAATCCCTCCAGAAGTACTGCAAGCAAAGATTCCGGTGTATGTCCTTCTTCCAGAAGTGCCGTCACAGAAGTAACTTTTTTCAGATTTTCTTCCAGTTTGCTGATCACGCTTTCTTCTGTAAAAGGCATAAGCTGAATGATAAATCCGCCTGCCTGTCTGACTGTGTTATCTTTTTCCATCAGTACCCCAAGTCCAACGGATGAAGGTACCTGTTCACTGGTGGCAAAATAATACGTCAGGTCCTCTGCAATTTCGCTGGTCTGCAGCACAGTCTGTCCAACGTAAGGTTCCTTCAATCCCATATCTTTAATGACATTCATAAATCCCACGCCAACTGCTCCTGCCACATCCAGTTTTCCCTTGTCATTGGCATGCAGGATTACGTTTGGATTTCCCACATACCCTTTTACATTTCCGTGAGAGTCAGCAGTTACCGTAATTCCATTTAAAGGGCCTCCTGCTTTTACCTGGAGAGTGAGAATATCCTTGTCCCCTTTCATCATAACACCCATCATACTGCCTGCTGTCAGAAGTCTTCCAAGGGCTGCAGTTGCCACCGGGCTGGTATTGTGTGAAGCTCTTGCAGTCTCCACTGTATTTTTTGTAGTTGCCGCAAATGCACGAATCTGATTATTTGCTGCAGTTGCTCTTACTATATAATCTCCCATTTTCTGTCTCCTTGTAATGTTATCTATTTTTCTTTCCCTGCTCTCTGGCTATCATATAAATACGCTCACTGTTTTCTTTTACAGGCTCCTCTGTAAATGCGTCATAAGCAGCTATAAATTCCATACCGGCCCGTTCCAGAAGTTCCCGGATTTCTTCCGGTTCATAAGCCCGCTGGTAATGCACCTCTTCGTATTTTCGGTACAGGGTCTCTCCATTGGATTCTTCCGGTATAAACAGTGCCAGATCATACTCATTGATCCGTTCTTCCTCATCATAGAAATTATCCCAGATAAAGCTGGCATCTTCTCTGTTTTCTGCAATCGTCTGCTCACCAAGCAGTTCTCTGTACTTATACACAGTATTCAGATCAAAGATAAAAATCCCGCCCGGATCCAGATAATTATTTACCAACCGGAACACCGTTTCCAGATCTTCCGGCTCTGTTATATAATTCATACTGTCGCAAATAGAAACCACTGCTTTTACCGTTCCGTATAATTCAAATTCCCGCATATCCTGGCACAGATACAGAATATCCTGTCCGTCTTCTGCCTTCTTCTCCATGGCGATCTCCAGCATATCCGGAGCATTATCCACGCCGATCATATCATATCCTGCTTCGGCAAGCTTTCTTGTAACATTGCCCGTTCCACAGCCAAGCTCCAGAACAATTCCATCCGATACCCCATATTTTTTCAGCAATTTTTTCAGGTATTCACACCACTGCGCATATGGAATATTGTCCATGAACAGATCATAAACACGGGCAAAACTTTCATAAGCACCCATAAATCCAGGTCCTCCCGCTATTTTTACATTCATTCCCATACTACCACAAAATATTCACAGGTACAAGAAAAGAGTCTGCCGGGCAGACTCTTTCCACATGTTCTCCTTGTTTTTTTTTATAATCCTGTCTTTTCTGCAATGAATTTTCTTGCTTTCATAGCATATTCCAGAGGATTTGCTTTTGCAGGATCCTGCTCTGCTTCAACCAGCATATAGCCTTCAATTGTTCATTTTAACCAAATCATGATTGTGGCAATGCACAAGATTCCGAGATAGGCACACGCAAGTTTGTCATACCTGGTCGCTATTCTCCGATAAGATTTCAATTTTAAAAATAGTTTCTCTACAACGTGACGTTCTTTATAAAGCCACCAGTCACAATGCCGTTGAAATTTTGCACCTTTTCGAGAC
>JALFGN010000012.1 GCA_022777285.1 Blautia sp.
ATTCTTCTTGCAGTCTCAGCCCCTCGACACGGTTTCCCTTATGAAATTCTACCATTGCATCCAGTTCTTTCTGGTTCCCTTCAATCTTCATGTTATTATAGCGCCTCCATTTCAACTATTCCTCATTTTCTGATAAATTCCTGTTATACAGTCGAGTAGACTAAGACCTCTCAATCTTAGCCCCTCACAGATCCGTACGTGCGGCTTTCCCGCATACGGCTCCTCATAGTAACATTCACTTTAATATAAGCAATAGTATGTTTTAGGCTTTGCTAATGGATAATACTTGAGCATTTGCACAAATCCATTCCATGTGTATGCCCATCTACAACCTCTCCGATTCATGGCTTTAAACAGAAACTGCTGAGCCCTATGTAAAAATGTTGTTATCTTTCGGAAATTCCATGTAACACCATAGTACCGATAGTGTCCGATTAGCTTCACATTCAATTCCTTGATTATCTCTCGCATCGGTCGATTTCGATTATCATAAATCCAATTCTTATAGGCTCTGACCTTTTGCTCAAACTTCTTTCTTGAAGTCTGTACTTTTGGTGCGAAACCTCCTTTTCGGTTTTTGCTACAGTAGAAAGTAAATCCCAGAAAGTCAAATGTTTCCGGTTTATGTTCCCCTCTTGCCCTGCGATTCTGCTCTGCAAATCTTCCAAATTCAATCAGTCTGCTTTTACTGCTCTCAAGTTTCAGCCCAAACTTTTCCATTCGTTCTTTTAACTCTTTATAGTATCTTTCAGCTTCTGACTTATATTGAAATCCTGCAACAAAATCATCCGCAAAGTTGACAAGAAAACACTCTCCCTGCATTTCCTTCTTCACTACAAGTTTGAACCACAGCGTCAGCACATGATGCATGTATATATTCGCAAGCATCGGACTCATTACGGAGCCTTGTGCCGAACCTTCCTCTGTTGGTTCAAATTTACCTTGTTCCATTATTCCTGCTTTAAGATATTTACGTATCAGCCACAATAAGTTCTTATCCTGTATATTCCATTCAAGGAACTTCATCATCCAATCATGGTCGATATGGTCAAAGAAACCTTTGATATCGGCATCTACGATATAGCTGATTTTTCCATAGCTTATCCGTTGGTATACTTCTTTTATTGCTTCGTGACAACCTCTGTTCGGTCTGAATCCATACATACAGTTTAGGAATCTTGGCTCATAAATAGCACCCAATATTTTCTTCACTGCCATTTGTACAATCTTATCCTCATAAGAAGCTATCCCTAATGGTCTTTTCTTTCCATTTGCTTTGGGAATGTATACCCTCAGCGATGGAAGTGGCTTAAAGGATTTGTTTTTCAGCCTTTGTACTAAATCCTTGATATTTCTGCCAAGGTTCTTCCCATACTCATCTTTGGTTACCTTGTCGATTCCGACTGCTTTGCTCCCATCTAATTCCTTATGACATTGCTTTAGCATATCTTCATTTATCAAGTGGTACACTGATGTAAATATAGGATGTTTTGATATTGCCGATATCTCAGCTATTCTTACTAATTTCGTTTCCATTATTTCCTCCGTCCCTGAGTACGGATAATGTGTCCTCAGTAAGACCTTTACTATGCAATCCCCTTCCCTCCATCGGTATTACCCGATTTCTACAGTACTATGGGATTGTCCGACTACCTGCCATTCATTTGAAGTCCTCCGTTTTCAGTTGTGACCTCATACTCTTTTTCGAGAAACAGCAGGTTCTCCCCAGTTGATGTGTATTCACAATGTAAAACATGATTGGTTCTCTGACTCCGCAGTGCCACATAATACTCACCATATCGTATTACATGGTATTGTCTTCCGCACCAGTTAAGACGTCGACCGACTGAAGTTAACGTTTCGAAGCTCAATCACTATTCAACCCTGCTTTCTTGCTGTCTACGCTTGTCAGATGCGTTACCGACATCATCCCAAGACTCGCTATTGTCTGGTTGGCTAAACCTTGGATAAACCGGATTCCCACCGGCTTGACTACACACCCTTAGCTGGGCGCACAACTGGAATTACATTACCTACTATTCTACCGAGCTATTTCATAACCTTAATGAAATGAAACATTTCATCGGGACCTTCATCGGGTGTCTCATCCGGAATCTCTTTTGTTGGCTTAAAATGCTCGCACCAGAACTCGTCAATCTGAAATCCGCACTTATTTATATAAAAATGGATGTTGCGCTTGTCAAAATACGGCGTACAGGTTTTCCAGATTTTTGTTTCGGGATGCAAAGCTTCGGCGACAAGCCACGCTCCGTAGCCTATACCCTTGCTGTGCGCTTCCGGCAACACAAACAGAGTATCCAACTCATTTTCGTTGGTTTCTTTGTTAATCTGCAAAATCATACCTCCTACATTTTTGCCGTCAAGAACGATTCTGTAGGTTTCCGAATTTTCTGCATCCATACACATTTCAACGGTTTTGCGAGATATGATTTCTCCGTCTGCATCAATATGATTATCACGTTCGCCGAATTCCAACAGTGCACTGTGCTTGAACGACCATTGATTGTCCAATATGAACTGCTCACGGTCATCTGCTGCTAAAGGAACCAATTTTACTCTGATATTTTTCATTTTTCCCTCACAGTCGAGTAGACTTACACCTCACAATGTAAGCCCCTCACAGAACCGTACGTGCGGCTTTCCCGCATACGGCTCTTCATAATAATATTTACAGTTTCAAAACAAGCTGACATAAATCTTTGGCATTGCCAATGGATAATATTTCAGCATTTCAATGAATCCTTCTCTTATATCCAAGGAAATCCCTCATCTTTTTTCTCTGGCGAAAATTTACATATTTTTTCATTAACACAACCTGTGTTTCCAAATCTATTGGCAACTCTGTATTTGGCATTCAATGCACCCTCTTTCATAGTAAAAAAAAAGAATGGATATACCATTCTTAATCCCGCCAATGGAATATTTGGATTCGGGCATTACCCCTGCCTTCCTACGGTCTACAATTATATTAGCACATATCAGTTAAATTAGCAATAATCTATTCTTAAAAAAATGGGTCTGCACCACCAGCATTGATTGCACATACCCATTATATTATTCTACAAATTCTATGTCAATTCCTGAAAACGCTTCATCACTCATACAACTCAGTTTTTCTATCACACGCACCGACAACTCAACAAGTTCATCATCGTCAATGTGCTTCATTGACTTGCGAATTTCTTCTATGACCTTTTCTTTACTATCGCTCTGGAATATACAGAGCAGATTTGTTTCTTCTATCGAAATAGATTGTCCATATTCTTATATCTCCCTATGTGTATTTTTTGATTTTTCCTGATCCTTCATATCCTTATTTTTTCCCTGTGCCGCTTCCTTCTGCTTGGCTGCCAGTCGCCCTTTTAAGGAAAAACGTGCTTCCGGCTTTTCCTGCTTGTCTTTCTTTTCTTCCTCACGATTGAATTTTTCCACTCCATTGTTGAGCCTCTCATTAATCATGTTATAATTCTGCTCCTCAAGTTCCTCGATCTTGGCAAGTGGCTTGTACTCTGCCAATTTCACAAGCAGTTCCTTTGCCCGTCTCTCACTGTCCTCGTCTATCCCTTCGTCAATAGATGCAGTTTCTCCCATATATTTAATCCAACCAACGATTGGAATAGCTTCTCTTGACGGCGGAAAAATCTTTGTTTTTTTGATCTGCATATCTCTTACAAATTCATATCCAATCACAGATTCAACGCTGACCTCCCACGGAGAATCTTGAATTGTTTGCCCCACACATTCCCCCCTTTCTAACGCTTTTTTTGTTTCTACTGGAATCGGTGTCCAAATTTTCATTTTGACCCCCTCCTTTCTAAAGACTTATTAACAGTTACATTTATAGTATGTCGAATTTTTGAAAAATTGGATTTTTTCGGACAGACGTTTTTTCCGGATTTTAAAAAGATATTTTGAGTATAACACAAAACCCCTAACGCCACTTAAAATGAACTGTAACATCCGCAGCCCTCATGGAGAGTTTTTGTTCGAGGCGGTTCCGGACAGGAAATGGTTCTGCGCACAGTTTTTCCTGCGCACAGAACCATTCTGTGTACTCCCGTAGTCTTTGCTTGAAAAAGCCTTACGCATCCGATCTGGAATATGCGTTTTTCATCTGGTTGCTGAGTTCAAAGAGTACCTTGTGCAGTGTTGCACCCGTCTCTTTTTTCAGCATTTCAGCGATTTTGTTGTTTGCTTCTTCTCTCAATTGTGTCTGCTTTGTTTCGTCTGTCTCCCCTGCAAGCAGCGCATCGTATTGATGGATCAGTGCATGGCCTTTTGCCATCACCTTTTCCTGATACCGCTCAATGTGGAAGATAGAAGACTTATAGGACGCATCTGCCATTGCTGCCACCATGCGGCTTGCCCAGTAGAAGTTATCTGTGGAAACCTCTCCCGTTGTGTTGGAAAGATACTCCGGTGTTGTCGTCACATCGGTGTAGAACGGAACCAGCACATTGAACGCATTTGACGCAAACGCAATCCACTGCAGAATGCCGTTGTCCCCTTTGTGATCCGGGCGCATCTGGATGACAGAAAGGAAATCGGTCCGGTTGACACCGATGGAGCGGTATGCTCCCTTCCATGATTTATCGCCGTATGCGGCATACGGGTCGTACGGTGTTCCCTGATAGTGGGAGGACAGTACATATTTCACATCCTCTACGGTGATCTTCTTCTCCGGAACCATCATCCACGGAATATCATCGGATACCGGTGTGTAATCGGCATTCGGTCCGTCCCATTTTTTCGTGTGCGGGTTCAGATAGCGCTCCATGAACCAGGCACGCGGTGTATTGTAAACGTGATCGGAATCGTCGTGGCTTCCGAAGGCATCGCGCGGATTAAAATTTCCGTCCATAGAAAGATCCAGATGATATGTTTCAATAAATTCTTTCAAATCCGCTGAGCACATATATTCCTTCTGCTCGCCGAGTGCATCCTCCAGATCAAAATGGTCGATGCCAAGCTGGTTCGGCATGGCTACATAATGGTCATCCGGCACTTTCACTGCCATCCAGTGATGGCCGCCGATCGTCTCCAGCCACCAGATCTCATCGTGGTCCTGAAATGCAATGCCGTTCATCTCGTATGTACCATACTGCTCCAGCAGACTGCCCAGTCTTTTGACACCTTCCCTGGCACTTTTAATATAAGGAAGAACAATATAAACAAGGTCCTCCTCGCCGATTCCGCCCGGAACCTCTTCTTTTCCGTCTTCCGCCGGCTGATAAACGACAAGCGGATCAGCACCCAGCACACGCGGATTCGATGTGATTGTCTCGGTCGCAGTCATACCGACCTGCGCTGCATTTACGCCGCTTGCTGCCCAGACACCCTCGCCTTTTTCTGCATTTGGCACTGCAGTGTACCGCATCGGATTGTCCGGAAGCTCGATGGTCAGATGAGAAATCTCGGTTTTATATGTTCTCGCCTGCTCCTCCGGGTGAATCACCACAAATTTTTTCGATGTATAATGACCCGCACCGGAATCGTCATTTCGCGCGATCATGGTGGAACCGTCATACGATGCTTTCTTTCCAACTAAAATGGTTGTACAAGGCATAGCTATAGCCCTCCTTTTGCTGTCTTATGCTTCCGATTATGACACTATAAGCTGCGATTTGCAAGCACCATGTTATCTGTCGTTTTCTTCCTTTTTTACAAAATAAACCGTATCAATTCCTTCTCCCCGGTCATCCTTCAGCCGCCTGACAAGACCATATCCCAGTTTGTCCAAAATATGCTCCTGTGCCCCGTTTGTAGACCAGGTACGGAGAGTAATCCGGCTTCCCGGAAATTTTGCCGCGATGTCCTTTTCTGCTTCTGCATACATTACCTCCGAAATTCCCTGTCCCCGGTAATCCGGCCAGACGCAGAGGGTGGTCAGATAGCAGGAATCCGGATATGCTTCCAGATTCTCACAGTTAAAATGATCCTTCCAGGTCATAAAGGCCCGCACAACTCCCTCTTCCTTCCACAGCACCACATGCTGACTGCAGATATTCTCCAGATATTCTGCAATTCCATCCGTCTTTTCTTCTGTCTCGGCCCAGTTCGTCTGGGATGTACTGTTGCGGTGGGAAAGCGGCGGAACAAAATCCTGATCGCACAGCTCCAGCAGCTGCCGGATTTCTTCTTTCTCTTTTTGATCCTCTATCCCGTCCCTTACAACGATTCTGCTCTCACAGCACATCCAGGGAAGCCGGCATACGAGTGCTGCTGCTGCACACATGCCATCTTCTACGCTGGCGGCATCGAGCCATTCTTCTCTGGTATGTGCTCCCCCGCCCAGGCAGAAACCAACGCAGATGGCAGGAATATGCCGCGACAATGGGATATTACAGTCTGTGGATGCTTCGGAGCATACCGGCTCTTCCCCATCGGCTGCCTTCAGCGTTTTCTGTGCACACCGCGTCATACGCGCCATCTGGACAGGATCGGTTTCTCTTGCGCACGGCCGCTTTCCGACGAGCTCACAGGAATACTGTACCTCCTCACTCTGGCGTGCTGCTATGGTCTCCTCCAGATATGTTTCGCAGGCTTCCAGACTCCGGTAATCTTCCGAACGGAATTCAAACAGCATGAAGGCATCCTGCGCAATCGTATTGACGGAGGTTCCTCCCTCTATTTTTCCCACATTGTATGTCGTATGAGATGCTGCATCCGTCTGAAAACGGTAAAGCTCTCCGATCAGGCCCGCAAGCTCTGCAATGGCATTTTTTCTTCCGAAATTCAGAAAGGAATGACCGCCCTTTGTTTTTGCCGAAATCCGATATCGGACAGATCCGATGCAGATGGGATACATTTTATCCCGATACAGATCAAAGGCTGCCATTCCGCACAGATTTTCTTCATAATGGTCGACAAGTGCGCGGACGCCGCAGAGATTGCCAAGCCCTTCTTCTCCCAGATCCGCTGCAAAAATCAGACCACAGGGAAGTTCCGGCTCTGTCTCATGAACGTATTTTGCCGCCATCAGAAGCATCACGACATTCACGGTATCGTCTGTGATGCCGGGACAACGCCATATCATTCCGTCTTCTTTGATTTCCAGCGGTTCCTCCAGCGAAAACACGGTGTCCAGATGCGCCGTATACAGAACCTTCTTTTTCTGTTCCGGCCGATACTCCCAGATTACATTTCCAAGCTCATCCGTATGAACCGATTCCATGCCCTGCCGTTTCATCCACTCCACACAGTATGCGATTCTCTGCTCCTCTTTTCCCGTTTCCGTCGGGGTCAGTGTCAGCTCCCGCAGCGTCTGCAGCGCAAGTTCTTTGTTGTTCCGGCAAAACTTTCGGTATTCGTCTTCTATTTCCCATTTTTTACGCATGAAGTACAATCCTTCCTTCTTTGTATTCCCATTCTGTTCCATATCTTCTGCTCACGCGGGTGAGATATTCTGCAATTTTTTCTGCTGTTTTTTCGTCTGCCACATACGGAATATTTTTTTCTGCATTTTCCCTGTCCATACCAAGCTCGACCGGCAGCAGCTCCAGATGTGTGCATTTTCCCTGACAGATTTCGAAATACGGCAGCACGCTCCGATAGACCTCAGGAATTTCATAGAGAGAATGCGAGGACTGCTCCTGCCGCCTGGCAATTCCGATGGATGCTGCTGTATGAATATTCAGACCATATTTTTCCATGTAGTCTGCAGGCAGAAGGCGTACATACTGATTTTCAAAGATAAAATTTCCGAGACAGTAGAAAATCGGACAGTCATGATACAGTTCGATTCCCTTCAGCTGATGCGTTCCGCCCCCGATCACCGCGCTGGCGTCCGCATCAATGCAGGCGTGCGCAAATTCTTCCAGAAAATAATCCGCTTCCTCGTCGTTGTCCTTGCGGATTTCATGCGAATGTACCATGACCAGGACTGCCTCACATGTCATCTTTGCTTCCCGGATTGCATCGACGGTGCGTTTCACATCGATCGGATTCGGGCTGGAGCTTCTTCCCTCTGTTCCATCCTTGCTGATTTCAAACATTTTCCCGCCAAATTCCATGACACCCTCGGGAAGCGGAGCGATAAATCCCTCCTGCCGGTGCAGATCCCGCAGTCCGTTGATTCCGGTCACCTCTGCAATCTCCGCGAGATCCTGCGCATGTTTTTCCGTAATGGTATATTTTTCCGAAAAGCGCAGCGGATTTAAGCCCGGCCGGCCCGGCTGCCGTTCCGTCTGGCTTCCCGCCCTGGCTGCATTCTCAAAGGTAGAACAGATATCAATCACCGCAATCTGTCCCGCCGTTGTGTCCAGAATGGCAGGACGCGATGCTTCATAAAGATTTTTTCCTGCTCCGGCATACGCCACGTCCTTTTTTTTCAGTTCACAGATCGTAGACGCCAGTCCTTCATAGGAATAATCCATTGTATGATTATTCGAAATCCCAAGAAAATTAAAACCGTAACGCAGGGTATCTTCCAGACACTTCGCATCTGCCGTCAGCCATGTTCCGCCGGAGTACGCCGATGCGTAACAGCTGCCGTCCGATATCGTTGTTTCCAGATTTGCCATCCGAACCTCTCCCTGCATCAGAAATTCGCGAATCGGCAAAACATCCTGATATCCCGGCAGAAGCCGTTTCATAATCAGAATATCACCTGCCGCCGATACTCTTATTGTTCTGTTCATTCTTTTTTGCCTCCCGAACGATTCCTGCTCTCTGCTTTTGGAATCGCATCTTTATCCATTCTCATTTTTTCGTAACGGTTCAAAAGTCCCATCCCGGTTTTTCTTTTCTCTTACATGGTTCCAAATCGTTACCTTTTTTCTCTGTATCTGCAGCTTCTTTCTACCAGATCCGCAAAAAGACGGTTCATCTCCGGCGCTGTGTGAATCAGCCCTTCCGGATGCCACTGTACGCCCACAATCTGTCCGTTGCTGCTTTCAATCGCCTCGATCGTACCATCCGGCGCCGTTGCTGAAACCAGGATGTCCTCTCCCGGCGTACGGACTGCCTGATGATGCATGGAATTTACCGCATGGGTGCCTGCCCCGAGGATTTCTGCCAGATGGGTTCCCTCTTTAATTTCCACATGGTGATGCAGATACGACCGCTCCAGGGACTGCAGATGCAAAATTGTGGTTTCCTTCTGTGTATAAATATCCTGGTACAGATCACCGCCGCACAGGACATTTAAAAACTGAATTCCCTTGCAGATGCCAAGCATAGGCATTCCCATCTCTTTTGCTGCCCGTCCAAGTGCAAACCAGGCCTCGTCGATCTCCGGACGGATCGTCTGGATCTGCGGTTTTGGCTCTTCCCCATAATACCACGGATTTAAGTCCTCTCCGCCGGGAACCAGAATGCCGTCGCACACGGCAAGTATGCCTTCCGGATCCGCTTTCATGGCAACTGCCGGAATTGCCATCGGAATTCCGCCGTTGTTCAGAACACCTTCGATGTAATCACTGTTGACATACATTCTCTCCGCACTCGAAAAAAGTCCCGGCTGTGTTTTATACGTATTTCCCAAGATTCCAATGATCGGTTTTTCCACTTGTAAACTCTCCTTTTTTACCAGATATGCCGAAAACGGCTTCACCTTTCCTGTGAACCCGCTTCCGGCATTCTTTTTCTTTCGTTATCCGATTTTTTTACAGTACATCCTGATGGCAGATATGACGGATCTTTTCTTCATCCAATGCCCGGATCACATTTGCTGCCATCGCACTTGCCGCTTCAAGATCTTCTCTTGCACAGAAATTATAATGGCTGTGCGCATAGCGGGATGGAACACCAAGCACCAGACACGGAACTGCTTTTCCTGTCACGCTGATTTTTGCTGCGTTTGTGCTTCCGCCTCTTCTTACGCTCTCCTGGTATTTGATTCCGCATTTTGCTGCCACTTCCTCAGCCAGTGAAATAAACTGCGTATTGGAAATATAGCTGTTGTCCAGAATACGGATCTGAACACCCTTTTTCATGCATCCCTGTGCCTGTCCTGCGCTGATGAAAAAGTCATCGGAAGGAGATCCTTCAAATACAATGGCAAGGTCCGGTTTTACAATCTGACTTGTTACCACTGCACCGCGGGTTCCGACCTCTTCCTGCGCTGCAAAGGCGCCGACAACATTAACCGCAAGAGAAGCCTGCTCCTTTTCCAGCTGTTTCATCGTATCTACGATGCATGCGCAGCCGGCCCGGTTGTCAAATGCTTTTCCGAAGCAGATTTCATGCTCTGCATCGTATTCAAAGGTTACATCCGGCATCATCGGATCACCGATATGGATTCCGAAAACATTTTCAACCTCCTCGCGGCTGGTTGCTCCGACATCCACATACATTTTTTCAATTTCCAGAGTCTGGCTGTTGCGTTCTGCTGTTGTCATGAAATGAACCGGTTTCGCGCAGATAATACCATGTACCATCTTTCCGGATCTGGTACGGATCCATACCGCATGTGCCGGAAGGCTGGTCAGATGGAAGCCGCCAAGCATGATAATGCCGAGACATCCGTTGTCCTGGATATTCTGTACCATAAAACCGCATGCGTCCAGATGGGCATCCAGCTGGATGACCGGACGGGAATCCTGCTTAGTTCCCGGCATCCGCACATACAGGTTATTCATTGCGTCATTTTCCACATCAAATTCTTTGCAGTAATCTGCAATGGTGCGGATGACATCCTCCTCAAATCCACTTGGTCCAAATGCATCGGAAAGCTTGCCAAACATTTCTATATCCATTGTTTTATCCTCTTTTCTTTGGGTTTCTATCAAATTTATATTCTTAATATACAACAAAGCAATGTGCTGTGACAATATCCATCCAGCGATCTGTCTCCAGCTTATTTGTGAAGGTATCTACCTTCTGCATTCCCGGATAAAACGACATCGTGTACGCTTTTTTCCAGTCTTTGTAAGTTACCTCATACGTAAAGTGCTCCGGGAGAGCCACCTGGCACTCTTTTTTCTGTCCGGTAACTGCCTTTTTTACCCCTTCGCGGATTTCGGAAATCACTTTTTCTTTCGCTTTGCACCACGTTGCCGCACCGACACCATGCTTCGTTTCCACTGTCGTAATGCCCGGAATCAGTTCTTTCGCCTGCCGGCAGATCTCTTCATCTCCGGAAAGAAACAGCACCGCTACGTGATGTGATGCTGCCGTGTAGCTGTTCAGCATGCACTCACTCATCACTTTTCCATTCAGGTGGATATACAGGCTGTTTCCTGTCGATGTGTGGCTGATCGAAAAATTCGGATCTCCTGCCGGTGCATGGTAGCCAAGATACAGTACGCCGTCATAGCTGTCGTCGATGCCATACATCATATTGTACGGATGACCGCTCTTTCCCCGGATCAAGGTGACATACTCCGGCATTTTCAGCGGATCAATGTTGGATGCATCTCCATGACCGTCCTTTACAACGATCTCATCCGCACCCGCTTCATGTGCCGCTTCGCATGCCGCAACGACCTCTTCGGTCATCTCCTCTGCGAATCTCTGGTACACGCTTTCCTTCTTATGTGTTTCATCGGTCAGTGCCACTCCGGCACAGCCCTCGATGTCTGCACTGATAAAAAGCTTCATTTCTGCTGTTCCCTTCTTTCTTTATCATAAAGATGACAATATACATAATGTCCGTCATCCACTTCATACCGCTCCGGCGCCTGTGTTTTGCAGCATTCCATACATTTTGGACATCTGGTATGGAATTTGCAGCCTGTCGGCGGCTTGTGGGCGGACGGGATACTTCCCTCCAGCAGAATTCTTTCTCTTTTTGCCGTCGGATCCGGAACCGGAACTGCGGAAAGCAGTGCCTGCGTATACGGATGCATCGGATTGCTGTAAATTTTCTCTTTTTCTCCGACTTCCACGAAATTACCGAGATACATAACGCCGACACGGTCACTGATATATTCCACAACGCTCAGGTCATGTGCCACAAAAATGTAGGTCAAATCCAGATCATGCTTCAGTTCATTTAAAAGATTCAGAACCTGCGCCTGAATGGACACATCCAGTGCCGAAACCGGTTCGTCTGCGATGATCAGAGACGGTTCTACCGCAAGTGCGCGGGCAATTCCGATTCTCTGACGCTGACCGCCGGAAAATTCATGTGGATAACGGTTTGCATGGTAGTCATCCAGTCCTACCCTGTGCAAAAGATCCAGCACTTTCTTTTCCAGATCCGCTTTATCCTGATACAGATGATGCGCCAGCAGCGGCTCTGCAATGATGTCAAAAACAGACATCCGTGGATTCAAGGACATATACGGATCCTGAAAAACCATCTGTACCTTTTTCCGGACGGAACGCATTCTCCGGTCATTGTATTCTGTAATATCTTCGCCATCCAGATACACATGACCCGATGTCAGATTTTCCAGTTTGCAGACGCCTCTTCCCAGTGTGGATTTTCCGCAGCCGGACTCGCCTACAATTCCGAACACCTCGCCTTTTTTTACCTCAAAGGTAACTCCGTCTACCGCTTTGACGAATTCCTTTTTTCCAAATCCGCTTCCGGCAACCGGATAATAAATTTTCAAATCCTCTACTCTAAGTAATGTATCCGACATCCTAGTCACCTGCCTTCTCTACGTGGTCTGTTTTGAGCTGTCCACTTTCGCAGAGCCAGCATCTGCTGATATGGCCTTCCCCGATCTGGAAAAATCCCGGTTCTGCCTCGCGGCATTTTTCCGAAGCGTATGGACATCGCGGCGCAAATTTGCAGCCTTTCGGCATATATTTCGGGTTCGGAACGTTTCCCGGAATCGACTTCAGTTCTTTTCCGGCATCTCCCAGTCTCGGAATCGATCCCAGCAGTCCTTTCGTATACGGGTGGGACGGATTGGCGAAAATTGTTTTTACATCTCCACGCTCTACCACGCGGCCACAGTACATAACGGCAACATCATCGCAGACCTCTGCAACAACGCCAAGATCATGTGTAATAAACAGGATGGATGTACCTGTCTCTTTTTTCAGCTGATTCATCAGATCCAGTATCTGTGCCTGAATCGTTACATCCAGTGCGGTCGTTGGCTCATCCGCGATCAGAATTTCCGGTTTACATACAAGTGCCATGGCAATCATGACCCTCTGTCTCTGGCCGCCGGAAAGCTGGAACGGATACTCCTTCATCATATGCTCCACGCGCGGAACGCCCGTTTTCCGGAGCATATCCTCTGCCTTTTTCAGTGCCTCTTTTTTTGATATTTTTTCATGCTGCAGAACGCATTCTGCCACCTGATCCCCGATCTTCATGACCGGATTCAGGCTGGTCATCGGTTCCTGGAAAATCATGGAAATTTTGCTTCCGCGCAGCTTTCTCTGCTGTTCCTTCGTCAGCTTTACAATATCATCGCCATCCAGCAGGATTTCGCCGTCAGCAATTTTTCCTTTCGTTCCGGTCAGTAATCCCATCACAGAGAGGGATGTCACGCTCTTTCCACTTCCCGACTCGCCTACGATACCAAGCGTTGCGCCGCGTCGAAGCTCCACATCGACACCGTCTACTGCTTTGATCACACCGCCATCGGTATAGAAATACGTATGTAAATTTTTTATCTCAAGTACGTTATCAGTAGCCACTTCTGCTCCTCCTTATCAATCGGAAAGTTTCGGATCGAGTGCATCGCGAAGTCCGTCGCCTAACAGGTTAAAGCTCAGTACGGTAAGGAAAATCGCAAGACCCGGGAAAATCGTTACATACATTGCACTTGCCATATAGTTTCTTCCGTTGGAAAGAAGCAGTCCCCATTCCGGTGTCGGCGGCTGTGCGCCCATTCCCAGAAAGGAAAGGCTCGATGCTGTCAGAATGGAAGATCCAAATGACATGGAATACTGTACAATGATGTCCGGAATGGCTCCCGGCAGAATATGGCGAAACAGAATTCTTGCATCGGAAACACCGATGTTCCGTGCCGCCAGGACAAAGACGGAATTTTTCAGGCTCAGCGTTTTGCTTCGGACAAGCCGTGCAAAGGTCGGTGTAGAAAAGACAGCGACCGCAATCACGACGTTGGCCATGCCGCTTCCGAGAATTGCCACAATGGCAATTGCAAGGATCAGTCCCGGAAAAGCGAACAGGACATCGCAGATTCTCATAATAATAGAATCAATCCATCCGCCGTAATATCCGGCCAGAAGTCCGAGGATGGTACCACAGACCGCACCGACCGTAACAGCGCCGAATCCGACCGCAATTGAAATCCGGGTTCCACAGACGATACGGGAAAACAGATCCCGTCCAAACTCGTCCGTTCCAAACAGGTGCTTCATACTTGGTCCCTGAAGAATCGCATTGTAATCATACTCATTGATTCCGTACGGCACAATTTTGCTTCCGAAAAACGCAAGGAAAATGAGGAAAATGATAAAACAAAGCGCAACTACTGCATTTTTCTGTTTTTTAAATTTTCGAACCATCTCAGAAAACGGAGTTTTAATTTTCTCCTGGCTCTCGGTCTGTACTTTTTTCTTTTCTTTCATTCCACTCATCTCCTACTGAAGTTTAATTTCCGGATTCAGAACCGCATAGAGGATATCGACAATCAGGTTGATGACGATAAACTGCAGCGAAAAGATCAGAATCAGGGACTGGATTGCCGGATAATCTCTGTAATTGACCGATTCAATCAGAAGGGATCCAAGGCCAGGATAGGCAAATACCGTTTCTGTGACAACAGAGCCACCCAGCAGAAAGCCGAACTGCAGACCCACAACCGTCACGACGGAAATCATGGAGTTGCGGAACGCATGCTTCCAGATCACAACCTTTTCTTTGATTCCTTTTGCTCTTGCTGTTCTGACGTAATCTTCTTTTAACACCTCAATAATGGAGGATCTTGTAAATCGTGCAATCACGGCCGCAATTCCGACGCCGAGTGTGATGGACGGCATAATCAGACTTTTCAGGCTCGTTCCGCTTGTTGTCGGCAGAATTCGGAGTTTTACCGCAAACAGCATAATCATCAGAAAGCCGATCCAGAACGAGGGGAGGGAAATACCCGAGACCGCAATCGTCATTCCGGTATAATCCTGCCATTTTCCCCGGTGTGTTCCGGACCATACGCCAAAAAGTACACCCACAACCGAGCTCCACAGCAATGTGACAAATGCCAGACGAACGGTATTTCCGAATCTTCCCGCAACTTCCTTTGTAACCGGCTGCTTTGTCCGAAGGGAGGTTCCAAGATCTCCTTTCAAAAGTCCCGTCACGTAGGTAACATACTGTGTCGGAATGGATTTATTGAGGCCAAGCTCTTCTCTTACTGCCTCTACATCATCCTGTGTTGCCTGCTCTCCTGCAACGAGTCTCGCCGGATCTCCCGGAATCAGGCGGACAAAGAAAAATACAAATGTAATAACAATAATCAGTGTGGGGATCGTACCCACAATACGCTTCAGTATATATTTTGGCATATTGTATCTCCTACTTTCATGCTTATCCTACAGGTACAATCCCACGGATCACTGCCTGCTTTCCTGTTTGTAAGAAACCGGCGCCCTCTTTTGACGGAAGGACGCCGGGGTCTTTTTCATATCCTTGTTTCAGTCTGCCGTTATTCGGCTGCCATTCTGGCATTTCTCATGCCGATGCTTCCATCACCTAACAGATATACTCCGGTAATGTTATTGCTGGTTGCCCAGATGTTTTTATCGTTTGCGATGCAGAGCAGCGGAAGATCCTGCCATACAATATCCTGTACTTCTGCATAAATCTCACCACGTTTGTCTTCATCTGCAGTTGCAAGACCATCTTTGAGAAGCTGATCTACTTTTTCATTCTCATAGTAGCTGATGTTGTAGCTCATCGGCGGCTCAGACTCGGTTGCCAGCATCGGACGAAGTCCCCAGTCGGCATCACCGGTGGATGTAGACCATCCGCTTAAGTAGCAGTCAACCTCGGCATCGGCTCCTGCACAGTCAGCTCCCTGAACCTTTTCATTTAGAACGGCACTTTCCATTCCGTTCAGTTCCAGATCAATGCCAACCTCTGCAAGCTGCTGTTTGTAGAACTCTGCTTTTTTCTGGTTTGCTGTCGTGTTGCTGTACATCAGTGTTGTGGTAAATCCATCCGGATATCCTGCTTCCTTTAACAGCTCTTTTGCTTTTTCCGGATCGTAGGAATACGGATCATTTCCTTTGTAGTGCTGTACTGCTTCTCCTACCATAGAAGTTGCCACAGAACCGTAACCGTTCATAACTACCTGGATATATGCCTCTTTGTTGATTGCATAAGCCATTGCCTCACGAACCTTAACATCGTTGAACGGTGCTTTCTGTGTATTCATGAAGAAGTACCATACGGTGATGCTGTCGCCCATTCCAACGGATACGTTGCTGTCACCTTTTAAGGTGTCAACGCTTTCGGTCGGTACAGACCACATAATCTGTGCGTCACCTGCCTGAATTGCAGATACACGGGTAGCACTTTCTGCAACCGGTTTGAATGTGATGCTCTTAAATCCTGCATCTGCATCTGCCAGAGCAGTTCCGCCGCAGACGTCTGCGTCATATCCCCACCAGTCTTTGTTCAGTTCTACTTTCATATGGTCACCGGCAACCCACTCAACAAATTTGTACTGGCCGGTTCCTACCGGTGCCTGTGCACAGGCATCTTCTCCTGCTTCAATCTGTTTCGGGCTCATGATCAGCGTAGCCGGATGTGCCAGGTTGCTGATGAAAGCACCGAATGACTGTGATAAATAAATT
>JALFGN010000027.1 GCA_022777285.1 Blautia sp.
GCCGTCACCCAACGTGTGATGGAGTGGATTGAAAATCCCAGTCTGACAACCACACCAACGCCCAGAGTGGTCTCCCACCGTGTGAGGGAGTGGATTGAAATTGTTATTATAGCAGTATCAGCAGTTGTAGTATCGTCTCCCTCTGTGTGAGGGAGTGGATTGAAATATTAATGTATGAAAGGTTGACCTTCCCCTCCCGCTTGTCTCTCACCGTGTGAAAAAGCAATTGAAGGGGAAGATTCTGTAGTAGTCCGCATAAACTTAACAGTTAAGCTCAAAATGTAAAATCTGTTTATTTTTATTCAATCCCGTATTTCTTCCGGATACGATCCCGTACTTGTGGAAAAGTCAGAGGAGAATCTTGTTCTTCCTTATGTTCTCCAATTTGTTTTTCCATCCAGATCATGTTATACCATCGTCTGAACTTATATCCGCACTGATAAAATTCCCCGACCGGACGATATCCCAGATGTCCATGAAATTCGAGGCTGTTTCTGGTGAGATATTCATCTTCTGTTTTTGGACAGGCAATGCATGCGTTCATATTTAAGATTCCCTGTTCTTTCAGTACGTTTTCTAATGCATGATGTAATTTTCCTCCGATTCCGCATCGTTTCTGTTCCTGATTGACATAAATGGAAGTTTCCACTGCCCAGTCATAAGCCGCCCGTTCATGAAAAGGCCCTGCATAAGCATAGCCGAGAATCCGGCCTTCTTGTTCTGCTACAAGGTAAGGATATTTTTTTAAAGTATTTTGAATTCGTGTCCGAAATTCTTCAACGGAAGGAACTTCATATTCGAAGGTGATGGCTGTTTGTTCTACGTAAGGTCTGTAGATTGCCAATAATGCTTCTGCATCCTGCAAGGTTGCAGTTCGGATTTTTATTTCTTCTGTGTCCATGTGATTCCTCTTTTCCTGCTTGTTTCTTTTACAATAACACAGAATTTTGGCAATTACCAGCTTGACTCAGGAAACTGACTCCAGTCACTCTTTGGCTACTCTGGTTACCCCGGTTTCTATAACTGATTTGGAAAATTCAAACGATGCTCCGTCTCCGCAGAGATTCAGGTACAGATAATCCAGATCATTTTCATTGACAATCCATGCCATGTCTGCCTGCACACTTTCTCCCGGTTTCAGAGACGGAATATAGTTTCCTCCATTCCCATAATCTTCCTTGATACTGTAGTAGGTCATTTCCCGTCTATGGGCTGTACTGTCTCCTGTCACACGATCATAATTTTCTCCGCCGCTTTCGCTTTTGTCATAGATCTGATAGTTGTTTCCTTCTTGTTTCAGGAACATCATGCTGCCCAAATACAACATATGATGAATCTCCTGATCGGAGTGATTGGTATAGGTCACCGTTGCATAGACCAGTTTTTGATTTACTGTTTCTGTTTTCACAACTTCATCGAGTGTATCAATTCCATCCCCGGACTTAATGTAAGACAGATGATTCGGAACCAGTTTTCCATCTGCTCCGACAACATTCTGCCATTCTTCCGGAAGTTCTTTTCCGTCCAGAAGCTGCAGATCATCTGCGATCTGAATGCTGTCCACACAAACAGCGATCTGATCTGCTGTAATGGAGTTTCCATCGGTATCTTTTGCCGAAGCGCTCAGATAATAAGAATCACCGATTTCATGAATCTTCAGTTTCTCGTCTGAAAGTTCTGAAATGATGTCTGAAGCCGCATCTGCTTCGGGCGATACCAGCTCACTCCAGGTATACAGACCTGCCGTTTCAATCATGGTTTCTGTTTCCACAATTTCCAGATTTTCTGCAAATTTAAATGCTTCTTCCCTGGAAACATCATCTCCTATATAGATTGTGATCACACGATACTCCTCAGGGCAAAGCAGATAAATTCTCTGATTAAAACTTCCGTCCTGTTTCAGATCCTGATATCTCAGATAGACACCATCCAGATCTCCAAATGTTCTTTCCTGACTTTCAACGACTCCTGTGTCTGTCATCACCTGCTCGAAGTCATCATTATCTAACAAAACACTGGATAAAGAAAATCCTCCGGTTCTGTTATTTTCCGGATATTCCAGATGATACTCATCCATCCATGCCATTCCGTCCGGAATATAATTTGCCTGAATTTCAATTTCAGGAATCTGATCTGGAAGGTCAAATCCTCTGGAATCTTTTTCTGTTGTGATTCCTGTTTTCACCCGGTAGGTTCCATCTTTTTCCAGATACATATGATATAATTTTATTCCCCCGTAAGCAGCGGTTGTGGTTGCCAGAACACAAACAGCAACGGCTGCTGCCACTCTTGCAGTTGTCCATTTCCTGATTTTTTTCACCGGAATGCTTGGGATACTGGTTTCTTTCAATTGTTTTTCTACTTCATTTTTAATCATCTCATGGATAAAATCAGGAGTTTCCGGAATTTCATTTTTCATGTCCTCTAACCTCATACAAACGCCTCTCTTCCTCTTAAATCTGCTCTTAATTTTTCCCGGGCTCTTGCAAGCCGTTTTTGTACAGCACCTTCTGTCAGGTCAAGAATCTGTGCAATTTCTCTTATATTGAAATCTTCTACATAATATAAAATAACAGGAAGTCGTAATTCTTCTTTCAGTGCATTCACTGCACGGTACAGTTCACTGTAATCTGTCTTCTCTCCTGTTTCCCTTTCCCATATGGCATTTTTATCTTCCAGGGACAGCTGCCTGTTTGCTTTTCTTAACAGGGTATAACATTCATTGATCAGGATTCGGATCAACCATGTTTTTGCATAGTTATCATTTCTTAATGTGTGAATTTTGGAAAAAGCCTTGACGATTGCTTCCTGAATAGCATCTGCACAGTCTTCATCATTGACTAAAATTGATTTTGCAGTTGCATACATTTGTCGTTCTGAGGAAAAAATTAACTTTCCCAATTGTTCCTTCGTCAATGGAATACCACCTTTCCATGCCGGCCAGCATTTTTTATTTACATAGATTAGACGATTCTGTTCGAAAAATATCCCTTTTTCTTACGAATTTTTTTATGCGATTGACTTTAAGACTTATGCTCTGTATAATGAAAAAAACGGTTTGAGACGCTCCCGTATGCAAAGGCTACTTGTATATGGGAGCGTTTTCGTATGTTAGAGAAGGAGAACGTCTATGAACAATGTTTTCAAAGAATTTTTGAAATATGTATCTCTGAATATCTGCGGACAGATGGTATATTCCTGCTATACACTGGCAGATACCTTCTTTGTATCCGCAGATATGGGAGCAAAAGGACTGACTGCCCTGAATCTTGCTTTCCCGGTATTCTGTATTCTGAGCGGAACAGGACTTATGATTGGTATGGGAGGCAGCACAAACTATACGATCCAAAAAAGCCGTGGCGAAGAGGAGGCTGCAAACCGGATTTTCACAAGTTCTTTTTGTCTTGCCGCTCTTTGTTCTGTTTTTTTTGTTTTTCTTGGCCTGTTTTTTTCGGATTCGCTGGTAAGGATGTTGGGTGCTGATGATACGATGTTTTCTATGACCCATACGTATCTTCGTGTTCTGTTGCTTTTTTCTCCGGCTTTTTTATTTAATCATCTTTTTCAGTGTTTTGTAAGAAACGATGGGAATCCATCTCTTTCCACAAAAGCCATGGTTACGGGAAGTTGTGCAAATATCCTGCTTGATTATATCTTTATCTTTCCCCTTGGTATGGGAATCTTCGGTGCTATTTTCGCAACCGGACTGGCGCCTGTAATCAGCATGATTATTTTATCTGCTTATGGAATTGCCAAAAAGAATCAGTTTCACTTGGTAAAAGAAATACAAATTACCAAAAGAATTTCTGTTATTCTCTCAAGCGGAATTCCTTCTTTTCTGACGGAAGCAACATCCGGGATCGTCATGCTGCTGTTCAATTTTATTATCCTGCGGCTTACAGGAAATACGGGTGTGGCTGCCTTCAGTATTGTTACAGTGGTTTCTCTTGTTGTTGTAGCCATTTATACAGGACTGTCTCAGGGAATTCAACCTGTCCTGAGTAAGAATTATGGTATACAAAACCAAGCGAATGTAAAAGCAGTCCTGAACTATTCCATAATGACGATGCTTCTTCTGTCCGGTGTCATTTATTCTGTCATATTCTTTCACGCTTCTTTGATTGCTTTTCTCTTCAACAGTGAACAGAATCGACAGCTTCAGGAATTTGCAGTAACCGGATTACGATTGTATTTTATGGCTTGTCCTTTTATTGGCCTGAATATTGTGCTTTCCACTTACCTTACCTCAACAGAACATCCGGTTCCTGCCCAGATTATTTCCCTTTCAAGAGGATGCATTCTTCTGATTCCAATAGCGTTTCTGCTCTCCACATTATTCCGGATGACTGGTGTCTGGTGTGCGTATCCTGTGACAGAATGCTGCGTCTCTTTCATAGGATCCATCCTGTTCTTATTTACTCTAAAAAATGCAAGGAAAAAATAAACGGTTCGGTGCCTGGCACCGAACCGTTTATTTTTTCTTCTTAAGCTGGCAGATTCTCTGTGTCATGGTACCCATAGGGCAAAAGGTACACCAGGTTCTTGGTTTAAAAAGAACCATAACGATGAAGCCAATTAAAAGAGAGGTGAGCATCAGACTGTAAAGGCCAAAACTGTACTGTGCGATCCAGTCCGGTACCATACCTGCTGTATAAGTCCATCCCCAGGGAACACGAAAAGTCCAGAACAGTTTAATAGCCTCCCGCAGAGAGCGTGCACCCGCTCCTACCAGGTAAGTCTGGAACACCATATTTCCAAACATGGTCAGGAAAAACACAAGAAATCCATAACGAAACCATTTGGAATACATCCATTTTGGTGTTGGTTTATTTCGGGAACATTTCAAATCATTTCCCAATTTCATATATAATTGTCCACGTCCGCAATAATGATTACAAAATCCTTTTGTACCGCCAAAAACAGCAAAGATCAATGGAACGATAAAGTCGATCATTCCCAACCAGGCGAAAAGGATATTGAAAAATCCAAGTGTAAAATATACAATTGCCCAGATCCAAAGATATTCATACCAATGTTTTTTCATTCCCCTTTTCCTCTTTCCTTTAGTAAAATGCAGCCGGTCGGACATACTTTGGCACATTTGCCGCATCCTACACAAACATCCGAATTTACCTGTGCAAAACAGCCATGATTTACCTGAATTGCTTCTTTTGGGCAGACAATCATACATGTACCGCAGGCTACACAATTTTTGTGTTCTACAGAAGCATATTTTTTTGAAGCCATATCTTTTTATTCTCCTTTGTAATTATGAATAATAATGCGAATTAGGTTCTTATTCAGCATAATTGTTTTATTCCAGGGATTGATAATCAATCCTTCCACTGCATCTGTCCGAAGGGTCATTAAAAACAACGGTCCGATTTCTGCTGTAAAAGCAGACATTACCGAATTACTTCCTTTTAATTCCTCATCAAAACTTGTAAATGCCGCAAACCAGGATTTTCCATCTCCTGTCTGAATGACACGCATCTGAAGGGGAGCCTGATCTGCAGACTGCTCGACTGCGGGAATCAGATGTCCTTTTTCTTTCATTCTTTTTCGGATTACAGTCAGTGTATGTGCCAGCATTTCCTCGGTTGTTTCTTTTTGAAGTGCCTCAATTGCTGCTTCAATTTTATCATTATCTCGTAAATTGATATCCTGTTCCATGGTCATCCTCCTGTTGAATACTTCCATTATAACAGGAACTGTTTTATCTGCAATCTGTTTTTCCATTCTTTTATCACGCGGGTCACTTTTTGACCTTTTTTTATTCGATTCATAGTATAGTACTGTAAACAAAAATAAAAAGGATTTGCTTTATGGAAAGCAGAAATAAATCGTATTACAGTTGCGACAAGGTGGAAGAGCACGATATTTATGAACTTGCCGACAGGCTTCCTCTTGCTATGGCCTATGTACCGAATCAAACATTTCGAACGACATTTGATTTGAAACGTGGATTCCATACAGGAACCATTTTCCCTGAACTGTGTAAACCATTTTGTGGAAAGAGAGGAATCTGCCGATGAATGAATGTAAAAAAAGCAAAGAAGCTCTCATGCATACCATTAATGAAATAAGTTTTGCAGTCAATGATATGACACTTTATCTGGATACCCACCCGGAAGATAAAAAAGCCATGGAATTTCTCCGCTGTAAATTACAGGAACGCAAAGAAGCAATGAAAGAATATGCCAGATATTATGGACCGCTTACCATTGATACGGTGGATGAGAACGGCAGCTGTTTCTGGAATTGGGTTATGCAGCCCTGGCCATGGGAATAAGAAAGGGGGGATTTCTTTTATGTGGAATTATGAAAAAAGACTGCAGTATCCGGTAAATATTAAAACACCCAATGCAAAAACAGCGCAGTTCATAATGAGTCAATACGGCGGTCCCGACGGTGAAGCCGCTGCATCTATGCGTTACCTGTCCCAGCGTTTTACGATGCCAAATCGAGTTGCGATGGGAACACTGAACGATATCGGAACAGAAGAACTGGCGCATATGGAAATAATTGCTACCATTGTGCATCAGCTTACCAGAAATCTGTCTATGGAAGAAATTGAGAATTCCGGGCTTGGACCTTATTATATTGATCATACAGATGCGATCTGGCCTCAGGCAGCAGGAGGAATTCCATTTAATGCCTGTGAATTTCAGTCAAAGGGAGATCCGATTACCGATCTGTTCGAAAATATGGCGGCAGAACAAAAAGCAAGGAGTACGTATGATAATATTCTGCGTGTCGTAAAAGATCCGGATGTAGCAGACCCGATTCGTTTCCTCCGCGCCCGGGAAGTCGTGCATTTCCAGCGTTTCGGTGAAACCCTTCGTTTTGTCCAGGAAGAATTGGATTCCAGAAACTTTTATGCGTTCAATCCAAGTTTTGACATGCCGGCCAAATGCAGCTGTGATTGTCCATGCAGAAAGTAAAGGTGGATTCTGCAAAAAGCAGAATGGAAGAGGGATGGTCAGTTGTAATGCAAAGGATAATTGAACAAAATCCGGAAGCGTTCGCTTTGATAAAAGGCGGTAAAGATTATCCGGATATGGAAGGTACCGTGCTTTTTTATCCGCTTTGGGGCGGAACGCTTGTGATCGCTGATATTGCCGGACTTCCTTATAAAAAAGGGGACTGCGAGAATAGGTTCCATGGATTTCATATTCATGAAGGAAGTTCTTGTACTTCCGGTGGTACAGAAGAATTTGGAAATACAGGCATGCATTGGAATCCCGGAAACTGTCCCCATCCGGAACATGCAGGAGATTTTCCGCCGCTTCTTCAGAATCGGGGATATGCGTTTCTTGTATTTTTTACTGACCGGTTTCTTCCGGAAGAAGTAGTGGGGCACACAGTGGTAATTCATGAAAATCGGGATGATTTTCAAATGCAGCCATCCGGAAATTCAGGTGCCAAAATTGCCTGTGGAGAAATAAAGAGTAATTTGCAGTGAAAATTAAATAAAAAAGCACCTCACATTTCCCAGAATGTGAGGTGCTTTTTTATTGTAAATTATTGTCATTGTTCTACGCGATTTCCATTCTATGCTATTTGACCACAAAAGTCAAGAATGATTGATAAAAAGTGTCAAAAAAAATCAGAACAAAAAAATAAAAGTTCTTTACGTTAAAGTATCAAAATGTTATAATGATGACAAGCGTTACAACCTGAAACGTTGTTATTTTGACGATGGATTGTAAAAAAAGTTCGAATGAACAGTAGAAAATACACATAAGAAAGGAAGAAAACGATGGAACATTATTTTCAGCCGGAGATTGAATGCGCATCAAGAGAGCAGATTCGTCAGTGGCAGGATGAACGCCTGGTAAAACAGGTAAAGCATGTGTACGACAACGTACCTTATTACAGAGCAAAAATGGAAGAAAAAGGAGTAACTCCGGAAGATATTAAATCCGTAGATGATTTGCATAAACTGCCGTTTCTTACCAAGGATGACTTAAGAGATGCTTATCCATATGGTCTGGTGGCAAAACCATTATCGGATTGTGTAAGAATTCAGTCTACCAGTGGAACGACCGGAAGAAGAGTTGTTGCGTTTTATACACAGCATGATCTGGATCTCTGGGAAGAATGCTGTGCAAGAGCTCTTGCAGCAGCAGGTGCAACCAAGGATGATGTGGTACATGTAAGTTATGGATACGGACTTTTTACTGGAGGACCGGGATTAAATGGCGGTTCTCATAAACTGGGTTCTCTTACACTGCCGATGTCTTCCGGTAATACAGATCGTCAGATTCAGTTCATGTGTGATCTTGGGTCAACCGTTTTATGCTGTACGCCTTCTTATGCTGCTTATCTGGCAGAGACCATATGTGAACAGGGGCTTCGGGACAAGATTAAATTAAAAGCAGGTATTTTCGGAGCAGAGGCATGGAGTGAAGAAATGCGTCACGACATCGAGGAAAAACTGGGAATTAAAGCATACGATATTTATGGACTGACAGAGATTTCCGGTCCTGGTGTTTCTTATGAATGCAGTGCCCAGGGCGGTATGCATATCAATGAGGATCATTTTATTGCAGAGATTATTGATCCGAATACAGGAGAAGTTCTTCCGGACGGAGAAAAAGGGGAATTGGTATTTACAAGCATTACAAAAGAAGCCTTCCCGCTGCTTCGGTATCGTACAAGAGATATCTGTGTACTGAACCGGGAAAAATGTTCCTGCGGAAGAACCCATGTGAGAATGTCAAAACCGATGGGAAGAAGCGATGATATGCTGATTGTAAAAGGTGTCAACGTATTCCCGAGCCAGATTGAGACGGTATTGTTGAATAAAGGATATCCTGCAAACTATCAGATCGTTGTCAGCCGTGAAAAGAACAGCGACAAGCTGGAAGTACAGGTGGAAATGACTCCGGAGATGTTCTCTGATTCCATCCGGGAAATCGCAGCAAGAGAAAAAGAATTGATTGAAGCGCTGAAATCCATGCTGGGAATTTACGCAGTCGTGAAATTGGTAGCACCAAAGACCATTGCCCGTAGTGAAGGAAAAGCAAAACGTGTAATTGATAATCGTAACTTGTATTGACAGGGAGGGGGACTTTTTATGACTGTAAAACAGATTTCTGTATTTGTGGAAAATAAACCAGGTATGTTGGCAGCTTTGGCTGATGTACTGAATGAGAATGGAATTAATATGCGTGCATTGTCTCTGGCAGAGACAAAAGATTTCGGAATTATACGTCTGATTCTGGATGATCCGTTTAATGCCGTACGCGTTTTGAAAGAGAGTGGATATGTCTGCTCTATCACAAAAGTTCTGGCAATTGCTATTTCCAATCAGCCGGGCAGTCTTGGAAAGGTAATGAAGATTCTTGGAGAAAATGAAATTAATGTAGAGTATACCTATGCCTTCACATCTGGTGTAAAAGACAAAGCCTGCATGATCCTCAGAGTAGGAGACAATGAAAAAGCAGTGCAGGCTCTGACAAAGAACGGAATCAAACCGCTTTGCCAGGATGACCTGGATCAGTTATACAAATAAAACAGATACGGTAACAGAAAACGAAAACTACCGCAGTCCCAAAGACTGCGGTAGTTTTTCTATGATAAGTTATATTTCTATAAGCATCCCTTTTTCTTTGTCATAACGGCAGTATTTTCCTTTTTCGGAAATAAAAGGAGAATAATTTCCTGTTTTCATATTTTTTATATAAACAATTTTTGTCGCTTTCATATAAACCAGAGAAAAACGTTCACTGAGAGAAGAAATCCATTCAAAGGTTTTCTGTTTTCCATCCGGTGCCAGAATCAGAGAGTAGCCTTCTTCGCAAGAATCCAGCTCAAAATAGTTTTTCTGCACTTCATTACCTTTCAGAAAAACGTGTTGATATATGTAATCAGAAAAGGTGTTCTGCACGAATTTTTTGTAGCTTTTCAGAGTGAAGACTGTGCCATCTGCCTCGTTGACGATTTTGTCTCCGCGCTCGATTCGTGTCCGGAAGATCTGCAGAATCTCCACAGCCTGATTCAGAAAAGAAATGCTGCTGTATTCCAGGGATTCCATAATGATGTTGGAAATTTCAGCAGAGAAAGAAGAAGATTCCTTCGCTTGTTCATAAAGTTCATTTGTCATAATTTTTACCTCCATACATGGATATAGTCAATACCTTCTATAGAACAGTATCGTATAAAAAGAGCGAAAAGTCAAGGATTACAAAAGGCGTGTAAACAGCAACAAAGGTCTTGTATAAACAGAATGATATTGGTAAAATAGAAAAGAACAACAGGGAAGGGATGACAGCATGAAATTTGTTTTGAATAACATGAAGAATATAATTAAAAAGAATCTGCGCAGTCTGATTTTGTTTGAATTGGGATATCGCGTTGCGACATTTCTGATTGTGACAAATCTGACTTCTGCAGCAGTTGGGTATTCTTTGAAATTGCGAAAATTCAGTTATCTGACTGCAGAAAATTTTATAAAATTTCTGGCCAGTCCTGTATCTGTGTTTCTGCTGCTGTCCATCTTAATTCTGATCCTGCTGTTTTTTCTTGTGGAAATTTCAGCCATTTTGTCCTGTTTGCGTCATTCTTATCATGGAAGAAAAATATATACCAGTGATATGCTGATAGAAGGTGTACGCCGTACCGGGCATTTCCTGAAACATTGCAGGGGATCCTGGCTGATCTGTATTATCCTGGCGGCACCTTTTCTTTCTCTGTATTTTCTGATTCGGGAAATTTCCTATTTTGGTGTGTTGGAGTATGCGGCTGTTTTGATCTATAAGTGGATTCGTCCCCACTGGGTGCTGTATGTCATGATTGGAATCTTATTACTGATTTCTTTTCTTTTTGTGTTTTCGCTTCCTTATTGTTTGTTAGAAGAACGAAAAAGTATGAAAGGACTGAAGGCAGGGCTTTTTCTTCTGAAGAAACAGTGGAAACGGATCATTCCCGGTTTTGTGATTCTTCATCTGTGGATGCTTATTTTTATTGCATTGGTATATCTGATCGTGACAGCTGGAATGGTATTGTATGTTATGAGCAGTCGAAGCGGCTCGGCAGTCGTTAGTTCCGTGCTTCTTTACAGCAGCTGGATGGATATGGGACTGGGCATTTTTGCAGGAGCAATCCAGCTTGTGGCAAGCCTTGCTTTTGTATATACCATTTATGCGCATTATCATGTGCAGATAAGAACGGAAGTAGGAATCGGAGCAATGATGAAAAACCGCGTCTGGTTTCGAAAAATCGGCCGGAGAAGAGCGGCAGCATTTCTTACCTTTGTTCTGATTACCGTAGAACTGATTTCTCTTGTAGGTATGGCATCTCAGCATAGCAGTGCAGTGAATAGTCTGCTTGCTACAGTAGGGATAACCGCTCACAGAGGCGGGGCTCTGATGGCACCGGAAAATACAGTCAGTGCATTGGCATATACGATTGATTGCGGAGCAGATTATGCGGAAATTGATGTACAGGAGACAGCAGACGGAGAATTGATTTTACTTCATGATAATTCTCTGAAAAGGACAGCTGGTGTCAAGAAAAATGTATGGGAGATGACGTATGCGGAAATAGAACAATTGGATGCCGGTGTAAGTTTTCATAAAAAATTCCGTGGAGAAAAAATTCCTACATTAGATGAAGTCCTGAAGTATTGCAAAGGAAAGTTGGACTTAAATATTGAGATTAAGTACAATGGAAAAAACAAAGGAATTGTAAAAAAAGTAGTCCGCACAATAGAAGAAAACAATTTTGAAGACCATTGTGTGATTACTTCTATGAACTATTCCTTTTTGACGCAGGTAAAGAAAATCAATCCGGACCTTCGTACCGGTTATATTATGACTATGACGTACGGAAGTATAGCCGGTGTGTCATCCGCTGATTTTTTCAGTGTTAAATACACTTATATAGACCGGGAATTTGTACAGGAGGCGCATGCGCTTGGTAAAGAAGTACATGCGTGGACGGTGAATTACCGTGGAGATATAAAAAAGATGCTGGATGCCGGTGTGGACAATATTATTACGGACAATCCTGTACTGGTGAGAAAGGTGGAAAACCAGGAAAGCGATGCACAGACCGGATTTTTGGAATTGATGAAATATGCTTTTAAGATTTGAGAAAATGTGTACGAAAGGAGGAGGCATCAACCTTAAGAAAAATGGATAAAAATGTAGGAGTAAAAGAGACAGAAGGGAAAAAGAAAGTCAATTTACTGTTTCGAAATATGAAAAAAGGAAAACCGGTAGGAAGGTTTGCAGAGCGGATTCATTATTATGATTATAATCTGATCGCAGTCGTTATTCTGCTCACCTGTTTTGGATTGATCATGCTGTACAGTACCAGCTCTTATATAGCAGGAGTAAAAGAGGGGAACGATATGTTCTATTTCTTTAAACAGGCGGTTCTCAGTACCGTAAGTATTGGCGCTGCCATCTATGTTTCCCGTCTGGATTATCATCTGTTGTTTCCGTTATCGCCCTATATTGCATTGGTTTCGATTGTACTTATGGCGATGGTTCGGTATACACCTTTTGGTGTTGAAGTGAACGGAGCCAAACGATGGCTGAAACTGGGGATGCAGTTCCAGCCATCTGAGATAGCGAAAATAGCAGTGATCACGTTTATTCCCTGTCTGATTGTGAAAATGGGAAGAGCCATGCAGAAAAAACAGGCTATGATATTGCTGTTTGGAACAGGAGTGGTTTTGGCAGGGGGTGCTTTTTATTTTACGGATAATCTGAGTACGGGAATCATTATCGGTGGTATGACGGTATTGCTCATTTTCCTTGCACATCCGAAATCAAAACCATTTATTATGGCAGGGATTGCAGTACTTGCAGTGGTTGTAGGCGGGATTGTGATTCTGCATCTGACACTTGGGAAAAGTACGATTGATATCAGTCAAATGAAAGATTTTCGACTTCGCCGTGTTATGGTATGGCTTCAGCCGGAACGTTATGCACAGTCCGGCGGGTACCAGATCATGCAGGCAATGTATGCCATTGGTTCCGGGGGATTTTTCGGAAAAGGATTGGGAAACAGTGTGCAGAAGCTGGGAGCAGTACCAGAAGCACAAAATGATATGATTTTTTCTATTATTTGTGAAGAACTGGGTGTATTTGGATGCATCATCATACTTTTGCTGTTTGCGTATTTGCTGTATCGTTTGATTTTTATTGCGCACAATGCACCGGATTTGTACGGATCTCTGATGGTTTGTGGTATTTTCTTCCACATTGCGCTGCAGGTAATTTTGAATATCTGCGTTGTGATCAATCTGATACCGACGACAGGTATCACGCTCCCGTTTTTCAGTTATGGAGGCACTTCGATTGTTTTTCTTATGGCCGAAATGGGGATTGCGCTCAGTGTTTCCAGACAGATTAAATTTGAAGAATAGAAAAGGGTTGACAAATAGCAGGAAAGAAGATATACTTTGAATATCAAAATAATTTTAGACACAAACAAATTCAACAAAAGAATTCAAAAAAAGATGTATTTTAAAGGAGAATAAGAAATTATGTTAGAAAAAATGAGAGAAATCATTGCAGAACAGTTAAGCTGTGACGAAGGCGAAATCAATCTGGAAACATCCTTCAAGGATGATCTGGGAGCAGATTCCCTGGATTTATTTGAACTGGTTATGGCTCTGGAAGATGAATATTCTGTAGAAATCCCTGCAGAAGAATTACAGGAGCTGACAACAGTAGGTTCTGTTATTGATTATCTGAAAAATAAAGGTGTAGAAGCATAAGAAAAACTTATGGTTTTTCAGAGTCTGCCGCGGCAGTATGGTGATATTGTCCAGGCAGATTCTTTTTCCATATATACTTTGAAATACAAAATATTCTAATATCAAAGGAGTTTGTTATGAGTAAAGTTGCATTTATATTCCCGGGACAGGGTGCACAGTATGCAGGTATGGGGGAAGATTTTTATAAAGAAATTTCCGTGTGCAGACAGGTTATGGACAAAGCATCTCAGGTATCCGGTTTAGATGTTCCAAATCTCTGTTTTACAGAGAACGAAGAGTTAAATATTACTGAATATACACAGATTGCCATGTTAAGTGTGGAAGTGGCAATTTTGAAAGCACTGGAAGAAAAAGGAATCCGTCCTTGTGTCAGTGCAGGTCTTAGCCTGGGAGAGTATGGTGCCTGTGTAGCATCTGGTGTGCTGTCTTTGGAAGACGCTTTTGCAGTGGTAAGACAGAGAGGAATCCTTATGCAGGAAGCAGTTCCGGAAGGCGGAGCTATGTCAGCTGTTATGGGTACAGACGCAGAAGTGATTGAAAAAATCTGTGAAGAGACGGAGGGAATCGTTTCGATTGCAAACTATAATTGCCCGGGACAGATTGTAATCACAGGGGAAGCAACAGCAGTAGAGGCTGCTTCTTTGAAACTGAAAGAAGCAGGTACAAGAAGAATTATTCCTTTAAAGGTGTCCGGACCATTTCATTCTGCCATGCTGCAGGGAGCAGGAGAAAAACTGGGAGCTGTACTTGCAAATGTAGAAGTAAAAAAACCGGAAATTCCTTATGTGACAAATGTCACGGCAGAATACGTAACAGATGCGAAAGAGATCAAAGAACTCCTGGTGAAACAGGTTTCCTCTTCTGTAAAATGGCAGCAGTGTGTGGAAAAAATGATTGCAGAGGGAATCGATACATTTGTGGAAATCGGTCCCGGAAAAACACTGAGCGGATTTATGAGAAAAATCAACAGAAATGTGACAGTTATGAATATACAGAATGTAGAGGATTTTAAGAAAGCTGTGGAATTTTTTGAACAGCAGAAAGAAGAGGATTGATTATGCTGGAAAATAAAGTAGCATTGGTAACAGGCGCAAGCCGTGGAATCGGAAGAGAAATCGCACTTACACTGGCAAGAGAAGGTGCCTGTGTAATCGTAAATTATAATGGATCAAAAGAAAGAGCCCAGGAAGTGGTAGATACGATTCTTGCTCAGGGAGGAAAAGCAGCTGCCTATCAGTGCAGTGTCAGCGATTTTGATGCCTGTCAGGAAATGATCCAGTCTCTGATCAAAGAATATGGGCATATTGATATCCTGGTAAACAATGCGGGAATCACAAGAGATAATCTGATCATGAAGATGAAAGAAGAAGATTTCGATGCAGTCATTCAGACAAATCTGAAAGGAACGTTCAATACCATTCGTCATCTGTCCCGTCAGATGCTGAAACAAAGAAGTGGAAAAATTATTAATATTTCTTCTGTTTCCGGTATTCTGGGAAATGCAGGACAGGCAAATTATGCAGCAAGTAAGGCTGGTGTGATCGGACTTACCAAGACCATGGCGAGAGAGTTGGCAAGCAGAGGCATTACTGTAAATGCAGTAGCACCGGGATTTGTAGATACAGAAATGACAGCAGTTTTATCGGAAGAGATTAAGGAAAATGCATGCAAACAGATTCCGCTTGGAAAATTCGGAAAACCGGAAGATATTGCCAATATGGTGGCATTTCTGGCATCTGAAAAAGCAGATTATATTACCGGACAGGTCATCAGCGTAGATGGCGGCATGAATATGTAGGAGGATGTTATGAAGAGAGTAGTCATTACAGGTATGGGGGCAATCACACCTTTAGGATTAAACGTAGAAGAGTTCTGGTCAGGACTGAAAGAAGGAAGACATGGATTCGGAGAAATTACAAAATTTGATTCTTCTGAATACAAAGCACATATGGCAGGAGAAGTCAAAGGATTTGTAGGAAAAGATTATATGGATCCGAAAGCTGCAAGAAGAATGGAACTTTTTTGTCAGTATGCAGTAGCAGCTGCAAAAGAAGCAATCGAAGATTCCGGCTTCCATATGGAAGAGGAAGATCCTTATCGTGTGGGATGTTCCATTGGTTCCGGAATCGGAAGTCTTCAGACAGTAGAAAAAGAACATTCCAAACTTCTGGAGAAAGGCCCAAATCGTGTAAATCCGCTTATGGTTCCTATGATGATCTCCAATATGGCAGCCGGTAACGTATCCATTCAGTTCGGGCTGAAAGGAAAGAGCATCAATGTGGTAACTGCCTGCGCAACAGGTACACATTGTATCGGAGAGGCTTATCGTACCATTCAGTTTGGCGATGCAGATATTATGGTAGCAGGCGGAACCGAGTCCTGTATCACACCAGTAGGTGTCAGCGGTTTTGCAGCACTGACAGCACTTTCCACATCTACGGATCCGGATCGTTGTTCCATTCCTTTTGATAAGGAAAGAGATGGATTTGTTATGGGAGAAGGCGCCGGTGTAGTAGTTCTGGAAGAACTGGAACATGCAAAAAAACGTGGCGCGAAGATTCTGGGAGAAATTGTCGGATACGGTGCAACCAGTGATGCTTACCATATTACTTCTCCGGCAGAAGATGGAGAAGGGGCAGCAAAAGCGATGGAAAATGCAGTGAAAGAAGCAGGAATCGCTCTGGAAGAAGTGACTTACATTAATGCACATGGAACCAGTACACATCACAATGACCTGTTTGAAACAAGAGCAATCAAGAAATTATTTGGAGACCATGCATATAAAATGAAGGTAAATTCCACAAAATCCATGATTGGACATCTGCTTGGTGCAGCCGGTGCAGTAGAAGTGATTGCATGTGTGAAACAGATGGAAAATAATTATGTACATCAGACAGCCGGCTATCAGGTAGCAGATGAAGAATGTGATCTGGATTACGTAACCGGACAGGGGGTAGAGATGGAAATTCCTTATGCACTCACAAACTCTCTCGGCTTCGGCGGACACAATGCAAGTCTTTTAATCAAAAAATTTGCAGAATAAAGGAGACAGACCATGGAATTGGATAAAATTATTACTTTGATCAAAACCGTAAGTGATTCGAATCTGACACAGTTTTCACTGGAAGAAGGAAATCTGAAAATTTCCATGAAAACAGACAAACAGACAAAAGTAATTTCCGCACCGGTTATGCCGCTTCCGACAGCGGGGGAATCCGTGCCGTCTGCAGTGATTTCCGCAGCGGAAGAAGTTCAGAAAGCAGAAGCGTTGGTTGGTGGTGAGACAGAACCGGAGGGGAATGTGGTAAAATCTCCGTTGGTAGGAACTTTTTATAATGCACCTTCACCGGAAGCAGAAGCTTTTGTAAAACCGGGTGATACCGTAAAGAAAGGTCAGGTTCTGGGAATTGTAGAGGCGATGAAGCTGATGAATGAAATTGAATCGGAATTTGACGGTGTCGTGAAACAGGTTCTTGTAGAAAATGAGCAGGTTGTAGAGTATGGACAGCCGTTGTTTGTAATCCAGTAGGAGGCGTAAGAGATGAAACTGACAACAAAAGAAATTATGGAGATTATTCCTCACAGACAGCCATTTCTGCTGATTGATACGATTGAGGAACTGGAGCCGGGAATCCGTGCAGTAGGGAAAAAATGTGTAAGTTATAATGAACCGTATTTTGCCGGACATTTTCCACAGGAACCGGTCATGCCTGGAGTACTTCAGGTAGAAGCACTTGCTCAGGTTGGGGCAGTTGCTATTTTAAGCAAACCGGAGAATAAAGGAAAAACCGCTTATTTTGGCGCGATTAACAATGCAAAATTTAAAACAAAAGTAGTTCCTGGTGATGTATTGACTCTGGAACTGGAAATCATAAAAGAAAAAGGACCAATCGGAGTAGGAAAGGCAGTAGCAAGAAACCAGGATGGTAAAGTTATAGTTATGGCAGAGCTGACTTTTGCAATCGGATAGGAGAAGAACATGTTTCAGAAAATATTAATTGCAAACAGAGGAGAAATTGCAGTTCGTATTATACGGGCCTGCAGAGAAATGGGAATCAAGACAGTGGCTGTCTATTCGGAAGCAGACCGGGATGCGCTGCATGCACAGCTGGCAGATGAAGCGGTATGTATCGGACCAGCAGCTCCTTCAGAAAGTTATCTGAATATGGAACGTATTTTAAGTGCTACCGTTGCTACAAAGGCAGAAGCCATTCATCCGGGATTTGGTTTTCTTTCAGAGAACAGCCGGTTTGTTGAAATGTGTGAAAAATGCAATGTGACGTTTATCGGACCATCTGCAGCTGTTATTGACCGCATGGGAAACAAATCCGAAGCAAGAAAGACTATGATGGAAGCAGGGGTACCGGTGGTGCCAGGCACCAAAGAGCCGGTTTATACTGCTGAGGAAGCTCTTGAGGCAGCAAAGGAAATCGGATTTCCGGTTATGATCAAGGCTTCTTCCGGTGGTGGCGGAAAAGGAATGCGTATTTCGGAAAGCGAGGCTGATTTTTCAGAGAATTTTAATACTGCTCAGCGAGAGTCCGTAAATGCTTTTGCAGATAATACGATGTATCTGGAACGTTACGTGGCCCGTCCCCGTCATGTAGAGGTGCAGATTGTGGGCGACCGTTTTGGAAATGTGGTGCAGTTAGGAGAGCGTGACTGCTCCATTCAGAGACGGCATCAGAAAATGATCGAGGAATCCCCTTCCTGTGCCATTACGGAAGAAACCAGAAAAAAAATGGGAGAGACAGCGGTGCTGGCTGCAAAGACAGTAGGCTATGAAAGTGCCGGAACCATTGAGTTTCTGCTGGCAGATTCCGGAGAATTCTTTTTTATGGAAATGAATACCAGAATTCAGGTGGAGCATCCGGTAACCGAATTTGTATCGGGTGTGGATTTGGTAAAAGAGCAGATCCGCGTTGCAGCAGGGCTGCCGCTTTCTGTAAAACAGGAAGAGATTCAGATGAATGGGCATGCGATTGAATGCAGAATCAATGCGGAAAATCCGGCAAAGAATTTCATGCCTTGTCCGGGAACCATCGAAAATCTCTACATTCCAGGAGGAAACGGTGTGCGAATCGACACAGCTGTTTACAATGGATATCATATACCGCCCAATTACGATTCTATGATTATGAAGGTGATCGTTCATGATCGTGACCGGGAGTCTGCCATTGCGAAGATGCGCAGCACGCTCGGAGAAGTAATCATTGAAGGGGTACAGACCAATCTGGATTTTCAGTATGATATTCTGAATCAGAAGGATTTTCTGGAAGGCAATGTAACGACCCATTTTATAGAAGAGCATTACGAGTAAGGAGCAGATAGGATATGTCCAGATTAAAGGATTTATTTAAAAAGTCAACAAATGTGCAGATGTCTCAGAGTGAGTCTGTGGATCAGGAGGTAAATCCCCAGGTTGCAGAAGAAGCCGGACCTTCTGTTCCGGAAGGACTCTGGGTAAAATGTCCCAAATGCGGAGAGCCTCTGTACAAAGAAGATGTAGTAAAGAATAATTACGTATGTCCCAAATGCAAAGGCTATTTTCGGATCAAGGCAAAGACACGAATCCGTATGGTGGCAGACAAGGGAAGTTTTCAGGAATGGTGCACAGAACTGCATACTTTTAATCCTCTGGACTATCCGGGATATGAAGAAAAAATTGCGCAGACACAGGAGAAGACGCATCTGGAAGAGGCGATTCGTATTGGAGAAGCCAGAATTGACGGAGAAAAAGTGGTGCTGGGTGTCTGTGATGCACGTTTCCTTATGGGAAGTATGGGGTATGTTGTAGGGGAGAAGATCACCTGTGCTTTTGAACGTGCAACACAGGAGCAGCTTCCCGTAATTCTGTTCTGTTGTTCCGGAGGAGCCAGAATGCAGGAAGGTATGGTTTCTCTTATGCAGATGGCCAAAACCTCAGCAGCCATTAAACGCCACAGTGAAGCAGGATTGTTGTATATTCCGGTACTTACCGATCCAACGACAGGAGGCGTAACGGCAAGCTTTGCTATGCTGGGAGATATTATCCTGGCAGAGCCGGGTGCGCTGATCGGTTTTGCAGGACCAAGAGTCATTGCTCAGACCATCGGACAGAAGCTCCCAGAGGGATTTCAGAGAGCAGAATTTCTTGTAGAGCATGGAATCATTGACGGAATCGTTCACAGAAGTGTACTGCGTTCGACTCTGGCAGGTCTTGTAAAACTGCATAATCGAAACAAAGGATACTGTCAGTTTGCCAAGATCACACTTCCGGAAGGGGAACCGGAAGCGGAGAAAAAACGGAAAAATAAGGGAAATAAAGAAATGACTGCCTGGGAGCGTGTGGAAATCGCGAGAGATTCCAAACGTCCTACAAGCCTTGATTATATAGAAGCAATTTTTGATGAATTTATGGAGCTTCATGGAGACCGTGCATTTCGTGATGACGGTGCCATTGTAGGCGGCCTTGCAGTACTGGATGGACAACCGGTAACGGTTATCGGGGTTCAGAAAGGGCGCAATACAAAAGATAATATTACAAGAAACTTCGGGATGCCTTCTCCGGAAGGATATCGAAAAGCACTTCGATTGATGAAACAGGCTGAGAAATTTAATCGTCCGGTTATTAATTTTATTGATACACCAGGCGCTTTCTGCGGTGTTGAAGCAGAAGAACGTGGACAGGGAGAAGCCATTGCGCGGAATCTTATGGAAATGTCTGATCTGAAAATTCCGGTTCTGAGTATTGTAATCGGAGAAGGAGGAAGCGGAGGTGCCCTTGCAATCGGCGTGGGAAATGAAGTGTGGATGATGGAAAATGCCACTTATTCCATTTTGTCGCCGGAAGGATTTGCTTCGATTCTCTGGAAGGACAGCAAACGGGCAAAAGAGGCAGCCGAAGTAATGAAAATTACAGCAAAAGATCTCAAAAATATGGGAATTATTGAGCAGATTATCCCGGAAGAAATTCCGGCCTGTGAAAAAAATCTTCCTTTGATCGCGAAAGATATGAAAAAACGGATGCGGCATTTTCTCATGGAAATGGAAGGAAAAACGGGAGAAGAACTGGCAGCTCTTCGTTATGAACGTTTCCGGAGAATGTAAAGGAAAAATCAGGACAAAAGAAAGAGCAAGAGTATGAGCAAACCATTGAGAATCGGAAATTTAGAAGCAAAGATCCCGGTCATTCAGGGAGGAATGGGTGTGGGAATCAGCTTATCCGGACTTGCAGGCAGTGTGGCTTCCTGCGGCGGAATCGGTGTGATTTCCACAGCTCAGATCGGATGGCGGGAACCGGATTTTCGTAAGAATCCTTTTGAAGCGAATTTCCGGGCTATTGAAAAAGAAATCAAAAAAGCAAGAGAAATCGCAAAAGGCGGAATTATTGGTGTCAACATTATGGTTGCTACCCAGAGATATGAAGAATATGTGAAAACGGCAGTAAAAGCAGGAGTGGATCTGATCATATCCGGGGCAGGTCTTCCTGTGGATCTTCCCAAATATGTTGCAGGGACGAAGACAAAGATTGCTCCCATTGTGTCTTCCCTGAAATCCTTGAATGTGATTTGCCGTATGTGGGAAAGAAAATATAAGACAGCACCGGATCTGGTAGTGATCGAAGGACCAAAAGCAGGAGGGCATCTTGGATTTTCCAGAGAGGAGCTGGATACATTCACAGAAGAAGCCTACGATGAAGTGATTCGGTCCATTATCGAAAAAGTGAAGGAATATGGAGAAAAATTTGCAAAAAAAATTCCGGTTGTAGTAGCTGGCGGCATTTACGACAGGAAAGATATGGAGCATGCGATGGATTTAGGTGCAGATGGAGTACAGATGGGTACCCGTTTTGTGACTACAAAGGAATGCGATGCTTCGGAAGCATACAAACAGACCTATATTCAGGCGAAAAAAGAAGATATCCGTATTGTACAAAGTCCGGTCGGTATGCCGGGCCGTGCAATCGCGAATCCATTTCTGGAACGGGTAAAGAAGGAAAAATGTAAAATCAGCCATTGTTATAAGTGTATCGTAACCTGTGATCAGAAGGAAATTCCTTATTGTATTACAGAAGCATTGGTAAATGCAGCAGAAGGAAGGGTAAATGACGGACTGTTATTCTGCGGAGCGAATGCATACCGGTCAGAAAAGATCGAGACAGTGGAAGAGATTATGAAAGAGTTTGCTTAAATAAAAAAATCCCCGGAGCTGTTGCTTCGGGGATTTTTTTTGTTCACATATTGATTTTTAACTGAAAAGTTTTGCTTCTTTTTCTTTGCTGTACTTAATGTCAATGGATGGATTCTCTTTTTTCAGAAGTTCCAGAAAATGAAGCGTTTCTTCTCTTCCGGGGGTATTGATCATAATCTTCTTTTTGTCTTTGGTCCAGACAACCAGCTGACACAGATCAAATGCCACATTTCCGCAGCATACTTTGGATTTCACTTCCTGAATGCGCAGATAAGCCCATAGAATGTCCTGACAGGGAATCTGCTTCCAGCGAAAACCTGATTTATAAGCAAGATTGTCATTTTCCAGTTTTAACGCATGTTCCATTTTTCCAGTCATAATAAGCCTCCTTATTGTATGAGTCTATTATGTAGGAAAACAATAGAAAAAACAAGAAGAAAAAGTTATTCCCTACTTGAAAAGTAAAAAACCTTACGGTATAATTTTAGCGACATGGGTACCGGGTGTACCCTTTTCGCATGAAGAAAAAATCGGGGAAAAGTCCCAGAAGGAGATAGATTGATGAGCACTGTAAGAACAAGATTTGCACCAAGCCCTACAGGAAGAATGCATGTAGGAAATTTAAGAACTGCACTGTATGCATATTTGATCGCAAAACATGAAAATGGAAGTTTTATGCTGCGTATTGAAGATACGGACCAGGAGCGTTTTGTGGATGGAGCATTGGAAATTATTTATCGTACCCTGGAAAAAACAGGTCTGGTACACGATGAAGGTCCGGATAAGGATGCAGGATATGGTCCTTATGTACAGAGTGAGAGAAATGCACAGGGGATTTATCTGAAATATGCAAAACAGCTGATCGAACAGGGGGATGCTTATTACTGCTTCTGTACAAAAGAGCGTCTGGAATCTTTAAGAGCCAATGTGGGAGAAGATGGAAAAGAAATTTCTGTATACGATAAACATTGTCTGCATCTGAGCAAAGAAGAAGTAGAGGCAAAACTGGCAGCGGGAGAACCGCATGTCATTCGTTTTAATATGCCTGTGGAAGGTACAACTACATTTCATGATGATATCTACGGAGCAATTACTGTTCCAAATAATGAACTGGATGATCTGATTCTGATCAAATCGGACGGATATCCGACCTATAATTTTGCAAATGTTGTAGATGACCATTTGATGGGAATCACACATGTGGTAAGAGGAAATGAATATCTGTCTTCTGCTCCGAAATATAACAGAATCTACGAAGCATTCGGATGGGAAGTTCCTACCTATGTGCATTGTCCGCTGATCACCAATGAGGAACATAAAAAGTTAAGCAAACGTTCCGGACATTCTTCTTATGAGGATTTACTGGAACAGGGCTTTATTTCAGAAGCCATTGTGAATTATGTGGCGCTTCTTGGATGGTGTCCGCAGGATAACCGGGAAATTTTCAGTCTCGAAGAACTGGTGAAAGAATTTGATTATCATCACATGAGTAAATCTCCGGCTGTATTTGATATGGCAAAACTGAGATGGATGAACAGTGAATATATGAAGGCTATGGATTTTGATAAATTTTATGAAATGGCTCTTCCTTATATCCAGAATGTGATTCATAAAGATCTTGATCTGAAAAAGATCGCACAGATGGTAAAAACAAGAATTGAAGTGTTCCCGGATATCCCGGATCTGATTGATTTCTTTGAGGAAGTGCCGGAATATGATGTTTCTATGTATACACATAAGAAAATGAAAACCAATCCGGAAATCTCTCTGGAAGTTCTGAATAAGATTCTTCCGGTTCTGGAAACACAGGAAGATTACAGCAATGATGCGCTGTATGAACGGCTCTGTGCATTCGCAAAAGAGAATGGTTATAAAAACGGACAGATTTTGTGGCCGATCCGTACCGCTCTTTCCGGAAAACAGATGACACCTGCAGGCGCTACAGAGATTCTGGAAGTGCTGGGCAAGGAAGAGTCTGTAAAAAGACTGAAAGCAGCCGTAGAAAAATTAACACAGGAAATAAAATAAACATTCCTGAACGGAGAATTTTATGGAAAAAAACGCAGCACAGGAACGTGCGATTTCCCATAACCGGGGACCCATGATGCTTCTGGCGGGTCCCGGTTCCGGGAAAACTACCACACTGACCAGGCGGGTGGTGAATTTAATACAGACATATCATGTGACTCCTTCATCCATACTGGTGGTGACTTTCACCAAAAATGCAGCCAGAGAGATGAAGGAGCGTTTTTTGCATCTTTGTGAAAAAGAAGGACTGGACCGGAATTGTCAGCAGGTTACATTCGGAACCTTTCACGGGATTTTTTACGGGATTTTGAAGCATGCATACAGACTTTCTGCAAAAAATATATTAAGCGATGAGCAGAGGTTCGATATTCTGAAAGAAATTGTATACAGGGAAAAAATGGAGATTGAAGATGAGAAAGAGTTTTTTCAGGGACTGACACAGGAAATCTCTCTGGTAAAAAATAATCGGATTCCCATTGAACATTATTATTCTGCCAATTGTTCGGATGATATGTTCCGGAAAATTTACTGTACGTATACAGAAAAATGCAAGCAGGCAAGGCTTATGGATTTCGATGATATGCTTTTGTACTGTTACGATCTGCTTGCAAATCGAAAAGATATTTTAAGAGGTTGGCAGAAAAAGTTTCAATACATTATGGTCGATGAATTTCAGGATATCAATCAGCTTCAGTATGATATTATCCGTATGCTTGCGGCGCCTCTGAATAATCTGTTTATTGTGGGAGACGACGATCAGTCCATCTATGCTTTTCGCGGTTCAAAACCGGAAATCATGCTGCATTTTCCGAAAGACTATCCCAAAGCAGCAACGGAACTGCTTGCCTGTAATTATCGTTCTACAAAACAGATTGTTTCCTTGTCTCAGAAGGTAATTGAAAAAAATAAAAACAGATATCCAAAACAGCTGTATTCCAATAACGAAGAAGGAAAACCGGTTGTGATCAAGGGATTTGAGACCGAAAAAGAAGAAGAAGTTTATGTGAAAAACTGTATCGAGAAAGCGGTAAAAGAAGGATGTCCTTATGAAGAAATCGCAATTTTATACCGGACCAATCAGGGGTCAAGATTTCTGGTGGAAACGTTGATGGCTTATCAGATCCCTTTTCAGATGCGGGATACCCTTCCGAATTTATATGAACACTGGATCGCCAAAAATGTGATTTCTTATATGACGGTTGCTATGGGAGACAGAAGCAGGCGGGAATTTCTTCAGATCATGAATCGGCCCAATCGTTATATTTCCAGAGAAGCACTGGATGACAGTACGGTTTCTTTTGAGGGACTGCGCTGGTTTTATGAAGGGAAGGACTGGATGTGTGACCGGATCGACAAGCTGGAAGAAGATCTGAATGCTTTGAAAAAAATGACCCCTTACGGAGCCATTAATTATATACGATATGGAATTGGATATGAGGAATATTTAAAGGATTATGCTGCATATCGGAAAATTAAAGTGGAAGATCTGTACGAAGTTATGGAAGAACTGGCGCAAAGCGCAAAAGGTTATAAAACCTTTGCAGAATGGCTTTTGCATATTGAGGAATATTCAGAGAAACTGAAAGAAAAGGCAAAGGAGCAGAACCAGGAAAAGAAAGGGGTTACGATCTCTACACTGCACAGTATCAAGGGGCTGGAATTTGACCGGGTATTTCTTATGGATGTAAACGAAGGTTCGATTCCTTATCATAAAGCAGTATCGGAAAGCAGTCTGGAAGAAGAACGGCGCCTGTTTTATGTGGGAATCACCCGTGCAAGAAAAGAACTGCAGATTCTTTATGCCAACAGTCGACATGATAAAGAATTGGGAGTTTCCCGGTTCCTGACAGAAGGCGGACTTCTCGGAGGAAAGCATGGAAAATAAGGTAACGGTATATTATGGAAAGATGGAAGAACTGCTTCCGGATCACGGGACAGAAAGTAAGGGAGAGCGTGAGACATTGGCAGGGCGCAGACTCTTATATCGGGCTTTAAAAGAACAATTTCGGATGGAACTGCCGGAAGAACCCGAAGGACTGCAGGTTCTGGAAGGGCTTCTCGGGAAAAACAGCCATGGAAAACCGTTTCTGGTTCCGGAAAGGGCCTGCGGCTTTATGCCGGAAAGGAACCGGGATCGGATTCCTTTTTTTAATATCAGTCATTCCGAAAGATATGCGGTTTGCGCTGTTGCCTGGTTTCCGGTTGGAATTGATATTCAGGCTATCCGGAAAATAAAAAGTCCCGGTGTGATCAGACGAACTTTATCCATGGAAGAACAGGAACAGGTAAAAAATGCACCGGATTCGGACATAGCTTTCTTTCATTTGTGGGCAAAGAAAGAAAGCTATGTGAAATGGAATGGAGAAGGAATTACCAAAGATCTGCGAACACTGGATCTGAAAGAAATCTGGCAGGAATTTTTTCAGACAGAAGACGGATACGTGGGATATGTGACAGGAGAGAAAAAAACCCCGGTTGACCTTATAAGAGTTGTGTAATTTTCTGTACTAAATAAGGATTGTCCTCATATATTATTTCTAAAGAGGTGAGCCTATGAGAGAAAAGGAGATTACACGGCTCTTTCCTGCAAAAATAAGGGCAGCTCTGGAGCGAAGCAGATTTGATATGGAACAGTTGTATGAAATCCGGCTTCGGGTAAATGCTCCACTGATTCTGATCTATGGCGGGAAAGAGTATTTTCTTACCAATGACGGGAGACTTACAAAAGAAATGCAGAATGTGTGTCTGGTGCAGGCAGAAGATCTGCGGGAAACCATGGAGTACGTAAGCAATTATTCCATGTATGCCTTTGAGGAAGAAATCCGCCAGGGATTTATTACCATACAGGGCGGGCATCGTGTGGGAATTGCAGGAAAAACCGTTCTTGACGGAGATAAAATTAAAAGTTTAAAATACATATCTTATATCAATTTACGATTATCACATCAGATAAAGGGGTGTGCGACCCCGATACTTCCCTATATTATAAAAAAGAATAATGTCTGTCATACACTGATCATTTCACCGCCTATGTGCGGAAAAACGACACTTCTGCGTGATCTGATCCGGCAGATCAGCGACGGGAACGGTTATCTTCCTGGAAAATCAGTAGGAGTGGTGGATGAACGTTCGGAAATTGCAGGATCTTATCAGGGGATTCCCCAGAATGACCTGGGAATCCGGACCGATATTCTGGATTGCTGTCCGAAAGCCGAAGGAATGATGATGCTGATCCGCTCCATGTCTCCGGAGGTGATCGCAGTGGATGAACTGGGAGATTACGAAGATATTCATGCAATTGAATCGGTGATTCATTGTGGATGTAAATTGCTGGCTACGGTCCACGGCAGTTCTGTGGATGATATTAAAAGAAAACCTTTGCTGCAGAGACTTGTACAGGAAAAAATATTTGAACGCTATATTATTCTGCAGAATAAGGACAAGGCTGGCAGAGTAAAGGCTATTTTTGATGAGCGCGGAACCTGTCTTTATGACCGGGTGCTGAAAAAGGGGATTCTATGCTGAATGCGGTGGGCGTATGCCTGATTTTGTTCGCCTGTTCAGCTCTTGGATTTGAAAAAAGCAGACAGTATGCAGGAAGAATCCGGCAATTACGGGAACTGCAGAGAATGACTCTTTTGCTCAGAGGAGAAATTACATATCGGAAAGCAGCTTTGCCGGAAGCATTGATGCGTACAGCAGGAAAAATCCGGGAACCCTTTGCGGGATTTCTGAAAAAGACAGCACAAAGAGCGGATGCATTTGACAGTACCAGATTTTCAGAACTTTTTGCCCAGGAAGCAGAAAGCGCTTTTCAACATACCCAGCTTACAGGAGAAGACAGGAAAGAACTGATGCTTCTCGGACAGTATCTTGGATATCTGGATATCGACATGCAGGAAAATACCATTGCTTTATATCTGCAGGAGCTGGAACAGAAAATCCGGCTGTTACAGGAAGAGATGCCGGCCAGACAGAAACTGTATCAAAGTATGGGAATTTTAGGCGGGATTTTTATTTCCATTCTGTTTCTGCCGTAAAAAAGAAGGAAGGAAAGGGGAGAAGAAAGATGGAAGTTACGATTTTATTTAAAATCGGAGCAGTAGGAATTCTGGTATCGGTTCTGTGCCAGATTCTGAAACACAGTCAACGTGATGAACTTGCATTTCTTACAAGCCTTGCCGGACTTCTGCTGGTATTATTCTGGGTATTGCCCTATATTTATGATTTATTTCAGACCATACAGGAATTGTTTGCACTTTGACGAAAAGGGGGAAGAAACATGGAAGTGGTAAAAGTGGTCATGCTGGGAATCACCGGTGTCCTTCTGGCACTTTTCCTGAAAGAGACAAAACCGGAGTATTCGGTATATCTGAGTCTTGCGGCCGGAATCTGTATTTTTGTATATATGACAGGGAAACTGTCGTATTTATTTGAATCGGTTTTAAAAATCCAGGAATATATTCCGGTCGATACAAAATATATCAGTGTGCTTTTGAAAATGATCGGTGCTGCGTATATCGGACAGTTTTCCGCCAGCATTTGCAAAGATGCGGGATATGGAGCAATTGCAGGTCAGATAGAGATGTTTATCAAACTGTACATTATGGTACTGTCCCTGCCTGTGCTTCTGGCTCTTATGGAAACGGTACATGGGTTTTGGGCATGAGAAGAGGAAAAAAGAAAAAAAGAGGATTGCTGGGAATTTTTTTTCTGCAATTGTTTTTATTGATTTGTCCGGTTTATGGAGCAGACAATTCGCAAGGGCAGGACATGTTGGAACAGGAAAAGGAAAAGACAGAGCAGAAACTTCTGGAAGACATGGAACTGGATGCTATGCAGGAGGCAGTGAATGAGCTTCTGGGAAAAGATACGTTTGGCCTGGAAGATGCACTGGAAAAAATCCTGCGGGGCGAGAAACTCTTTTCCAGGGAATATTTTCTGGCCTTGCTGAAAGAGTATGGTTTTGGACAGATTGCGCAAGAGAGGAGTGCCATGATTCATATGGTACTGCTGATTTTCATGGCAGCATTATTTTCGAATTTCAGTCATGTGTTTTGTAATGGGCAGATTGGAGAAATCAGCTTTTTTTTGGTCTATATGCTTCTGCTGGCATCCGTGGTCTCTGCTTTTGGAAGTCTGGGAAACTATGTGAAGGAAATCCTAGAAAATTTTATATTGTTTTTGAAAGCACTTATGCCGTCTTATTTTCTGGCAATGACGGCTGCGTCTGGAAGTGCCGGTGCCATGGTATTTTACGAAGTTGCTCTTATGCTTATTTATATGGTGCAGATCGTTTTCTTTCGCTGGGTACTTCCCGGAATTCATGGAATGGTATTGATGGAACTGGTGAACGCTTTGCATAGTGAAGATTTTCTTTCTAAAATGGCAGAACTTCTTCGAACCGTGATCGAATGGACATTGAAAACGTGTGTGGCTGTTGTGATTGGAATGCAGCTGATCCAGAATATGATCAGCCCTGCGGTAGATTCTCTGAAAAGAGATCTGATCGGAAAAGCAGCCGGTGCGATTCCGGGAATCGGAAATGCAGTCAGCGGAGTGACAGAGGTGGCAATTGGAACTGCAGTGCTGATACGAAACGGAATCGGAGTACTGGGAATTCTTGTTCTTCTGTTGATCGGGATTCCTCCTGTCCTTCGACTGGGTATTTCGGCGCTTCTTTATAAGCTTCTTGCAGCTGTGATGCAGCCGGTTTCCGATAAGCGTATGATCGGGGCTCTGACGACAGCAGGAGATGGATGCTGCCTTTTATTGAAAGTTCTGCTTACGGTAGAATTGCTTTTTTTTCTGACCATTGCGATTCTTACGGTATCTTTTGTGAGCCATTAAGGGAGGTGGGGGGATGGCAGAAAGTATTTACAGATGGATGCAGAACATAGCCTGCTACTTTATATTTCTTTCGGCTGTCATGCATTTCCTTCCGGATAACAGTTATAAAAAGTACATTCAGTATTATATGGGACTGCTGTTGATGCTGCTTTTATTATCTCCGCTCTTTCAGATATTGAATCTGGAAGAGCAGATTCAGGAGGCATTTGAATCCTTTTATCAGCAGGAAGAAGATTTGGCAGGACAGTGGGAGAAACAGGCAGAGCAGATAGAAAATCAGTACTGGCAGCAGCCGGCAAAAGAAGAAAGGATGGGAGAACCATGAAGCGATGGTCGGAGGTTTTAAAAAAAGAAAATCTGGTAATCCTTCTTCTTGCAGGAATCCTTCTTCTGATTATTGCCATGCCGGTGAAAGAAAAGGAAGGAGAAGAAACAGAAACACAAAATGAAAAAAAGGAATCGGTTCCTGTGGAATCGGATGTCCTTGTATGGCAGGAGCAGCTGCAGGTACAACTGCAGAACCTGTTGATGGAAGCAGAAGGAGTTGGGAAAACCCATGTTTTTATCACTTTTGAAAATTCGGGTGAGATCCTTGTGGAAAAGGATGGAGAGGAAACGATATTTGAAAAAGATGCAAAAGGCAATCAGACACCCTGGATCGCCCAGGAAAAGTATCCGAAAGTAAGTGGTGTGCTGGTGATCGCCCAGGGAGGGGACAGTCCGGTTGTAGTACAGAATATTCAGGAGGCAGTGCAGGCATTATTTCAGCTGGAAGCCCATAAAATAAAAGTAATGAAAATGAAATAAAGGAGAGGCTTGCATGAAAAAGATTTTTAAGAAAAATCAGGTTATCATTACTGCACTGGCAATTATGATTGCTGTAGCCGGGTATATCAATTACTCGGATAATTATCTGGGATTGGATAAAACACTTGAGAAGGTAAGCAGCAAAACTTCGGATGAAGCGCAGGAAACTGCAGAGACCGATGGGATAGTGGAAGAGATTGAAAGTCTTGATTATGATCTGACCGATGAAAGCGCACTGCTGGAAGAAAACGCGGCAGCAGGTGGACAGGATACGTCCGGGAGCAGTACAGATACTGCATCCGAAACACCAGGAGAAGCGGTACTTACAGGAAGCTCTAATTTTGCAGCACAGGCCAGAATTAATCGGGAGCAGGTACGCTCTGCAAATAAAGAAACATTGATGGAAATCATTAATAACGAAACGATAGGAGAGGATAAAAAACAGGAAGCCATTGCTTCTATGGTTGAGATGACAGATCTGGCAGAACAGGAAGAAGCAGCAGAACTGCTTCTGGATGCAAAAGGTTTTACCGATGTGGTGGTGAATCTTACCGGCAATTCTGCGGATATTATTGTTCCAAAGGAATATATGGAGGATGATAAAAGGGCACAGATTGAAGATATTGTAAAAAGGAAAACATCCGTTCCTGTGGAAAATATTGTAATCACACCTCTGGAAGAGGGAAATGCACAGACCGAATAAATCTTTCAGGAAATCCTTGACACTATTTGTACAGTATACTAAAATATCCTAGGTATTTACCTATGTTTGATGAAGAAGGAGGTCCCTTAAGTGGCTGACTATACAAAAGAAATTACAAAAAGACGTACATTTGCAATTATTTCCCATCCGGATGCCGGTAAAACAACACTGACAGAGAAGTTTCTTCTTTATGGAGGGGCAATTAACCTGGCAGGAAGTGTAAAGGGAAAAGCAACTGCCCGCCATGCAGTTTCTGACTGGATGGAAATTGAAAAAGAAAGAGGTATTTCGGTTACTTCTTCTGTACTTCAGTTCAATTATGATGGTTATTGTATTAACATATTGGATACTCCGGGACATCAGGATTTCTCGGAGGACACATATCGTACCCTGATGGCTGCAGATTCCGCAGTTATGGTCATTGATGCGTCAAAAGGTGTGGAAGCACAGACAAGAAAACTGTTTAAAGTCTGTGCGATGCGTCATATCCCGATTTTTACTTTTATTAACAAAATGGACCGGGATGCCAATGATACCTTTGATCTTCTGGATGATATTGAAAAGGAACTGGGCATTCCAACCTGTCCGGTAAACTGGCCGATCGGTTCCGGTAAAAAATTCCGTGGTGTGTACGACAGAAATACAGAAAAAGTGCTTACTTTCTCTGACACCATGAAAGGGACCAAAGAAGGAATTGAAGAAGAAATCGCCATTGATGAAGCACGTCTGGATGAAGTGGTAGATCCGGATCAGAAAGAACAGCTTCTGGAAGAAATCGAACTGCTTGACGGAGCCAGTGCAGAGTTTGATCAGGAACTGGTGAATCAGGGAAGACTTTCCCCTGTATTTTTCGGATCTGCGCTTACCAACTTTGGTGTGGAGACATTTCTGAAGCATTTCCTGAAAATGACCTCTTCTCCACTTCCGAGAAAGGCAGACATTGGAGAAATCGATCCGATGAAAGAAGATTTTTCTGCCTTTGTATTTAAAATTCAGGCAAATATGAATAAGAATCACAGAGATAGAATTGCTTTTATGCGTATCTGTTCCGGCAAATTTGAAGCCTCCAGAGAAATTTATCATGTGCAGGGCAATAAGAAAATGCGTTTGTCACAGCCGCAGCAGATGATGGCACAGGATCGTCATGTGGTAGAAGAAGCGTATGCCGGCGATATCATCGGTGTGTTTGATCCTGGTATTTTCTCCATTGGAGATACAGTCTGTGCGCCTGGAAAGAAATTCCAGTATGAAGGAATTCCGACCTTTGCTCCGGAGCATTTTGCCCGGGTACGTCTGCTGGACAGTATGAAACGAAAACAGTTTGTAAAAGGAATCAATCAGATCGCGCAGGAAGGTGCGATCCAGATCTTCCAGGAAATCATGGGCGGAATGGAAGAAATCATCGTGGGCGTAGTTGGTGTGCTGCAGTTTGATGTGCTGAAATATCGTCTGGAGAATGAATACAATGTTGAAATCCGACTGGAAGCACTGCCTTATGAACATATCCGCTGGATTGAAAACAAGGATGAAGTGGATGTGAAGAAGCTGACAGGTACTTCAGATATGAAGAAGGTTATGGATATGAAGGGCAATCCATTGCTTCTCTTTATCAACAGCTGGAGTGTTGGTATGACACTTGACCGAAATGAAGGCCTGAAGCTGGCAGAATTCAGCAAAAATTAAAATCCCGGGGGACATTTGTTCCCCGGAATTTTTTTCTCTATAATAGAATGGAAGTTTTGACACTGACCATATATTTTGTTATAATAAAAAGTAGGAATTTTCCTTTAGGAGGTTAAATTATGGCGGAAGATAGAAACACCTATAAGATACATGATAATGGATCATTGGGAGAGGTAAAAATTGCGGATGAGGTAGTGGCCATCATTGCAGGACTTGCAGCGACAGAAGTAGAAGGGGTAGGTTCTATGGCAGGCAATATTACCAATGAACTGGTAGGAAAGCTTGGTATGAAGAATCTTTCCAAGGGAGTCAAGGTAGATGTACTGGAAGATGTGGTATGTGTAGACCTTGCTCTGAACATTGAATATGGATATAATATTCTTGAAACCAGTAAAAAGGTTCAGGAAAGAGTAAAAGCGGCCATTGAAAATATGACAGGCCTTACCGTTTCCGATGTAAATGTGCGCATTGCCAGTGTGGAGATGGACAAGACAAAATAGTTCTTTGAAAAGTGAAGCACAGGTAAGGAGAAAAAATGAAAAGGTGTCTTTGGAAAAGACACCTTTTTTTACTCAGAAGAATAAAAACAAAGATAATTGGAGGACATCATGGGAAGAAGAGAGATGAGAGAACATATCTTTAAACTGTTGTTTATGCAGGAGTTTAATACGCCGGAAGAGATGCCGGAGCAGGTACAGCTTTATTTTGAAACACTGGAAGAACTTTCCCCGGCGGAAGAAGCTTATATGCAGGATAAATATGCAAAAATACTGGAACAGCAGGATGTAATTGATGAAGAATTGAATCAGATTTCATCCGGATGGAAAGTCAGCCGTATGAGCAAGGTGGATCTGAATATTCTGCGTCTGGCTGTCTACGAAATGAAATATGATGAGGATGTTCCCGTACGCGTAGCGATCAATGAGGCAGTCGAGTTGAGTAAGAAATTCGGAGGAGACGATTCTTCCTCCTTCGTAAATGGTGTACTGGGCAAAATAGCCAGAGAAGCAGAATGAACAGCATATATTCGGTAGGACAGGTAAATAATTATATTAAAAATATGTTTACCCAGGATTTTTTGCTAAACAGGATTTCTGTGAAGGGAGAAGTGTCTAACTGTAAGTATCATACTTCCGGCCATATTTATTTTTCTCTGAAAGACAGTTCCGGAACCATTGCATGTGTCATGTTTGCAGGTGTAAGGAAGGGGCTTGCGTTCCGTATGAAAGACGGAGACCGGGTAGTTGTGTCCGGAAGTGTGAACGTCTATGAACGGGACGGGAAATATCAGCTGTATGCAAAAGAAATCCGCCTGGAAGGTGCGGGGCTTCTCTATGAACAATTTCTTGCTCTGAAAAAAGAGTTGGAGGAGATGGGCATGTTTGCACCGGAATATAAACAGCCTATACCAGCCCATATCCGGACTCTTGGTGTTGTGACTGCACCGACAGGGGCTGCCATTCAGGATATCCGGAATGTGGCAGGAAGGAGAAATCCTTTTGTACAGATTATTCTCTATCCGGCCCTGGTGCAGGGAGAAGGAGCAAAAGAGAGTATTGTACAGGGAATTCAGAGGTTGGATGATTATGGTGTGGATGTGATTATTGTAGGGCGCGGAGGCGGTTCGATTGAGGATTTGTGGGCGTTTAATGAAGAAGTAGTTGCCCGTGCCATATTTCATTGTCGGACACCTGTGATTTCGGCGGTAGGACATGAAACCGATACGACGATTGCAGATTTTGTGGCAGATTTGCGGGCACCTACCCCATCAGCGGCTGCAGAGCTGGCAGTCAGTGATGTGCGGACACTTCTTGGTACTTTTCAGGAATACCGAAAAAAACTGGAACGGATCATGGACAATCGTCTGCTTCTTCTGGAACAGCAGATGAAATTTTACAAAAACAAATTGCTGTATTTAAGTCCGGAAAATCAGATTCGTGAAAAAAGAACGTATCTGCTGGAACTGGAAGCACGTATGGATGCAGGCATGCAGAATCAGATTTACCGGGCAAGACAGGAACTGAATCTGTATATTGAAAGAATGCGTGGGCTTTCTCCATTAGATAAGCTGAATCAGGGATTTTCTTATGTGGAAAATGAGGAACAGAAAGCAGTGACAAGTATCTCTCAGGTGAAGACAGGGGACAGGCTGTATATTCAGGTCAGCGACGGAACGGTAGAAGCCAGAGCAGAAAACAGAAAAAAGAAATCAAGAGGTGTATCCAATGGCAGAAAAGACAACAATTGAAGAATCTCTGAAAGAACTGGATGCTATTGTGGCAAAGCTGGAGAGCAGGGAGATTTCTCTGGAAGACTCTTTTGCCCTGTATCAGAAAGGGATGGAATTGCTGAAAGAATGCAGCAAAAAGATTGATACTGTTGAAAAAAAGATGCTTAAAATGAACGAGAATGGTGAATTAAGTGAATTTTAAAGAAGAGTTGAAAAACAGAACAGCGTATGCGGAACAAATTATCCGGAATTATCTTCCGAAAGAAGAAGGGTTTTCTGTAAAAATGGCGGAAGCGGTTAATTACAGTATGCTGTCCGGAGGAAAACGTCTGCGTCCTGTTTTTATGTATGAAGTATATAAACTATTTGGAGGCAGGGGAAATGTAGTGGAACCATTTATGGCAGCTTTGGAAATGATCCATACCCATTCCCTGATCCACGATGATCTTCCGGCATTGGATAATGATCCATATCGCAGAGGAAGAAAAACCACACATGTTGTATATGGGGAATCGGCTGCTATTCTGGCAGGGGATGCCCTTCTTAATTATGCTTATGAAACGGCCTTTCAGGCCTTTGATCGGACCGATTCCTGGAAACCGGTTGCAGATGCTTTGAAAATCCTGGGAGAAAAAACAGGAATCATGGGTATGCTGGGCGGTCAGGGGGTAGATGTGGAAAATGACGGAAAGCCACTTTCCAGAGAAATGCTGCTCTATATCTATGAAAATAAAACGTCTGCATTGATTGAATGTGCGATGATGATTGGTGCTGTTCTGGCAGGAGCAGACAAAGAACAGGTTGCAGTCATGGAACAGATCGGGAGCAGAATCGGCATTGCTTTCCAGATTCAGGATGATATCCTGGATGTGATCGGAGACAGCGAAGAACTGGGAAAAGCAGTGGGGAGTGATGAAAAGAATCATAAGACGACCTATGTGACGCTGGAAGGATTGGAAAAAGCGGGAGAAAAGGTAAAAATACTGACAGAAGAAGCCATTGACCTTTTGGCAAAGCTGCCGGGAGAACAGGAATTTTTCAGAGAATTACTGTGTTCTCTTTGTACCCGCAGAAAATAGAGGTGCATGATCAATGCTGTTAGACAAAATACAAAAAGAAAACGATATAAAGAAAATTTCCCAGCAGCAGCTTCCGCAGCTGGCGCAGGAAATCCGGGAGTTTCTGTTGGAAAATGTCAGCAAGACCGGTGGTCATCTGGCATCGAATCTGGGGGCAGTAGAACTTACACTGGCGCTTCACTATGTATTTCATCTCCCGGAAGATAAGATTATCTGGGATGTAGGGCATCAGTCCTATACCCACAAGATTCTTACAGGGAGAAAAGAAGGGTTTCAAAAACTGAGAAAATTTGGCGGCATGAGCGGTTTTCCGAAACGGAGTGAAAGTTCCTGTGATGCTTATGATACGGGGCATAGTTCTACCTCGATTTCTGCAGGGGTAGGATATGTGTGTGCAGGGAGTATCAGGGGCGATGACAGTCATGTGATTTCAATCATCGGAGACGGGGCACTTACAGGCGGTATGGCATACGAAGCTCTGAACAATGCGTCCCAGTTGAAAAAGAATTTTATTATCGTTCTGAATGATAATAAAATGTCTATTTCCGAAAATGTAGGAGGAATTTCCCGTTATCTGAATAATTTAAGAACGACCGATACCTATACAGAACTGAAAACGGAAGTGAAGAAAAAACTGAATAAAGTACCGGGAATTGGCCCTGCTATGGTGGAAACCATACACAAGACAAAGGACAGTCTCAAGCAGCTTGTGATTCCTGGGATGTTTTTTGAAGATATGGGAATCAAATATCTGGGACCTGTGAATGGACATGACTGTAACCGGATGATTCAGATCTTTCAGGAAGCGAAAAAAACAGAGGGAGCGGTTTTGGTTCATGTACAGACAGTAAAGGGCAAAGGATATGAACCGGCCATGCGTCATCCGGCCAGATTTCATGGCACATCGGCTTTTGAACTGGAGAGCGGTGTACCTTTGAAAAACAGCGGGAAAGCAAATTATACAGATGTATTTTCCACGGTCATGCGAAAGTTGGGAGACAGAGAGCCGAATCTTGTGGCAGTTACTGCTGCAATGCCGGACGGTACCGGATTAAAGCGATTCCGGAATCTGTTTCCGGAGCGGTTCTTTGATGTTGGAATCGCAGAAGAACATGCAGTAACCTGCGCTGCCGGTATGGCACTGGGCGGCTTGATCCCGGTGGTTGCCATCTATTCTTCCTTTTTGCAAAGAGCAGTCGATCAGATTATTGAGGATGTATGTCTGCAGAATCTTCATGTGATTTTTGCAGTGGATCGGGCGGGCATAGTAGGAAGTGACGGAGAAACACATCAGGGGTGTTTTGATTTGTCTTATTTGTCGATGATTCCAAATATGACAGTTATGGCACCGAAAAATAAGTGGGAACTTTCCGATATGCTGAAATTTGCAGTGCATTGTGAAGGACCGGTCGCGATCCGTTATCCAAGAGGGGAAGCTTATGATGGGCTGGAAGAATACCGGGAACCTATGGTATATGGAAAAAGTGAAATGCTGTTTGAAGGAAGTGAGATTGCCCTTCTTGCGGTGGGAAGTATGGTAGAGACAGGCGTGCAGGTTTATGAAAAAATGAAAGAAGAGGGAATGCATCCGTCTCTTGTAAATGCAAGATTTGTAAAACCTCTGGATACCAGAATGCTGGACAGACTGGCAAAGAATCACAGACTTCTTGTAACTATGGAAGAAAATGTGAAAACAGGAGGCTTTGGCAGTGCAGTGCTTGCTTATATGAGTGAAAAGCATCCACAGGTACAGGTGAAGATCATTTCCCTTCCGGATCAGTTTATTATCCATGGAAGTCCGGAATTATTGAAGAAGACAGTAGGAATTGACAAAGATTCCATTTATACCACAATCAAGGAGGCTTATAAAGAATGAAAGAACGTCTGGATGTACTGCTGGTAAAACAGGGACTGGCAGTTTCAAGGGAGAAGGCCAAAGCAGTCATTATGGCAGGCTGTGTATATGTGGACAACCAGAAAGAAGACAAGGCCGGTTCCATGTTTCCGGATACGGCAAAAATAGAAGTACGGGGAAATACGCTGAAGTATGTAAGCAGAGGCGGATTGAAACTGGAAAAAGCCATGGAATGCTTTGGAGTGGCTTTGAAAGATAAAATCTGTATGGATGTCGGATCTTCCACAGGGGGATTCACCGATTGTATGCTGCAAAACGGAGCAGTCAAAGTCTATGCGATTGATGTGGGACATGGTCAGCTTGACTGGAAACTGCGAAATGATCCGCGTGTCGTCTGTATGGAAAGAACCAATATCCGATATGTCGTACCGGAAGACCTGCAGGAACATGCAGATTTTTCTTCCATTGATGTTTCTTTTATTTCCCTTACCAAGGTACTGCTTCCTGTTTATCATTTACTTACGGAAACCGGGGAAGTGGTATGTCTGATCAAACCGCAGTTTGAAGCAGGAAGAGAAAAAGTAGGAAAGAAAGGGGTCGTCCGTGATCCGAAAGTTCATGAAGAAGTCATTGAAAAAGTAATGGAATATGCACAGAGCATAGGATTTTGGCCCCTTCATCTGGATTTTTCTCCCATTAAGGGACCGGAAGGAAATATTGAATATCTCCTTCATCTGACAAAAAGACAGATACAGGAGCCGGAACCGGGTATACAGCTATCCATCAGGGAGGTTGTCAGCCAGGCGCATGGAGAATTGGACAAGTAATCAAATGGAAAAATTTTTTATTATAGCAAACAGTCAGAAGGACGAAGGATTCAAAACAGCGAAACAGATAGAAACCTATCTGAAAGAGAAAGGAAAATCCTGTATTTTAAGAGCAGAACAACCAGATGTAAAAGATATCAGCAATCATTATACGGATGTCCGGCAGATTCCGCAGGATGTGGAATGTATTATTGTGTTGGGCGGGGACGGAACTTTGCTTCAGGCCGCAAGAGATGTGGTAGACCGGCAGATCCCTTTGCTTGGAATTAATCTCGGTACGCTTGGGTATCTGGCAGAAATCGATCATTCGTCTATTGAGGGTGCATTAAATCATCTGATCCTGGATGAATATACCATTGAAAAACGCATGATGCTGCAGGGAAAAGTGTATCAGGCAGGCCGTATGATTGCGGAAGATGTAGCGTTGAATGATATTGTGATCGGCAGAGAAGGACCTTTGCGGGTAACCAGATTTCATAATTATGTAAATGGAGAATTTCTTAATTCTTATACAGCAGACGGGATTATTATTGCAACGGCTACTGGTTCTACCGGCTACAGTCTTTCCGCAGGAGGCCCCATTGTATCACCGGAAACCAATATTATGATTATGACTCCTGTAGCACCTCACACGTTGAATACCAGAAGTGTGATTTTCCCAGCAGAAGATGAGATCACAGTGGAAATCGGTGAGGGAAGCTGGAAAGGGGAAGCAAAAGCAGTGGTTTCTTTTGATGGGGATACCAATGTAACGATGAAAACAGGAGACCGGGTCGTGATCCGGCGCTCAGAAAAAGATACACAGATCGTAAAAATCAGTAACATCAGTTTTCTTGAAGTGTTGAGACGGAAAATGAAGAATTAAGGAGAGCAGTCATGAAAATTGCCAGACATTCAAAAATTATTGACCTGATTAACCAATACGATATTGAAACCCAGGAAGAACTGGCAGCAAAATTGCAGGAAGCAGGATTTGCAGTGACGCAGGCTACCGTTTCCAGAGATATCCGGGAATTAAAACTTATGAAAGCTGCAAAACCGGGTGGAGGCTCCAGATATATGGTTATGGAGCAGAGGGATAATCAAAACAGCGAAAAATATAAAAGAGTATTGCAGGATGCATTCCTGTCCATGGATATGGCACAGAATATACTGGTGATCAAAACGGTTTCCGGTATGGCCAATGCAGCAGGTGCTGCCCTTGACAGTATGAACATGAGTGAAATTGTAGGCTGTATAGCAGGAGACGATACCATAGCCTGTATTAACAGGACGGTGGATGATACCATTATCCTAATGGAAAAAATAAAAAAAATAATCGGAACAGGCCAGGAGAGTACAAGGTGAAACGATGTTAGTACATTTGCATGTGAAAAATCTGGCCCTGATTGATGAAGCAGAAGTGGATTTTACAGAAGGACTGAATATTCTCACAGGAGAAACCGGTGCCGGAAAATCCATTCTCATTGGCTCTATTAATCTGGCGCTGGGACAGAAAGCTTCCAGGGAGATGATTCGGGAAAATACCGATTATGCTTTTGTGGAACTGGTATTTCAGGTAAACGAAAAGACAGAGGAAAAATTGCGTCAGATGGATATTTTTCCGGAAGATGGGCAGGTTATTATCAGCAGAAAACTTACGGGAAACAGAAGTATCTGCAAAATAAACGGAGAAACCTGTACGGTTTCCGCAGTGAAAGCGGCAGCCGCTTATTTGCTGGATATTCACGGACAGCATGAGCACCAGTCTTTATTGTATCCAGAAAAGCAGATGGAGATACTGGATGCATATGGAAAAGAGGAAATTTTTGAAAAGAAAAGTGAGACAGCAGATCTGTTTCAGGAATATGCAGCTTTAAAAAAAGAACTGGAATCTTACGAACTGGATGAAGAACAAAGAAAACGGGAAATGGATTTTCTTTCTTATGAAATCTCGGAAATTGAGGAGGCACAGCTTCGGGAAGGAGAAGACGAGGAACTGGAAGCCCAGTATAAAAAACTTCTCAATGGAAAGAAAATAACAGAAACTCTGGGTGAAGTTTATGAACTGACCGGATATGAGCAGGAAGGAAGTGCAGAACAGATCGGAAGAGGCGTAAGAAAGCTGTCTCAGATCGCAGAACTGGATGAGAATCTGAACGGACTTTATGCTATGCTCAATGATGTAGATGCGCTGCTTTCTGATTTTAACCGGGAAGTGTCCGGATATTTGACTGATTTTTCTTTTTCCCAGGAACAATTTGGAGAGATAGAAAGCAGACTGGATCGGATCAATCGTCTGAAGGCAAAATACGGAAGAGAGATTTCGGATGTTCTGTCTTACAAAGAGGAAAAAGAAGCAGAACGGGAGCGTCTGGAAAACTTTGAACTGCATAAGAGCCAGCTGGAGAAAGCGCTGGCAGAAAAAACAAAGATTCTGGAAGAAAAGAGCCGGGAGCTTACTTTGCTGCGTAAAGCATGGGCAGAAAAGCTGGAGAAAGAGGTAATTGCCGGTTTACAGGATCTGAATTTTCTGGAAGTGACATTTTCTATTGATTTTCAGGAAAAAGAAACCTTTGGTCCAGGCGGAAAAGACCGGATTTGTTTCCTGATATCTACAAATCCGGGAGAACCTGTGCGGGAACTGTCAAAAGTGGTTTCCGGTGGAGAATTATCCAGAATTATGCTTGCGATAAAAACTATTCTTGCAGATAAGGATGAGAAAGAAACGTTGATTTTTGATGAAATCGACACCGGGATCAGTGGAAGGACAGCCTGGAAAGTGTCTGAAAAAATGGCAGTGATCGGAAGAGAACATCAGGTTCTTTGTATTACGCATCTTCCACAAATCGCAGCGCAGGCAGATGCACATTTTCTGATTGAAAAAAATGTGGAAAAACAGGAGACGCAAACCAGAATCTTTCGGCTGCCGGATGAGGAGTCCATCCGGGAATTGGCAAGAATGTTGGGCGGTGATAAGATCACAGATGCCGGTTTGTCAAATGCAGCAGAGATGAAAGAAATGGCACAACAACAAAAAAATACAAGATTGAAATAGATGAATTCTCACATACTAAAGAAGGGTACACAGCGTGTATCCTTCTTTTTTTCCTGAAAAAATGCGGCAGGAAAATTCAAAAAAGGATGTGATTTGGATGAGGAAATGTAATTATCGTCGATTTCTTTGCGTATTATTAACAGCAGATTTGCTTATGGCAGGTGTATTTGGTTGGTGGTCATTGAAACATGCAATTCCGGATACCATCTATATAAAAAAAGACAGTGAGGAGGACATTACAAAGATACTGGATCTTCCTTTTGTTACCTGTCAGGATACCGTTCTGGTTTCTGATGCAAATGCATACAGGGTATCCTGCAATCTGCTGGGGGTATTTCCTCTGAAAGAAGTGAAAGTAGAGACAGTAGAGGAAAAAAAATTAGGAATCTGCGGTCTTCCAGTAGGATTTTATATGGAAACACAGGGAGTTCTGATTGTAGATACGGGAGAGATCATCAACCAGGATGGGATTCCATGTGAACCCGCTGTAAATATTGTAAAGTCCGGCGATTATATCCTGGAAGCAAACGGAGAGTCTGTACAGACGAAAAAAGCATTGATTGAAAAAATCCATGCATCGGAAGGAAAACCGGTGACGCTTCTGATCAAACGGAAAGAAGAAGAGATTCCCATTTCCATTGAACCGGTTATGGGACAGGATGACAGATACAAACTGGGAATATGGGTAAGAGATAATACGCAGGGAATCGGAACTCTGACGTATGTGGAAGAAGACGGCTCTTACGGTGCGCTTGGACATGGAATCAGTGATACAGATACCGGTCAGCTGCTGGAAGTATCTGGAGGAGAATTATATGAAGCCCGGATCGTTTCGATTTTAAAAGGAAACAAGGGAAATCCGGGAGAACTTTCCGGATATATTGATTACAACAGAGAAAATAAAATCGGAGAGATTGAAACAAATACAGAAAAGGGAGTTTATGGAAATGTGGATGCAGGATGGAGTTCCAGACTTCCGATTTCTTATAAATCAGTTGGATATAAGCAGGAGGTTCAGATTGGAGAAGCTCAGATATGGACCGGTGTGGACGGGCAAGTGCAGCCATATACTGCACGGATTACAGAAATTTTCCCGGATCAGACAGATTCAAATAAAGCATTTACCATTCAGGTGACGGATGCCGGGCTTCTTTCGAAAACTGGTGGAATTGTACAGGGAATGAGCGGCAGCCCGGTAGTACAAAATGGAAAAATCATCGGTGCAGTCACTCATGTATTTGTCCAGGATGCTTCTAAAGGATATGGGATTTTTATTGAAAAAATGTTGGGCGAATAGGGAAGAAATATCAGAAATAAAATCATATAGTTTCAAAATATAAAAATAAATGTCGAAAAATATCAATAAATTAAAATAATTGACAGAAAATTTAGCTTGATTATACGAACAACTGATAATATAATACAAGTAATCTTCAGAGATGGCGATTCAACAGGGCGCCCGTCATTTACTGAAGAAAAAGAGCAACATGGGTATGGAGGACAAGTAATGGAAAAGTTAAATGTCGCAATTGCAGATGACAATGAAAAAATGTTGGATTTACTGGAAAACCTCATAAATGAAGATAAAGAATTGGAATTGGTTGGGCATGCCAACAATGGCGCTGATATATATGATATTATCAAAGAAAAAGAACCGGATGTCGTACTTTTGGATATTATTATGCCGAAAGTAGATGGACTGAGCGTCATGGAACGGGTAGGTCGCGATGGAAATATTAAGAAACATCCAGCCTTTATTGTGATTTCTGCAGTAGGAAAGGAACAGATCACAGAAGACGCTTTTAATCTTGGAGCAAATTATTATGTGCTGAAACCGTTTGACAATAAAATGTTGCTTTCAAGAATCAAGCATATCCGGCAGATGAAAGAGGGAAAAACGAGAGAAAGCAGAACCGTGAATGCTTATGAAGATAAAACCACTTATTTTGAAAGAAATCTGGAAGCTGATGTGACAAATATCATTCATGAAATTGGTGTACCGGCTCATATTAAAGGGTATCAATATCTGAGAGATGCGATTATCCTTTCTGTAAATGACATGGAAATGCTCAATTCTATCACAAAGATTTTGTATCCGACCATTGCGAAGAAACATCAGACGACACCCAGTCGGGTGGAACGGGCAATCCGTCATGCGATTGAAGTGGCATGGAGCAGAGGAAAAATGGATACGATTGATGAATTATTCGGATATACGGTCAGCACAGGAAAAGGAAAACCTACAAATTCGGAATTTATTGCATTGATTGCAGATAAAATCAGACTCGAATACAAAAAATAACTTTCCTTGAAGAAAAAATTAGGGTATAATCACTTTGTAGAGACATCGGATGAAGGAGGGTATTTCCGTGAAAAAAATTTTATTTGTGGCTTCAGAAGCAGTTCCGTTTGTTAAGACAGGGGGTCTTGCAGATGTTGTAGGGGCACTGCCGAAATGCTTTGATAAAAAAGAATTTGATGTAAGAGTGATTATCCCCAAATATATGTGCATGAAGGACGAGTATAAGGAGCAGCTTCAGTACATGACCCATTTTTATATGGATATTGGATACCGTCGTGAATATGTGGGAATCATGCAGATGGTTTACGAAGGAATCCAGTTTTATTTTATTGATAATGAATATTATTTCTCCGGTTATCAGCCATACGGGGATATTCGTTTTGATATTGAGAAATTTTCTTATTTCTCCAAGGCAGCTTTATCCATTCTTCCTGTGATTGATTTCAGACCGGATCTTATTCACTGTCATGACTGGCAGACCGGATTGGTTCCTGTATATCTGAAAGACCGTTTCCAGGATGGGCCATTTTATCAGGGAATCAAAACCGTTATGACGATACATAATCTGAAATTCCAGGGAACCTGGGATGTTAAGACGATCCGGGATCTGACAGGACTTCCTGCTTACTATTTCACGCCGGATAAACTGGAAGCATATAAAGATGCCAATCTTTTAAAAGGCGGTCTTGTATATGCAGATGCGATCACAACGGTCAGCAATACTTATGCAGAAGAAATCAAAACAGAATTTTACGGAGAAGGACTGGATGGTCTTATGAGAGCCCGTGCGCATGATCTGCGCGGAATCGTAAATGGAATTGATTATGATGAATACAATCCGGAGACAGATAAATGGCTGGCGAAAAATTATAATGCCAAGAATTTCCGTAAAGAAAAAGTAAAAAATAAGACAGACCTGCAAAAAGAACTGGGACTGAAGCAGGATCCGAAAGCTATGATGATCGGTATTGTATCAAGACTGACGGATCAGAAGGGATTTGACCTGATTGCTTATGTAATGGATGAGTTGTGTCAGGACAACATTCAGCTGGTGGTTCTTGGAACTGGGGAAGAACGTTATGAAAATATGTTCCGCCATTTTGCATGGAAGTATCAGGAAAAAGTTTCTGCCAATATATTTTATGATAATTCTCTGTCGCACAGAATCTATGCTTCCTGTGACGCATTTTTGATGCCGTCTCTGTTTGAGCCTTGCGGGCTGAGTCAGCTTATGAGTCTTCGTTATGGAACCATTCCGATTGTACGTGAGACCGGCGGACTGAAAGATACGGTAGAACCATACAATGAGTATGAAAGCACAGGAACCGGCTTCAGTTTTAAAAATTACAATGCACATGAAATGCTGTCTGTTGTTCGTTATGCAGAATCCGTTTACTATAATAAGAAACGGGAATGGAATAAACTGGTAGATCGGGCCATGGCAAAAGATTATTCCTGGAAAAATTCATCAAAACAGTATGAAGAAATGTATACCTGGCTGATTGGATAATTGTATAGAGGAAATAAAAAACGGATGGCTTTTGGCACATCCGTTTTTTATTTGCTATAGAAACAGGGGTGTGAAAACAACTGCAACGATCGTCATTAATTTGATCAGAATATTGATGGAAGGGCCGGAGGTATCTTTAAAGGGGTCCCCTACTGTGTCACCAACGACAGCAGCTTTGTGGGCAGAACTGCCTTTTCCGCCATGGGTTCCTTCTTCGATATATTTTTTGGCATTATCCCAGGCACCACCGGAGTTCGCCATGAAAATAGCCATAAGAACGCCTGTTACAAGAGAACCTGCCAGAAGACCTCCAAGAGCCGCAGGACCCAGAAGCAATCCGCACAGCAAAGGAGCAGCAACGGCCATAATACCGGGAATCAGCATTTCTTTCAGCGCGGCCTGTGTGGAAATCTGTACACAGGAAGAATAATCCGGTTTGCCGCTTCCTTCCATAATTCCCGGAATGGTACGGAACTGCCTGCGGACTTCTTCGATCATTTTATTGGCAGCACGGGATACAGAATCCATAGTAAGGGCAGAAAACAGGAAAGGAAGCATACCACCCAGGAAAAGACCGACAATTACCTGGGGGCTGAGAATATCGATGGCATCCAGACCAACTGCTTCTGCATAAGAAACAAAAAGTGCCAGTGCGGTAAGTGCAGCAGAGCCGATTGCAAAACCTTTCCCCATAGCCGCGGTTGTGTTACCAACGGAGTCCAGTTTGTCGGTTATGTTACGCACCGATTTGTCAAGACCTGCCATTTCCGCAATCCCTCCCGCATTATCCGCAATGGGACCATATGCATCAATGGCAATCGTGATGCCTGCAGTGGAGAGCATACCTACAGCAGAAAGGGCAATACCATATAATCCACAGAAATAGTAAGAGGACAGAATACCGACAGCAATAAAGAAAATTGGAAGCATGGTAGAGCGCATACCTACGGAAAGACCGCTTATAATGGTAGTGGCAGAACCGGTTTCTGATTGATCGGCGATTTTCTGAACTGGCCGGAAATTTCCGGAAGTATAATATTCTGTAGTAATTCCAATCAGAAGACCAACGACCAGACCACTGATAATTGCCAGAGCAGCGTTAAAATTTTGGAAAAATACGTAACTCAGAAGAAAAGAAAGAATAAGCACTACAATGCTTGAGCCATAAGTGCCTGCCTTTAGTGCTTTGCCAGGATCTGCATTACTGCTGGCCTTTACAAGAAAAGTGCCGGCAATCGATGCGAGGATTCCAAGTGCAGCCAGAAGCAGAGGGAAGATAGCACCGGAAGTCTGAAAGTAGATAAAACCAAGTGTAATAGCAGAAATCAGAGAACCTGCATAGGATTCAAATAAGTCCGCACCCATACCGGCCACGTCGCCTACATTATCACCGACATTGTCAGCAATGACAGCCGGGTTTCTGGGATCATCTTCCGGGATTCCGGCCTCTACTTTTCCCACAAGATCAGCACCCACATCGGCAGCCTTTGTATAAATACCGCCTCCTACACGGGCAAATAGTGCAATCGAAGAAGCACCCAGTCCAAAGCCGGAAATAATACCGGGATCTTTTGTAAACAGATACACGATACTTACGCCAAGAAGCCCAAGACCGGTTACGCACATACCCATAACAGAACCACCGGAGAAGGCAATCGACAGAGCTTTTGACATGCCGGACTCACCGGCTGCTCCTGCTGTGCGAACATTGGCTCTGGTCGCTACCTGCATGCCGCAAAAACCTGCAATAGACGAAAACAAAGCCCCCAGAAGGAATGCAAAAGCAGTCATCCAGCTGTTTAAAGAGATACCGAGAAGAATAAAAAGAATTGCTGCAAAGAAAATCAAAATCCGGTACTCGGCAAAAAGAAAAGCCTGGGCACCTTCGTGAATGTAGGAAGCGATTTCCTGCATTCTTGCATTTCCTGCTTTTTGCTTATGAATATCACGAACCAGACAAAAAGCAAACAGAAGTGCTGCTGCACCGATACATGGTGCAAGATAAATCAGTTTTTCCATAATTCTCCTTTCCTTACAAAAAATTTTGTCGGCAAATCTTTTGTAATGTAAAAATTATATAGTTTATGGTTACATTATACAGGAAAGACGTCAAGAAACCATCAAATATATATCAAAAAAATGAAGTTTTTAAGAAAATGCTTTCGGAGTGGTCTGTCTGAGCGTTGAAAAGCGAATCGCGGAACAGTATAATGGGGATAGAAAGAACGGACAGGAGGAAAATTGTGTGAATGAACAGACCAGATACGAAATTATGAAGAACCGGGAACTGCTGAAAGGATATCAGATCAGTGACGTAGGAGCAGAGGCTACAGATCAGGAACAGAAGCTTTTGCCTGTTTCGAGTATGAAAAAGAAAACAGGAAAACGGGAGATTTTATTGCCGACAGATTTTGAAAATCTGCAAATTTCAGCAGATTTAAGAACATTGTTTGCAGTGAGAAAGAGCAGGAGAACCTATGCACAGGATGCCGTTACGCAAAGGGAATTATCTTTTCTGTTATGGGCCAGTCAGGGAATCCGAAAATTTCCGGAAGATCAGAGACAGATTACGTTCCGAACGGTTCCTTCGGCCGGCTCCAGACATCCTTTTGAAACGTATTTGTTTGTAAATCATGTGGAGGGGCTGAAAAAAGGAATTTATCATTATCTCCCGGAAGTACATGGACTGGAAGTATATGAAGACAGGGAAGATTTCAGCAAAGAACTGACACAGGCACTTTGTGGACAGAAATTTGCAGCAGAAGCGCCGGTTTTGTTTGTGTGGAGTGCTTTGCCTTACCGGACGGAGTGGAGATATGGAAAGAAAGCTGCAAAATATATCCTTCTGGATGCAGGGCATGTATGCGAAAATCTTTATCTTGCCTGTGAGACAATCGGATGCGGAACCTGTGCGATTGGTTCTTATGATCAGGAAGGAATGGATGAACTTCTGGGATTTATGCCAGGTCCTTCCGCAGAAAGAGAATATGAGTGTGTGGTATATGCGGCACCGGTAGGAAAACGAAAATAGTCAGGCAGGTATAAAAAAAGCATCTCTCGGTATACTAACCCTGTGACAAAAAAGGCAGAAGCTCTGCCATACAGAAACAGGAGGTAAATGTCATGACAGAATTATCGGTACTTGATTTGCAGAACCTGCGTCATCTGATTGGAGGATTCGATACTACACACTGTAAAATGCAGGATTATGCGAATGAATCCCAGGACCCTCAGGTAAAGCAGTTTTTTCAGAAATCAGCCCAGTCGGCCATGGAATCAAAACAGCAGCTTATGAAATTTCTGCAGTAGGAGGGAGGAAAGCAAGATGACAGAAAAAACAATGGTAGCAGATACTCTGGTAGGAATAAACGGGGAATTGGTACGCTATGGAGAAATGATTTCCCAGACGGAGAATCCTCAGTTAAAACAGATGTTGAAACAGATGCGTAATCAGTGCGAAATGTCACAGGAGGAAATCTATCAGATTGCAAGAGCAAAGAGTTATTATGTACCGGCTGAAAAAGCCAGCCAGGAAGAAATTACCCATGTAAAATCCGTTCTTACACAGATGGAGACACGATAAAAAAACTTCAGGCTGCTGCTTTTGGCAGCCTGAAGAACCATAAGATGCCGGACACCGGAGCAGTAACAGGATGTCGAAAAAGCCGGGACTTTGCGATGGGCTTTCATTGACTTTTTAGGGGATATCCCTCATAATGAGAATACAACAGCAATTCAGAACGTTCTGTCTTTTTTCATGCAGCAGTCTGCTGCCAAAATCCCGCAAAATAGCAGTTGACAATTGAATAAAAGTATAATATGATGTTAACAGTGAAACGAACATTCGTTCGTATATGGCCAGAATGAGAAAAAGGAGTAAAACATGGTAAAAGAAGATAAATTAAAAGCTTTGGATGCAGCTTTGGGACAAATTGAAAAGCAGTTTGGAAAAGGTTCTGTCATGAAACTGGGAGAGTCAAATGTCAATATGAACGTGGAATCCGTTCCAACCGGTTCCCTCAGTCTTGATATTGCACTTGGACTGGGTGGTGTACCAAAGGGAAGAATCATTGAAATCTATGGACCGGAATCCAGTGGTAAAACGACAGTAGCCCTTCATATGGTGGCAGAGGTTCAGAAAAGAGGCGGAATTGCCGGGTTTATTGATGCAGAACATGCATTGGATCCGGTATATGCCAAGAATATAGGCGTGGATATTGATAATCTGTACATATCCCAGCCGGATAATGGAGAACAGGCAATGGAGATCACAGAGACGATGGTACGTTCCGGTGCAGTGGATATTGTGATTGTGGACTCGGTTGCTGCGCTTGTTCCAAAGGCTGAAATCGAAGGAGATATGGGAGATTCCCATGTAGGACTTCAGGCGCGTCTGATGTCCCAGGCACTGCGTAAACTGACGGCGGTAATCAGTAAATATAACTGTATTGTTATTTTTATCAATCAGCTTCGTGTGAAAATCGGTGTGATGTTTGGAAATCCTGAGACAACGACAGGTGGAAGAGCTCTGAAGTTCTATGCGTCTGTTCGTATGGATGTAAGAAGAATCGAAGCATTAAAGCAGGGCGGAGAAGTAATCGGAAACCGTACCAGAATCAAAGTGGTAAAAAATAAAGTGGCACCTCCTTTTAAAGAGGCTGAGTTTGATATTATGTTTGGAAAAGGAATTTCAAAAGAAGGAGATATCCTTGACCTTGCCGCAAATCTGGGAGTTATTGTAAAAAGTGGTGCCTGGTATGCCTATAAAGATGCAAAAATCGGCCAGGGTCGGGAAAATGCAAAGCAGTATTTAAGAGATAATCCGGAAATTATGGCAGAAGTGGAAGCGCAGGTACGTGAGAAATACGGACTTGGACAGGAGAAAGATCAAAAGACAGAAGATGAAAAAAATGCAGATAAGAAAACTGCTGGAAAAGAAAATCCGGTGAAAGCGTGAGAATATGCTGGTCACACAAATACAGGCTGTAACGAAACAGAAATACAGAGTGGTGATAGAAGGACAGCCCGCCTTTGTTCTATACAAAGGCGAGCTGTTCCGCTATAAAATAAAAGAAGGGGAAGAACTTCCCCTGGCGGTATATCAGGAACTGACAGAAAAAGTTCTGAAGAAAAGGGCAACCCTTCGGGCAATGCATATCCTGGAACGATCTGATAAAACAAAAGCAGAACTGGAAAGAAAACTGGTACAAAGTGAATATCCCCAGGCTGCGGTAGATGCTGCACTGGCTTATGTGGAATCGTTTGGATATATCAATGACAAGCGGTATGCACAGCGGTATATTGAAGCCGGAAAAGAGAGGAAGGGGAAAGCAAGACTGAAAATGGAACTTGCCCGGAAGGGAATTTCGGATTCTGTAATTGAAGAAGCGCTGGAAGAAGCAGAATTCACAGATGCCCGAAATGTAATTCGGGAAATAATGGAGAAGAAGCGAAAAGGAAGCGGTTTTTTCGACGAAAAAGAAAAAAGACGTTTGTATGCTTTCTTTCAACGAAAAGGTTTCTCTTCGGCGGATATCTTGGCTGTAATCCGGGAAGAGGAACAAAAAGAAGAAGAATTTTAGCATAAAATTCGACAGATTATACATATATAGGCGATTTTTAAATTGGTTTTATGTTGACTTTTTATTAAAAACAGTATAAAATTATACTGTTGTATTTGTACAATGAAAATTTAATAAGGAGGTGCTCCTGTGGTAAGCTATGTAATAACTGCAATTGTTGCTGTGTTAATTACATTACTGATTGCAGTTCCTGTTACTGCAAGTATTTCTGTAAAGAAAAAGACAGAAAAAGATGCAGAGACGATTGGGACTGCGGAAGTAAAAGCACGCGGCATTATAGATGATGCACTGAAGACTGCGGAAACGAAAAAGCGCGAAGCTCTTTTGGAAGCAAAAGAAGAAAATCTCCGTACAAAAAATGAAATGGAGAAAGAGTCAAAAGAGAGACGGGCAGAACTGCAGAAATATGAAAAGCGTGTGGTTTCCAGAGAAGAAGCTTTGGATAAAAAAGCAGATGCTCTTGAGAGGCGGGAAGCAGATTATTCGGCAAAAGAAGCAGAACTCAAGAAGAAAGAAAAGAAAGTCGACGAATTACATGACCAGAGAGTACAGGAACTGGAGAGAATCTCCGGTCTTACCTCCGAACAAGCAAAAGATTATTTGTTAAAAACTGTTGAAGACGAAGTAAAAACTGACACTGCCAAGCTTTATAAAGAACTGGAAAGTAAGGCAAGAGAAGAAGCCGATAAAAAGGCGAAAGAGTATGTAGTAACTGCAATTCAGAAGTGTGCAGCAGATCATGTGGCAGAGGCTACCATTTCTGTAGTGCAGCTCCCAAGCGATGAAATGAAAGGACGTATTATCGGTAGAGAGGGACGTAATATCCGTACATTGGAAACATTAACGGGTGTGGATTTGATTATTGATGATACACCGGAAGCAGTCGTGCTTTCCGGATTTGACCCAATCAGACGTGAAGTAGCACGTATCGCATTGGAAAAACTGATTGTGGACGGACGAATCCATCCGGCCAGAATCGAAGAAATGGTGGAAAAAGCACAAAAAGAAGTAGAAACCATGATGAGAGAAGAAGGAGAAGCGGCTGCACTTGAAGTAGGAGTGCATGGTATTCATCCGGAATTGATCCGTCTGCTGGGACGTATGAAATTCCGCTCCAGTTACGGACAGAATGCATTGAAGCATTCAATCGAAGTGGCACAGCTTGCCGGTCTTCTTGCCGGTGAAGTTGGGACAGACATACGCATGGCAAAACGTGCCGGTCTGTTGCATGACATTGGAAAATCCATCGACCATGAAGTGGAAGGTTCCCATATTCAAATCGGTGCTGACTTATGTAGAAAATATAAAGAGTCCCAGTTGGTGATCAATGCCGTGGAATCCCATCACGGTGATGTAGAACCTACTTCGCTGGTGGCTTGTCTTGTTCAGGCTGCAGATGCAATTTCAGCAGCAAGACCTGGTGCAAGAAGAGAAACTTTAGAAACATATACCAACAGATTAAAACAATTAGAAGACATAACAAATTCCTTTAAGGGAGTTGAAAAATCTTTTGCTATTCAGGCAGGTAGAGAAATTCGTGTAATGGTACTTCCAGATCATGTAAATGACAATGATATGGTACTGTTGGCACGTGATATTTCCAAACAGATCGAAGCGGAACTGGAATATCCGGGACAGATTAAGGTAAGTGTAATTCGTGAAAGCCGCGTAGTTGATTACGCAAAATAATAACAGGAAAAGCAGCAGCAACAAAAATCAGCAGAATTTTATTTTCTGATTTTGTTGCTGTTTTTTTGTTCTGGTAAAAAAACGGAAGGCATAGATTGTAATGGGTGAATGGAATCTATGAATAAATATCTTCGGATTTTTTTTCTCCTGTTTCTGATTGGATTTACAGGGGGTGTTTTGTGCAGCAACTACCTGCGGGTTTCAGCAGGATATGATACGAGTCTTCTTGGAATTTATATGGCAGGACAAGGGACAGAAACTATTTTACAGTCTCAGTTGTTTGGATATTTACTGAAGAAACGGGGAAGATGGTTTCTGTTTTATTTTATCAGCGGTATGACTCCCTTTGGAGTCCCTCTGGTCTGGGGCGGGATTTTGTGGCTGGCTTTTCTGGCAGGAAATCTGATGACTGCTTTTTTATTGGAATATGGTCTGGCAGGAATTTTGACGGGGATCATTTGTCTTTTTCCACAAGGACTTTTTTATTTACCGGCAGTTTTTTTGCTCTTCTTTTTTGTTCTGCAGATGAGTCAGAAATTCTGGCAGACACAGGGCAGAGTACGGGAGAATTATGGAGCCTATTTCTTTTTTATGACAGGTATTTTTGTAATTTTTCTTCTTGGGATTTTTATGGAAAGTTATGTAAACCAAAAGGTGCTGCATTATGTGGCACAGCATCGACTGTGAAAAGTTCATAAAAAATTAACATATTTACAGTTACCATATCTGGTAGACATAAAATCATCGTTTTCGATATCTTGTGGAATGGAGCAGGAACCGTAAAAAATGTGTAAATACAGGGAAAAATAGGTTTGATTTTTACCGGGAATGTGATATATAATCACTTTATGATTACGAGAGACAGAATCGTAAATATTGCAAAAGAGGGATAAGAGAGAATGACATACGAGATAGAAGAGTTTATTGGTTATTTACATAACACCAAAGGCACTTCTAAAAATACAGAAGTTTCCTATGAACGGGATTTACGTAAACTGGAACAATTCTTAAGAAAGGAAGGGATTACAGAAGTGGAAGCGATCACGTCCACAAACCTGAATTCTTATATATTGTATATGGAGCGGGAGAAATTTGCCGCCTCATCCATTTCCCGGAGCATTGCCTCCATACGGGCGTTTTTCCAGTATTTCTGTCAGAAAGGTGTGCTTGAAAAAAATCCGGCGGATAGATTAAAGACACCCAAAATAGAAAAGAAAATACCAGGTATTCTTTCTGTAGAAGAAGTGGATCTGCTGTTGAGCCAGCCGAAAGAAAATACAGTAAAAGGTGTACGGGATAAAGCTATGATGGAATTGTTATACGCCACTGGAATTCGAGTCAGTGAATTGATTGGATTGAAGATTCAGGATGTGAATCTGAAATTGAATTATATTACCTGCGATTCCAGTGAAAGGGAACGTGCAATTCCATTTGGAAATACAGCCAGAAAAGCAGTGGAGACTTATATGATGAAGGACAGGGAGATCTTGCTGAAAGGAAAAGACAGTGATATTCTTTTTGTAAATTGTTCCGGAAACCCCATGAGCCGTCAGGGATTCTGGAAAGTGTTGAAAAATTATGCGTCTTCAGCAGGGATTCAGCAGGATATTACGCCTCATACATTGCGTCATTCCTTTGCGGCGCATCTGGTGCAGAATGGTGCAGATCTCAGAAGTGTGCAGGAAATGCTGGGACATTCCGATATTTCAACGACACAGATTTATCTGAATATGAATGTCAATAAAATAAGGAATGTGTATATGAAAGCACATCCAAGAAAATAAAGAGGCTGAAGATCAGCCTCTTTATTTTTAACACAATTCTGCAATTGTATATAACAGTTTTTCTGTTTCTTCCCAGCCAAGACATGGGTCTGTAATGGATTTTCCATAGATATGGTTTGATCCGATCTTCTGACAGCCAGATACAATATAGCTTTCGATCATAACACCCTTTACGAGATGACGGATCTCACGGGACACCAGACGGCTGTGAAGGACTTCTTTTACGATACGTACCTGCTGCTCGTATTTTTTACCGGAATTTGAATGATTGGCATCAATGATAACAGCCGGATTTGCCAGATTTCTGTCATTGTACATTTCAAGAAGCAGCTGTAAATCTTCATAGTGATAGTTCGGGATGGTGTTTCCATGTTTGTTTACGGCACCTCTTAAAATGGTATGGGTAAGAGGATTTCCCTCTGTACGTACTTCCCATCCTCTGGAAATAAAGTCATGACCACCCTGTGCTGCGACTACAGAGTTCAGCATAACAGAAAAGTCGCCGCTGGTAGGATTTTTCATACCAACAGGAATATCAAGACCGCTGACCATCAGACGATGTTCCTGATTTTCTACAGAACGGGCACCGATCGCTACATAGGAAAGAAGATCAGACAGGTAGTGCCAGTTGTCAGGATAAAGCATTTCATCGGCGGAAGTAAGACCGGTTTCCTGAATGGAGCGCATATGCATATGACGGATTGCCAGAATACCGGCAAGAACATCCGGCTGTGCTTCCGGATCCGGCTGATGCAGCATGCCCTTATAACCTTCACCAGTAGTACGCGGTTTATTTGTATAGATTCTTGGAACTAATACGAGACGGTCTGCAACCTTTTCCTGAATCTTAGCAAGACGATTGGTGTAATCACAGACAGAATCTTCATTGTCAGCAGAACAAGGACCTACAATTACAAGAAACTTATCCGAAGCACCGGTAATTACATCACGAATCAGCAGATCTCTTTCTTCTTTTACTTTTTTCATCTCCTCTGTGACCGGAGACATTTCCTTAATTTCTTCCGGAGAAGGAAGCTGTCTTACAAATTTGAAACTCATTTTCTGTTCTCCTCATTTCTATATTTCTATCGTACATTTAAAATCGAACTCATTATAATACATAAAATTCGGGTTGTCGACCGTTTTTTTCAGACTGACGCTAGATATCCACTCTCCGGCCATGCAGCAGTCCGGAGAGTGGATATCGGGATTTAAGCGGTAAGATGCATGTATTTTCGGAGAAAGAACAGAGTCAGTAAGGTGATAAACACTTCGCTTACAAGAAGTCCCCATAGATATCCAATAATTCCATAGCGGGGAATTACAAAAAATACAAAAAGGAGACGAATGGACAGACCGAGAAGATTTTGCAGAAAGTATTTGCCGGTTTCCCCCAGACCGTTCAGGATACCGCTGAGTGTACTAGACAGATAGAGGAAGGGGCAGATAAAGGAAAGGGTTTTTATAAAGGTTCCGGCAAATTCATTTTTGAACAGGAGAAGTCCCAGAAGGTCTCCGGTGCTGTAAAAAAACAGGGTTGAAAGAAAGCCAAGAATCAGACAAAAGCGTATGGTAGTAAAAATACAGGAACGTATTTTATCGTAGTTGCCAGTTGCCTGATTTTCTGCTACAGAGGGAAGGAGCATAACAGAGACGGCATTGGTAACAGCAGAGGGAAACAGAATCAGAGGAAGCGCCATGCCGTTCAATACGCCATAAACTGATAACGCAGAAGCGGAATCCAGACCATAGAGGCGTAAATGTCCCGGAATGAGCACGGATTCCATGCTGTGAAGCAAATTGATAAACAGACGGTTTCCTGTGAGCGGCAGGGCCAGACAGATGATGTCTTTCAGCGATTGATAAGGTGTATGCATATGGAGAATGTGATATTCATATTTCCGAAAGTCTAATAAAATAAAGAGCATGGAAAAGAGCATGGAAAACAGTTCCCCGAAGAAAAGACCGGATACAGCAAGTAAAGGAGTGATTGGATGTTGTTCTCTGGACCAGATCATCCAGATGACATAGGATGCACTGACACGGGCAAGCTGTTCTACTAACTGGGACCAGGCAGGGATGGAAGTTTTTTTCCGGGCAAAGTAGTAACCGTTTACGCAGGAATGAAAGGTTCCCATCGGAATGGAAAGAACGGAAACTTTCAGCAGAGGGGTACACTGTTCTTCGAGGAGGATGTGAAGCGCAAACCAGGAAGCATGGCGAAAAAGAAGAAACGTTACGAAAAAGGAGAGACTCATGGACAGGGTTGTGGCGAGAAAAAAGATATCCCGGGCACCCTGTTCATCTTTTAAGGCAGCCCGGGCAGCTACAAAGCGGGAAATAGCAGTCTGGATTCCGCCTACAGTCAGTGCAAAGCAGAGCGTATGAATGGGGAAAATCAGCTGATAGATTCCCATTCCCTGTGCACCAATTGTCTGGGAGAGGAATATTCTATAGAGAAAGCCAATGATTTTTGTAAGGAAACCGGAAAGTGTCAGAATCAGAGTTCCCTTCAGAAGCACATGCTCATTTTTCATGAAAAAACCTGGAATCCTTTTTCATAAATATATTCAAAAAAGTATCTTGACAGAACTGCGCAGGAATGATATCCTACAGATAAATCCGAGTGAAACGGTCGGAATTGGAAAGAGGACGGTGATTGCTTGAAATTATCAACCAAAGGACGGTACGGATTAAGAGCTTTGATTGATCTTGCTCTTTACAGCGAGGAAGATGCCGTTTCTATACAAAGTATAGCAAAACGTCAGAATATATCGGACAGTTATCTGGAACAGCTGGTACGTAAATTGAAGCATGCAGGGCTTGTGATCAGTGTACGCGGTGCCCAGGGAGGATATAAACTGGCAAAACCGGCAGAAGAAATCTCGGTCGGAGATGTATTACGTGCACTGGAAGGAAGTCTTGAAGCAGTGACCTGTGGAGGAGAAAACCGCAGTTGTCAGGAAGCAGATTTATGTGTGACAAGATATGTATGGCAGAGAATCAATCAAAGCATACGGGAAACAGTAGACGCGATCATGTTGAGTCAGCTTGTAGAAGAAAGCCGTATTATGCGGGAAAAAGGGCAGATTCAAATACAAAAATGTGACAATTAGGAGAGAAGAAAAATGAAGACGACAATTTATCTGGATAATGCAGCAACGACAAAAACAGCACAGGAAGTAGTAGATGCCATGCTTCCGTATTTTACGGAAAATTATGGAAATCCTTCCAGCATCTACGAGATTGCCGGCAGAAGCAAAGAAGCCATTACAAAGGGAAGAGAACAGATTGCCAATGTGCTGGGAGCAAAGAGTGAAGAGATTTATTTCACAGCAGGCGGCAGTGAAGCCGATAACTGGGCTTTGAAAGCTGCTTTTGAAGCATATAAAAATAAAGGAAATCATATTATTACAACAAAAATTGAACATCATGCGATTCTGCATACCTGCGAATATCTGGAAAAAAGAGGCGCAAGAATCACTTATCTGAATGTGGATGAGAACGGTGTGGTAGATTTGGATGAACTGCAAAAAGCAATCACTCCGGAAACCATTTTGATTTCTGTTATGTTTGCAAATAATGAGATCGGTACCATTCAGCCGATCAAAGAAATCGGTCAGATTGCAAAAGAACATGGAATCCTGTTCCACACAGATGCTGTACAGGCATTTGGACAGGTACCGATTCAGGTCGATGAGATGAACATTGATATGCTCAGTTCCAGTGGACATAAAATCAATGGCCCAAAGGGAATCGGATTTTTGTATATCAGAAAAGGTGTAAAAATCCGTTCTTTTGTTCATGGTGGCGCGCAGGAGAGAAAGCGAAGAGCAGGTACGGAAAATGTTCCGGGAATTGTAGGATATGGGGTAGCCGCCGAGAAAGCTGCAAGAACGATGGAAGAACGTACTGCAAAAGAAATCGAACTGCGTGATTATTTTATTGAAAGAATTTTGAATGAGATTCCATATGTAAGACTGAACGGAGATCCGAAGAAACGTCTTCCGAATAATATTAACGTAAGTTTCCAGTTCATTGAGGGAGAATCGTTACTGATCATGCTTGATATGAAAGGAATCGCAGCATCCAGTGGATCTGCATGTACATCCGGTTCCCTGGATCCGTCTCATGTACTTCTGGCAATCGGATTGCCGCATGAGATCGCACATGGTTCTCTGCGTATGACCATCAGTGAAGAAACTACAAAAGAAGATCTGGACTATACACTGGAACAGATCAAGGAAATTGTTGCAAGACTGCGAGATTTATCTCCGCTTTACGAAGACTTTGTAAAAAAACAGAAAAAGAATCAATAAGAGTGAACAAATATGGAGGAAGAAAAATATGTACAGTGAAAAAGTTATGGATCATTTCCAGAATCCAAGAAATGTAGGAGAAATTGAAAATGCCAGCGGTGTAGGAACAGTTGGAAATGCAAAATGTGGAGATATTATGAGAATTTATCTTGATATTGATGACAATGGCATGATTCAAGACTGTAAGTTTAAAACATTTGGCTGTGGAGCGGCAGTTGCTACAAGCAGTATGGCAACAGAACTGGTAAAAGGAAAAAGTATTCAGGAAGCTCTGCAGATTACAAATAAAGCAGTAATGGAAGCTTTAGACGGACTTCCTCCTGTAAAAGTACACTGTTCCCTGCTGGCGGAAGAAGCCATCCACGCAGCACTTTGGGATTATGCAGAAAAGAATCATATTAAAATTGAAGGTCTCGAAAAGCCAAAAACAGACATTTCCGAAGGGGAAGAAGAGGAAGACTATTAATGGGAAAAAAGAAAGTTGTCGTTGGCATGTCAGGTGGTGTGGATTCTTCCGTAGCAGCCTATCTGCTGAAAGAGCAGGGGTATGAGGTGATTGGTGTGACCATGCAGATCTGGCAGGATGAAGAAAATGCAGTACAGGAAGAAAACGGCGGCTGTTGTGGGCTGAGTGCGGTAGAAGATGCCAGAAGAGTTGCACGTGCCCTGGATATCCCTTATTATGTTATGAATTTTAAGAAAGAATTTAAAGAGAATGTCATTGACTACTTTATACAGGAATATCTGGAAGGACGCACGCCAAATCCTTGTATTGCATGCAACCGATATGTAAAATGGGAATCTCTTCTTCAAAGAAGTATGGAAATCGGTGCGGACTATATTGCTACCGGTCATTATGCGAAAATTGCGCATCTGGATAATGGAAGGTATGCATTGGAAGTCTCAGAAGCCACAGGAAAAGATCAGACCTATGCACTTTATAATCTGACCCAGTATCAGCTTTCCCACACACTGATGCCGGTTGGGGCTTATGAAAAAGAGGAAATCCGGAAGATTGCAGAAAAAATCGGTCTTCCGGTTGCTCATAAAAAAGACAGTCAGGAAATCTGTTTTGTACCGGATAAGGATTATGCGGGATTTATTGAGACCAATACACAGAAAAAAATCCGGGAAGGAAATTATGTACTGGAAGATGGTACGGTGATCGGCAGGCATAAGGGGATTACGCATTATACCATTGGACAGAGAAAAGGACTGAATCTGGCAATGGGACATCCTGTGTTTGTAACAAAGATTCGTCCGGAAACCAATGAAGTGGTGATCGGTGAGAATGAAGACCTGTTTAAACGGGAACTGATCTGTGATCACATTAACTTTATGGCAATGGAAGATTTACGGGAAGACAGACGTGTAACTGCAAAAATCCGATACAATCACAAAGGCGCTCCCTGCACCATTACACGGGTGAGTGAAGATCAGATCAAAGTTCTTTTTGATGAACCTCAGAGAGCCATTACACCAGGACAGGCTGTGGTCTTTTATGAAAATGGATATGTAGCCGGAGGCGGAAGCATTATCGGATAAAAAAGAACCTTCTAGAAAGGAAAACAAATGGCTTTTCTTTATAGAAGGTTTTTCTGTTAAAGAGGAAGAAATTTGGGCTTTCTGTTTTTGAAAATCGTATAGTATTGAAAACCGCATTCTTTCAAAAGCATGGCAGCCCGGTTAAAATCGTAGGCCAGATGCTGCGGTGCATGGGCATCGGAACCAAGGGTGACGATCTCACCGCCCATTTCATGATAACGGGTCAGAATCTGTTCCGTTGGATTGGGATGTCCCAGTCCATATTTAAATCCGCCTGTATTACATTCTAGGCCGATATTTTTCTGAATCAGAACGCGGAGAATCTCGTCAATGATATCTCTGTATTTTTCATACGTGTAATACGTATTTCTGTTGGGACCGTAGCGTACCACATAATCAAGATGTCCACATACATCAAAACAGGAATATTTTCGGAGATTTTCCAGAACACAGGTAAAATAACGGCGATAGGATGCTTCTTCACTGCGATTTTCGAAAAATACCCGTTCATAAGGATCGCAGCCGTCTACGACATGGATGGAACCGATTACAAAGTCAAAGGGATACTGACTGGAAAATTCCGGAAGTTTTCCTGTAAGATGCGGCTGAAGCCCCAGTTCAATTCCAAAATATAAAGAAATCTGATTCTCATATTTCTGACGAAGAGCATCAAAGGTGTTTTGATAGGCCGGCATATCTACCAGAAAATCCAAATCTCCCGGAGGAAAATCAAAGTCCATATGTTCCGTAAAACACATGGCAGGAAGTCCCTGACGGATGCCTTCCAGGATCATCTGCTCCATGGGAGTATCGCTGTCACTGGAGAAGGAAGAGTGGAGATGAAAGTCTGCATACATAGTAAGTTCCTCCTTTTATCTTGAGCTTTTTGTAACATTATATAAGAAAAAAGGCGAAATGTACAGCGAAGATACAAAAAGATGTAAAATTGCAATAAATATTTAATTTATGCTTGAATTTTTGTGCAGAATTAGGTACAATATCAAATAGGTTGATGTTTCTTTAACAATCTTAGAAACTTCACGTTAATCAAACACTTTTAGGAGGAATGAATATCATGGCAGTAAAAGTAGCAATCAATGGTTTTGGACGTATCGGACGTCTTGCATTCAGACAGATGTTTGGAGCAGAAGGATTTGAAGTTGTAGCAATCAACGATTTAACATCCCCGGCAATGTTAGCTCACTTACTGAAATATGACTCTACACAGGGAAGATATGAAAAAGCAGATACAGTAACAGCTGGTGAAGATTCCATCACAGTTGACGGAAAAGAAATCAAAATCTACGCAAAAGCTAACGCAGCTGAACTTCCTTGGGGAGAAATCGGTGTAGACGTAGTTCTGGAATGTACAGGTTTCTATACATCCAAAGCAAAAGCAGAAGCTCATTTACAGGCTGGTGCTAAGAAAGTTGTTATTTCTGCTCCTGCAGGAAATGACCTTCCTACAATCGTTTACAATGTAAACCATGAAACTCTGACAAAAGATGATAACATCATCTCTGCAGCTTCTTGTACAACAAACTGCCTGGCTCCAATGGAAAAAGCATTAAATGACCTGGCTCCGATCAAAACAGGTATCATGTGCACAATCCACGCTTACACAGGCGATCAGATGACTCTGGACGGACCACAGAGAAAAGGTGATTTAAGAAGAAGCCGTGCAGCAGCAGTGAATATCGTACCAAACAGCACAGGTGCTGCAAAAGCAATCGGTCTGGTTATTCCAGAACTGAACGGAAAATTAATCGGTGCTGCTCAGCGTGTTCCAACCCCAACAGGTTCTACAACTATCTTAACAGCAGTTGTTGAAGGAACAGTAACAGTTGATCAGATCAACGAAGCTATGAAAAATGCAGCTACAGAATCTTTCGGATACAACACAGACGAAATCGTTTCCAGCGATATCGTAGGTATGAAATTCGGTTCTCTGTTCGATGCAACACAGACAATGGTTCTGCCACTGGACAACGGAACAACTCAGGTTCAGGTTGTATCATGGTATGACAACGAAAATTCTTACACAAGCCAGATGGTAAGAACAATTAAATACTTCGGAAAATTATTAGCAGAATAATTTATAAGAAGAATAAGGCTCATCAGGGGTCCGGTCTATTATGGACCGGACCCCTTTTGTCTTTTTCGAAGAAAAAATAAAAGGAGGCATCATCCAATGCTGAATAAAAAATCTGTTGATGATATCAACGTAAAAGGAAAAAAAGTGCTGGTACGCTGTGACTTTAACGTACCTCTGCAGGATGGAAAGATTACAGACGAAAACCGTCTGGTAGCTGCTCTGCCAACAATCAAAAAACTGATTGCAGACGGCGGAAAAATTATTCTTTGCTCACATCTTGGTAAACCAAAAGGAGAACCAAAACCGGAATTATCTCTGGCACCCGTTGCAAAACGTCTGACAGAATTACTGGGACAGGAAGTAAAATTTGCTGCTGATCCGGAAGTTGTAGGACCAAATGCAAAAGCTGCTGTTGAAGCGATGAATGACGGAGATGTGATCTTACTGGAAAACACACGTTATCGTGCAGAAGAAACAAAGAACGGGGAAGCATTCAGCAAAGATCTCGCTTCTTTGTGTGATGTTTTTGTAAATGATGCATTCGGAACCGCTCACAGAGCACACTGCTCGAATGTTGGTGTAACACAGTTTGTTGACACAGCTGTAGTTGGTTACTTAATGCAGAAGGAAATTGATTTCCTTGGAAACGCTGTAAATAATCCGGAAAGACCATTTGTTGCAATTCTGGGTGGTGCAAAAGTTTCCAGCAAAATTTCCGTTATCAACAATCTCCTTGATAAAGTAGATACACTCATCATCGGCGGTGGTATGTCTTATACATTCTCAAAAGCAATGGGCGGACAGATCGGCAATTCTCTGTGTGAAGATGATTATCTGCAGTATGCACTGGATATGATGAAAAAAGCAGAAGAAAAAGGTGTAAAACTTCTTCTTCCTGTTGATAACCGTATCGGTGATGCATTCTCCAATGACTGTAATATTCAGGTAGTAAGAAAAGGCGAGATTCCGGATGGATGGGAAGGTATGGATATCGGACCGGAAACAGAAAAAATCTTTGCTGACGCTGTAAAAGATGCAAAAACAGTTGTATGGAACGGACCAATGGGATGCTTTGAAATGCCAAATTTTGCACATGGTACAGAAGAAGTTGCAAAAGCACTGGCTGAAACAGATGCAACTACAATTATCGGCGGCGGTGACTCTGCAGCAGCTGTAAACATTCTGGGATATGGTGACAAGATGACTCATATTTCCACAGGCGGCGGTGCATCTCTGGAATTCCTGGAAGGAAAAGAACTTCCTGGTGTAGCAGCAGCAAACGATAAATAATTCGACTGGTAAAAGGAAAAGAGGATAAACAAAATGGCAAGAAAGAAAATTGTCGCTGGAAACTGGAAAATGAACATGACTCCAAGCGAAGCAGTAAAATTAGTGGAAACTTTAAAACCACTTGTAAAAAATGATGAAGTAGACGTAGTATTCTGCGTACCTGCAATCGATATCATTCCTGTAGTGGAAGCTGCAAAAGATTCCAATATTCAGGTTGGTGCTGAAAATATGTACTTTGAAGAAAAAGGTGCTTATACAGGCGAAATTTCTCCAAACATGCTGACAGATGCAGGCGTAAAATATGTTGTATTAGGTCACTCTGAAAGAAGAGAATACTTTGCAGAAACAAATGAAACAGTAAACAAAAAAATGCTGAAAGCTTTTGAACATGGTATTACTCCAATCATGTGTTGTGGTGAAACTCTGGAACAGAGAGAACAGGGCGTAACTATGGATTTCATCCGTCAGCAGGTAAAAGTCGGTTTCATGGGTGTGACAGCAGATCAGGCAAAAGAAGCAGTCATCGCTTACGAACCAATCTGGGCAATCGGTACAGGTAAAACTGCTACAACAGAACAGGCGCAGGAAGTTTGTGCAGGAATCCGTGCTTGCATCGCTGAAATCTATGATGATGCTACAGCAGCAGCAATCCGTATTCAGTACGGCGGTTCTGTAAACGCAAAAACAGCTCCGGAACTGTTTGCACAGGCAGACATTGACGGTGGTCTGGTAGGCGGCGCTTCCTTAAAAGAAGAGTTCGGACAGATCGTTAACTACAAATAAGATCAGATTCTGACAAAATCCCGCAGATAGCATGTGCTTTCTGCGGGATTTTTTTCATATAGGAAATTATAAGCCTTCCAGATTAAATGGAGGGGTATATTCTTCTTTCGCACTGCTTTTTTCCTGCATAAATCCATCGGTCAATCCAAGAGAAATGGCTTCCTCCAATACGCGGTTATATTCAAACGATGTAATCCGACGATTCAGTTCAGGATACTCACTGCTTTTATAAAAAGGTGTGAACTGACTGAGCAGACTCAAAAGAAAACTGCCTTCCGGCAGCGTGTCCTTGAGCCAGTGCAGTAACAAAGAAGAATCTTTCCGGCATCCGGGAAGCACCATATGACGGATGATCACTCCTTTTTGCAAAATTTTGTTTTCGTCAAAAACAGGCGGTCCAACCTGTTGGATCATACAGGAGATTGCTTTGGAAGCAACCGGGAAATAATCAGCAGCCCGGGAATACTTGCGGGAGAGTTGAGAACTGAAATATTTCAGATCCGGAAGATAAATATCTACATAGCCCTTTAAAAGTTCCAGCGTTTCCGGCTTTTCATAGCCTCCGCAATTATAGACAACAGGGATACGAAGCTGGGGAGAAACCGCATCAAGAGCCTGGAGGATGGACGGAATATATTGGGTGGCAGTTACAAGATTAATGTTGTGTGCCCCTGCATCCTGAAGTTCGAGAAAAATTTCCGACAGCCGTTTTACAGACAGTTTTTTTCCGAATCCTTCGCTGCTGATGGAATAATTCTGACAGAAACAACAGCGCAAAGTACAACCGGAGAAAAAGACAGTTCCGCTTCCTCTGGTTCCGCTGATGCAAGGCTCCTCCCAGTGATGAAGGGCTGCACGGGCAGCCTGGATCTCATGAGAAGAATGACAAAAACCAGAAGCATGATAGCGGTTAACATGACAATTTCTTGGACAAAGTGAACAATTTTCATACAGATACTCCAGCTTCATAGGCTAATTTCCTTTCAAAAAATAAAATTCTATTACATAGTAATAAAAAAATTCTGAAATTTCAAGAGAGCAAGGGAAAAGGGTTTTCATTTGTCATACTTTGCGGTAGAATGGGGGGAGAAAACGGAAGAGGCATAATGAGGTAAAACATGAAGAAAAAAGCAACAGAAAAACCAAAAGGAAAAAAGAAAAAGAAAGTTTTAAAAATAGTACTGATCGGACTTCTTGGCATTCTTGCAGTGTCAGCAGTGGGAATATACGGAGCAGTGGGCTATTATTATCAGGATCGATTTTACAGCGGAACAATCATTAATGGAGTAGACTGCAGTGAAAAAAGCGTTGCATATATAAAATCTATGGTAAAACAGGAAGCAGAGTCCTATTCACTTACCATCCAAGAAAGAGGCGGTACACAGGATGTGATTCAGTCTGCTGATATTCAGGTCTCTTATAACGATGATGGTTCGATTGATCAGATTATGGAAGAACAGAACCCCTGGTTTTGGGTGGCAAGTATCGGAAAAGATAAAAACTATTCCGTAAATCTGGATAATTCCTATGACGAGGAGAGCCTGGATCAGGCAATTGCCAATATGGCATGCATGAAAGAAGAAAATATGACAGCACCTGCAGATGCTTATCTGAAGGACAATGGTTCTTCTTACGAAATCGTGCCGGAAGTAGAGGGCAATACGCTGGATTTGGAAAAAACAAAAGAGACCATCAAAAAAGCAGTCGATAACCGGGAAAAAGAAATTTCTCTGGAAGATGCATCCTGCTATGTAGAGCCGGCTGTGCGCCGGGATGATTCCAAACTGGTTCAGGAAGCAGAACAGTTAAATCAGATGACATCTATGGAAATTGTTCTTGATTTTGGATCCGGTCAGGAAAAAGTGGACAGAGCCAGATTACAGGGATGGATCGTAAAAAACGAGCAGGATGGAACTTGTTCTTACGATGAAGCAGCAGTGAAACAGTATGTGATCGATCTGTCTGCGAAATATAATACGGAAGGAAAAGCAAGAACCTTTGTGACCACAGGCGGAAATACAGTAAACCTTACAAAAGGAGATTATGGATGGAGACTGTGGCAGGATAAAACCACAGAATCCTTACTTGCAGCCATGAAAGCAGGACAGAACACCACCGTAGAAGTCACTTGGCTCTACAAAGGACAGACCCATGAAGGAAATGAAATCAATGGAACCTATGTGGAAATTTCCATCACAGAACAGAGAATGTGGTTTTACAAAAATGGTTCTCTGCTGGTAGATACACCCGTTGTTACAGGAAATCCAAATACCGGTCACGGAACACCGGCCGGAGGGGTGTGGAAACTGAAAGATAAACGAGCTCCATTTACCCTGACTGGTTATAAAGAGGACGGAAGCATCGATTATGAAGAACCCGTCAATTACTGGATGCCATTTAACGGTGGTGTGGGAATCCATGATCTGACAAAAAGAGCTGCCTTCGGAGGAGACATTTACCTGACAAATGGTTCCCATGGATGTGTCAATACGCCACTGGAAGCAGTTGCAACCATCTATAATAATATAGACATCAATACACCGGTTGTGGTATACTGATTTTGGCAAAGAGGCTGTTGTACGATTGTGCAGCGGTCTTTTTCCGTTCCTGTTCCGGAGACTTGCCGGATCTCGAAGCAGGACTTACCATTATTTTGACGCTTGAATTTTCAGTCTAAAGTTGATATAATGCTTAAAGCTGAATATTCATACACAATTTAAGAATTTCCATGAATAAAAATGAGTAAGGAGAGAAAAAATGAAGAAAAAATTATTTGCAGCAGTCCTTGCTTCCGTAATGGTATTATCCATGACTGCATGCGGAGGCAGTGACAACAAACAGGAAAGTACCGGAGATGGTACAGCAACAGAGAGCACAGAAAGTAAGGGTGTCAAAGTCGTTGATGTAGACCTGACAAATGAAGAGTATGCGTTTGGTGTGGATAAGAATCAGCCGGAGCTTCAGGAGCAGGTCAATGCTTTCGTCAAAAAAATCAAAGAAGACGGAACACTGGATGAAATCTGTAATAAATACTTTGCAGACGGAGAGCCGACTGCTGTAAAATCTGCACAGCTGGATACTTCCAAAGATCAGCTGATCGTAGCAACGAATGCAGCATTTGAACCTTTTGAATATACAAAGGGAGAAGATTATTACGGAATTGATATGGAAATTGCAGCAATGCTTGCTGATGAACTGGGCCAGGATCTGGTTATCCAGAATATGGATTTTGATGCCGTATGTCTGTCTGTAGGGCAGCAGAAATGTGACATTGCTATGGCAGGTCTGACAGTCAATGAAGAAAGAAAAGAGTATGTAACTTTCTCTGAGCCATATTATCAGGCTTCCCAGCGTCTGATCGTAAAGGCAGGGGATACAGCATTTGATACATGTAAAGATGCAGCAGCAGTGGAAGAGATTCTGAATGGTCTGAAAGCAACGGATAAAATCGGTGTACAGGCAGGTACAACCGGACAGTATTATGTAGAAGGAAGCGAAGACTGGGGATTTGCAGGACTGCCTGCAGAATGTGTACCATATAAGAATGGTTCACTGGCAGTACAGGATCTGATCAACGGAAATATTCAGTACGTAATCATTGATGCTGCTCCGGCAAAATGTATTACAGAATCCATTAATGCAATGCAGTAACAATTAAACTAAAAAAGCGGGCACAAAAAGGTCCGCTTTTTTCTTTGATAAAGGTGAGAATATGGGTAATTTCGAACAGAAAATTGACAAATTTATTGAAATTTTTCTGGAACAGAACGGTTACGTAAAGGTCATCCAGGGACTTCAGAACACACTTTTGATCGCCATCAGTGGTCTGATCATCGGTATTATGATCGGTACCTTGATCGCTACCGTTCGTGTTTTTCCAAAGTATAAACGGCTTCCAAGAGTTTTGAACAGTATCTGCAGCTTTTATGTTGCATTATTCAGAGGAACACCTATGGTTGTACAGCTTCTGGTCTTTTATTATGTGCTTCTGCCTCTGCTTGGTGTACATATGACAGGGGTACAGGTGGCTATGGCAGTTTTCGGACTGAACAGTGGTGCTTATATCTCTGAGATCATGCGAAGCGGTATTCAGTCGGTAGATTCCGGACAGCTGGAGGCCGGCCGTGCAGTAGGACTTGGATTTGGTGTCAGCATGTGTAAGATTGTCATTCCTCAGGCAGTGAAAAATATTCTGCCTACCCTTGGAAATGAGTTTATAACATTGATTAAGGAAACTTCGGTTGTAAGTTTTGTAGGTGCTGCAGATTTGTATGTGGCATTCAGCTATATCGGAAGCAACAGCTACGAGTTCATGGTTCCTTACCTTGTTATGGCAATGATTTACATTCTCCTGGTACTGGTAATTTCTCTGCTGGTAAAATTAATGGAAAGGAGCCTGAAGAAGAGTGATAGACGTAATTAATCTGAAAAAAAGTTTTGATGATACAGAAGTTCTCAAAGGAATTAATGTGACCATTCACAAAGGAGATATTGTGGTTGTACTCGGTCCTTCCGGTTCCGGTAAAAGTACATTTCTCAGATGTCTGAATTGTATGGAAGACCCGACGGGCGGAAGCATTATCTTCAATGGAGTCGATATTGCAGATATGCATGTAGATATCAATATACACCGTCGTCATATGGGAATGGTATTCCAGCATTTTAATCTGTTTAATAATAAAACAGTTATTCAGAACATTATGCTTGCGCCGGTTTATGTAAAAAATCAGGAGCTGCGTACAGCAAAGAGAAAAAATGCTTTGACAAAAATGAAAAATCTCTTTGCAAAAGAAAAGCAGGAACTGATTCCGATTACCACAACAAAAGCAGAAATTCAGAGAGAAGCCAAAGAACAGGCAATGACGCTTCTGAAAAGAATCGGTCTGGAAGAAAAAGCAGATGTATATCCATCGACTTTATCCGGTGGTCAGAAGCAGAGGGTTGCCATTGTGCGTGCGCTGGCTATGAATCCGGATGTGATTCTTTTTGATGAACCGACCAGTGCGCTGGATCCGGAGATGGTAGGCGAAGTACTGGATCTGATGAAGGCTCTGGCAAAAGAAGGCATGACCATGATTATTGTAACCCATGAAATGGGATTTGCAAAAGAAGTGGCAAACAGAATTCTGTTTATGGATGAAGGAGTGATTCTGGAAAGCGGTACACCGGAAGAATTTTTTGGGAATCCGAAAAATCCAAGAGCAAAAGAATTTCTTTCCAAAGTACTTTCTTAAGAAGATAGACAAAAAAAGTAAAAAAATAGATTTACCGATTTCCGGTTTCGTGTTAGAATATTTTTGGCATATAACAAAAATTCTTTCACGGGCCGCAGCGTGAGAGTTCCGCAAGCGGAACTCTTTGTTTTTAGAAAGGAGAAACTATGAGTAAGAAACCAACCGTATTAATGATTCTTGATGGATATGGACTGAATAACAATTGTGAAGCAAATGCAGTATGCGAGGCAAAAACTCCGATTATGGATCAGCTGAAATCTCAGTGTCCTTTTGTAGAGGGAAATGCCAGCGGTATGGCAGTAGGTCTGCCGGAAGGCCAGATGGGAAATTCGGAAGTAGGACATCTGAATATGGGTGCCGGACGCATTGTATATCAGGAACTGACAAGAATTACAAAAGAAATTCAGGATGGAGATTTCTTTAAGAATGAGGCACTGTTAAAAGCAGTAAAAAATGCAAAAGAAAATAATTCCGCACTGCATCTGTTCGGACTTTTATCTGACGGTGGTGTTCACAGCCACAATACGCATGTATATGGTATTCTGGAACTGGCAAAAAGAGAAGGACTGGATAAAGTCTTCGTTCATTGTTTCCTGGATGGACGTGATACACCAACCACCGGTGGAAAAGAATATATCAAAGAATTAAATGATAAAATGAAAGAAATCGGTGTAGGACAGGTAGCATCGGTTATGGGTCGTTACTATGCAATGGACCGCGATAATCGCTGGGATCGTGTAGAGAGAGCTTACAAAGCCATGACAGAAGGCGAAGGCATTCAGGCAGAATGTGCAGTATGCGCAGTCAAAGATTCTTATGCAGCAGACAAAACAGATGAGTTCGTAGAACCGACGGTAATCGTAAAAGAAGGAAAACCGGTCGGTCTGATTCAGGATAAAGATTCCGTTATCTTCTTCAACTTCCGTCCGGATCGTGCACGTGAAATCACAAGAGCATTCTGCGATGATGAATTCACAGGATTTGAAAGAGCAAAAAGACTGGATCTGACTTATGTATGCTTTACAGAATATGATCCGACGATTCCAAATAAAGAGGTTGCTTTCCATAAAGTATCCATTCACAATACATTTGGTGAATTTCTGGCAGCAAATGGAATGAAACAGGCACGTATTGCAGAAACAGAAAAATATGCACACGTTACTTTCTTCTTTAACGGTGGTGTGGAAGAACCAAATGAAGGAGAAGACAGAATTCTTGTAAAATCTCCAAAGGTTGCAACTTACGATCTGAAACCGGAAATGAGTGCTTACGAAGTATGTGATAAACTGACAGAAGCCATTCGTTCCGGAAAATATGATGTGATCATCATCAACTTTGCAAATCCGGATATGGTAGGCCATACCGGTGTGGAAGCTGCTGCAATCAAAGCGGTAGAAGCAGTTGATGAATGTGTAGGAAAAGCAGTCGATGCTGTGAAAGAAGTAGGCGGACAGATGTTTATCTGTGCAGACCACGGAAATGCAGAACAGCTGAAAGACTATGAAACCGGTGAAGTCTTCACTGCTCATACAACCAATCCGGTTCCATTTATTCTGGTAAATGCAGATCCTTCTTATGGACTGAGAGAGGGCGGATGTCTGGCAGATATCGCTCCTACTTTAATTGAATTAATGGGAATGGAACAGCCGGCAGAAATGACTGGTAAATCTCTGTTGATCAAAAAATAATAAAAAAAGATATTGAACGGTTCAGAGCCATATCGACAAAATGCGAGGCATTTTGGAGGTGTGGCTCTAAACAGTTACTAAAAGGACCGCTTTCCATTCCGGACTATTTTGTGAAAAATTACAGGGTTGTCTTTTTTATACCACTGTGTTATGATTTCTTTACATTTCAGATACGAATCTATTTCTTATTTTTGATTCGTATTTCAGAAAAGACCATTCGGTCGAATTATCCAACTAATACAATTGAATCATGCATGGAAAGATACAGGAGCATGCAGATGTCTCTATCATGGGCTGCTTCTCTGTCTTTCTGCGGAAAGGAGTATCTTATGTGGTACCGAAAATGGGGAAAAAGAATCCTTGTATGCAGCTTGTTGCTTGTTCTTTCAGCCGGCATCCTTTCTTTGGATGTATGGGCATCTGCGGTGGAAGAAGTGCACACAGAAGACCAGCAGGAAGAGGATCCCGGTGGTGAACAGATGCTTCCGGGTATCTATACGAAAGAGGAAAACAGCCGGTTACGAAGTGCAGTTACCAGTCAGATTGAAGTCAAGTGGAACGAATCCCTTGCTGTCTTTGATCCATCTCTGATCAGTCTTGATGATCCCTTGAACAGTTCTATCAAATATGTCAATGCAACCGATAAAGAAAATCCCGATATGAAAGGAAAACAACGCGTCGTTTATTGCATCCAGTACGGAAAAGACGGACCGCTGGGAACGATCAGCTGGACCGGAGGAGGAAAAGTACCGGCTGATATCGCCTATCTCATGTATTGGGGCTGCCGGTATCTGGGCATGGAAAGTGTACGGCCTGCTTATCGGACCGGATATGGATGGAAATATGATTATATGGCGACTCAGTATGCCATTCATATTGTAAATCAGGAATATTCCTTTGAGACCTTACATGACCATCTCAGTGGAAGCAAGAAGGAGACTTTTGGCGCAGTGATCAAGAAAATGACAGAAGATGCTGCCAATGCTTCCAATTTGCTTCCTTTTGAGGAAGGGTGGAAAGATTTTTCCTATACCTTGTCGGATTCCAGTGTGGAATGGAAAGCAGAAGCTTACCAGGGGGAGGAAGGTTATACAACCAAATGGATTTCCCAGCAGCTCAGTGACGGTCAGGTTTTCTGCAGTGAATACATACAGGAAAAATGGGCAGCAGCAGATCATGGGGCAGTGATTATCTGGAAAGATTCGGGAGATGCATCCGATTTCCGGATCTGGATTCCGAAGAAAGAATATCTGAAACTGCAAGTGACGGGAGCAACGGTGACTGCAACCGTAGGCGGTACGCATTCCCTTTGTCTGGCAGGGTGGACGTATCGGGCAGATGAGAATCCGGATCAGTATCAAAGAGTGACCTTGTTAGAAGGAGGCGGCGGAACAGGTGAGCATAGCGCTGCTGTCACGGCTCTGGTTCCAAAGAAAACGATCCATTGTTTTATTGAATTACAGAAAGAAGATCAGGAAACAGGGAAAGCAGAGCCCCAGGGAGCCTGTTCTTTTGAGGGGGCAGTATATGAAGTGAGAAATGCAGAAGGAATGGTAGTAGATAAAATGAAAACAGACAGAAATGGAAAAGCAGTCAGTGCAGGCATTGGGCCAGGTACTTATACAGTCAAAGAAGTGGAGGCACCAATGGGATACGAAATAGATCCTAAGACCTATACAGTCGTGTTTGAAAATATCGATACAGAACAGACTCAGTATAGAAGTTTTCTTTCTTCCCAGGAACCACCCCAAAAAGGAACCGTGCTGCTGAGAAAGTTATCGGCATATTCCCATAATGGACTTGCAGGTGCGGTTTTTGAACTGTATAACGGAAAAAATGAGCGGATCGGAAGTTATACCAGCGATGAAAATGGATGTATTCGGATAGAAAATCTGGTTTGTGATTCCTATTTTTTCCTGGAAACAAAGCCACCGGAAGGCTATGAAAAAACAGAGAAGTCCATTCCCTTCCTTATGGAAGCCGAACAGATGGGAAAGGTATTGGAAGTGCAGGCAGAAAATAAACCCAAAAAAGTTACGCTGGAACTGACAAAAGAGATTGATGCCCGGGACATTAATTTTGCAAATGGCGTTCCCATGTTTCTTTTTGAAGTAAAAGGAAAAGATATTGAAGGGAATTATCGGGTTTACCATAGAATTATCAGCTTTCCTTTGGAATATGTGGAAACTGCAGCCAACGCAGACGGAACAGTAAGAAATAAAGCAGTATTTGAAGATTTATATCCGGGAATTTATCAGGCAGAAGAGATGAAGGTCATGCGCTATTCATTGACAGACATTATAGAAATAACGGGAGGCGTCAAAAAGAACTATTCTGTAGAATTTGATCTTATACAACATGAAAAAGCAAGTGCCGTTTTTGTAAACAGGAAAGAAGAATGGGGCGACTGGTCGGATACTGCTCTGTGTGAAAATCAAATTCCGGGGAAAGAAGGTGTATGACAATGAAAGGCAAAGGAATCTGCCTTCTGCTCCTTCTGGGCTTGCTGCTGACGGGAGGGATGATGCGTGCTTATGCTTATCTGAGTGACAGGGAGCAGACAGTCAATAAAATCACACCGGGTGACAGCAAGATTGAAATTCTGGAAGAGTTTGATCCACCGAAATCTCTGAACCCGGGGGATGTCTTTACAAAAAAAGTAGAAATCAGAAATCTTGGGAAATCTTCCTGTTTTATTCGCTGCAGACTGATATTTGACCGGGAAGACCTTTTGTCCCATCTGATTCTGGATTTGGATACAGCGAACTGGTGCCTGGAACCGGATGGATATTATTATTATGTGCATGCTGTGAAAGCGGGAGCGTGTACGTCCAAACTTCTGCAAAAGATTACAGTGAAAGAAGACATACCGGAAGAACTGCTGAAAGAGGAGTTTTCCATTTATGTATATGCGGAATCTTATCAGCAAGGGGAGTTTCAGGAGAAAGAATGGAAAAAGGCCTGGGAGTATTTTGAACGAAATAAAAAAGAAGAAACCGTTCTGGCTGCAAAAAACGAAAACAGAAGAATTTATGGCGCAGATGGGAAAACGAAAAAGAAAACCCTTCAGAAGGCGGAGGGAAAGGTGGATATTGAGCTCAAGGAATATACCGTGGATGAAAAGGGAAAGGAAATTCCCTGGAAAAATCCGGAGCATACCCTTCCCGGCCAGGAAATTATAAAAATTCCCCGCGTCACCAATCTGGAATCCACCTGTGAGATTCGGGCAAAAATAGAAATGACAATGGAAAAGGATGTGGAAATCCCTGTCACAGAGAAACTGCTGAAAGGTATGCCCAAAGAATGGGAGAAGGAAGCAGATGGTTACTATTATTATAGAAAGAAACTGCAAAAAGGAGAAAGTGTGGATCTTTTTACCGGATTTACCATACCGGAAACCTGGGATACCCGATATGATACAGAAGGAGCAATTGAAAAATATTATACAGAAAACAGGATTGATGTGGTTGTGACGGTGGAAGCAATCGGAACAGAGGACTGGGAAGGAGAAAAGACAGTGGTCCATTCGCCGAAAACAGGAGACAGGAACCGGTTCTGGCTCTTTGCCGGGTTGGCCGGTTTATCCGAAGGCCTGTTCCTTTTGATTCTTGCAGTGGATCCGAGAGGGAGAAGAAAGTGAAAACGCATATTTCAGAATTTTGTTATAAAACAGGCAGGATTCTGTTTGGAGTGTTTCTTGGTCTTGTGGTACTTCAGCTGATCGGTTACTGGGCGGGCATCCGTCCGGTGGCGGTTGTCAGTGGTTCTATGGAACCGACCATAAAGACAGGCAGTATCTGCTGGGTGGATTTTGACACCGGGAAAGAAGCATTGCAGACAGGAGACATACTGGCATTTCAACGAAGTGACGGAAAAATGGTACTGCACAGAATTGCCGGATTTACAGAGGATGGAATCATTACGAAAGGAGATGGAAATGAGCATGAAGATGCAGGTGTGACCACATACAGTCAGATCAGAGGAAAAGCACTTTTTTCTCTTCCGTACATAGGATGGTTGTTTATGGGAAACAGCAGACAAATCGTATGGTCTCTTCTGACAGGCAGTCTGATTCTGCTTGTGTTGAAAAAAGATAAAAATGAAAATAAAAATTTTAATCATAGTATAAGAAAGTGAGAATAAAAAGATGAGAAAAAACAGAAAATTAACAGCAGGAATCCTTGGAGCAATGGCACTTCTTCTGGCAACAGGAAGCACACTGGCCTATTTCACAGACAAAGAACAGGCATCGAATCGCATCACGATCGGTAAAGTAGACATCACTCTGACAGAACCCAAATGGGATGCACTGTCAGAATCCGATAAGCAGAACATTACCCCGGGAAAAGAGCTGGTAAAGGATCCCACTGTGACCAATACAGGAATCAACGATGCCTTTGTGTTTCTGAAAGTGAAAGTACCTGCAGCAGAGCTGGTGACAGCAAATGCAGACGGTACGAAAAACAAAGCGGCTGTTCATGAATTGTATTCCTGGGAGGTAAATACTGGATGGACACAAGTAGGAGATTCAATAAATGTTACAAATGAAGCTGGAAAAATAGTAGGAGTAGAATATCTTTATGTGTATGGAAGTAGAAGTGCCTGTACCTCGTTGGCAAAGAATAAAGTTACTCCAGAATTGTTCAGCAGTGTGACGTTCCTGAATGTCATTGAGGGGCAGACCTTAACAGATACGACACCATTGGAAGAGGCAGAGACTGTTATTGATATTCAGGCGTTTGCTATTCAGACAACGGATCTGACTGCAGATGACGTGACTTCTCCTACAGAAGTGTGGAATGTACTTTCCAATCAGAATAAGCTGTCCTGATCGAATGTTTACATAATTTGAGCCTGGACAGAGAATACTATCCGTGTATCAATTGCAGGAGGTGCTCGCATGTATCGTTATTTGCCAATACGTAAAGTATATGCAAGAGAAGTTTTGGACTCCAGAGGAAATCCCACAGTAGAGGTCGAAGTGACAGTGGGAGAAGGAATCATGGGAAAAGACGGGATTACCGGCAGGGCAATTGTACCTTCCGGTGCATCTACCGGAAAATTTGAAGCAGTGGAACTGCGGGATGGAGAAAAAAGATATCTGGGACTTGGCGTGGAGAAGGCGGTAAACAATGTGAATGTGAAGCTGGCGGAAGCAGTCCTGGGAGAAAATGCACTGGATCAGTGCCTGATTGACAGTCTTTTACTGGAAGCAGACGGCACTGCAAACAAAGAGCACATTGGAGCGAATGCGGTGCTCGGGGTTTCTATGGCTGTGGCAAAAGCAGCAGCAAAAGCCTTGCATCTTCCTTTGTATCAGTATATGGGAGGCATTCACGCAAAACGGATGCCGGTTCCTATGATGAATATTCTCAATGGAGGAAAACACGCAGACAATACGGTAGATTTTCAGGAATTTATGATTATGCCGGTAGGCGCAGAGAATTTTCGGGAGGGTCTGCGTATGTGTGCAGAAATCTATCAGTCTCTGAAAAAGATATTGAAAGACAGAAAGCTTTCTACCGGAGTGGGAGATGAGGGCGGTTTTGCACCGGATCTTGCAGAGGCAAGAGAGGTGTTCCTTCTTTTGAATCAGGCACTGGAAAAAAGCGGTTACAAACCGGGAAGAGATGTGTGCTATGCCATGGATGCAGCAGCCAGTGAATTGTTTGATGAAGAAAGAAAAGCCTATTATTTTCCAGGTGAATCCCAGATGAAGCAAACAGAAGTATACAGAAATGCAGAAGAGATGGTGGCTTATTACCGGGAACTGACTGAGGAATTTCCCATTGTATCCATTGAAGATGGTCTGTATGAAGATGACTGGGATGGATGGCAGCTTCTCACGGATGAACTGGGAGAATCCATTCAGCTGGTAGGAGATGATTTGTTTGTTACAAATGTAAAACGACTGAAATGCGGAATAAAATTAAAAGCGGCAAATGCCATACTGATCAAGGTGAACCAGATCGGAACCCTGACGGAAGCCATGGATGCAGTGGAGATGGCGCATAAGGCAGGATACCGGGCAGTGATTTCGCATCGCTCCGGAGAAAGCGAAGATACGTTCATTGCAGATCTTGCAGTGGCCGCTGGTGCAGGACAGATAAAAACAGGTGCTCCATGCAGAGGAGAACGAACAGCCAAATATAACCGACTGCTGCGAATAGAAGATTGCCTGGATCAAAGTGCATGCTATGAAAATCCTTTTGAACGGTAAAAAACTGTTGAAATCTCCATGACACTGTGCTAAACTGAAAGTGTTTGACGATTAGGAGGTGTAAGCATGGAGATTTTAAGAATAGTTTTGACGATTCTTTTCGTTATTGATTGTATAGGTTTGACTGTGATTATTCTTATGCAGGAAGGAAAATCTCAGGGACTTGGAACAATTGCCGGTATGGCAGACACCTATTGGGGAAAGAACAAAGGCCGTTCCATGGAAGGAACTCTTGTAAAAGTAACAAAAGTTATGGCAGTTTTGTTTTTTGTACTGGCACTGGTACTGAATTTGAACTTTTAGAAATGGCACTCTTGCAGTCATGCAGGAGTGTCATTTTTTGATATCGACAGGAACATTTGACTTGAATGAAGCGAGGAGAAAGGAATTGAAGAAAAATAATAGCAAAAAGAAAAGAAAAAAACTGATTTATGATATTCTGTGCTGTAAAGAATACGTTCCCATGCGGGCAAAAGAACTGGCAGTGCTCCTTGAGATTCCGGCAGGAAAAAGGGAAGACCTGCATAAGGTTCTGGATGAATTGCTGAAAGAAGGAAAAATCAGCATCAATAAAAGAGGACGTTATGAAGCTGTTCGGGGAAAAGAGAATAGGAGCAAAGAGAAGAACAGCAAAGAGAAAAATCGAAAAGAAAGAAAGCAGAACAATCTGACGGGAACCTTCATTGGAAATGCAAAAGGCTTTGGTTTTGTAAGACCGGAAAATGAGGAAGAGGAAGATATCTTTGTATCCGAAGAAAATACAGGGAATGCTTTTCATATGGATACGGTGCAGGTACAGATTCTGAGAGAGGGAAGCAGCGAGCACAGAAGAGAAGGGGCTGTAATTAAAGTACTGGAACATGGGATGGAAACGGTAGTGGGAACCTTTGAAAAAAGTGACAGTTTTGGATTCCTGGTTCCGGATAACCGGAAAATTGCAAAAGACATCTTTATTCCATTGGAACATACCAAAGGTGCAGTGACCGGAGATAAAATTGTTGCACAGATTCGCAGTTATGGAAGCAAAAACAGAAATCCGGAGGGCCGGATTGTGGAAATCCTGGGCCATACAGGAGAGAAAGGGGTAGACGTACTGTCTGTAGCCAGAAGCTATGATCTGCCTATGGAATTTCCGGAGAAAGTGACAAAACAGGCAGAACGTGTGAAGACGGTACTGAATGAAGGGGATTTCTTCGGAAGGATGGATCTGAGGGACTGGACGATGGTCACGATAGACGGAGAAGATGCGAAGGATCTGGATGATGCGGTCTCTCTTACAAAAGAGGGGGAATTCTATCGTCTGGGTGTGCATATCGCAGATGTAACCAATTATGTACAATATAACAGTGCCCTTGACAGAGAAGCGAAAAAAAGAGGAACCAGTGTCTATCTGGCAGATCGTGTGATCCCGATGCTTCCAAAAGAACTTTCCAATGGAATCTGTTCCCTGAATGCAGGGGAAGACCGGTTGGCTCTGAGCTGTATCATGGATATTGACAGCAGAGGAAATGTGATCGGACATAAAATCTGCGAAACGGTGATCCATGTAGACAGAAGAATGAGTTATACGGTAGTCAATCAGATTCTGATGCATGAAGAGAAAGCGCTGACCCAAGAATATATCGATCTGGTACCGATGTTTTTCCTGATGCATGAATTGTCGTTATTGCTGCGGAAAAACAGAAGAAAAAGAGGTGCCATTGATTTTGATTTCCCGGAAAGTAAAGTAATTCTTGACGAGAACGGGAAACCTGTGGCAATCTATCCGTATGAGCATAATGCTGCAACAGAACTGATTGAAGATTTTATGCTCCTTGCAAATGAGACGGTTGCAGAGGAATATTACTTCCGCGGAATTCCTTTTGTTTATCGTACCCATGAAAATCCGGATCCGGAAAAAATTGAAGCTGCCTTTTCTATCATCCGTGCCGGAGGCGTCAAAGTAAAAAAAGCAAAAGAAGAAGTCCAGCCAAAAGAAATTCAGGCAATCATCCGTCAGATTGAAGGACTGGAATGTGAACCGTTCTATTCCAGACTGCTTCTGCGCTCGATGAAACAGGCAAAATATACCACAGACTGTATTGGACATTTTGGATTGGCTGCCAGATATTACTGCCATTTTACTTCACCGATCCGAAGATATCCGGATCTGCAGATTCACAGAATCATAAAAGAGACTTTAAGAGGAAGAATGACACCGGAGAAGAAGCGCCATTATGAAGGAATTTTGGATGAGGTTTCCAGACAGTCGAGTACGCTGGAACGAAGAGCAGAGGAAGTAGAACGGGAAACCATAAAAATGAAAAAAGCAGAATTTATGGCTGCGCATATAGGAGAAGAGTTCGAAGGTGTTATTTCCGGAATCATGGAATGGGGATTCTATGTGGAATTGTCGAATACCGTGGAAGGCCTGGTCCATGTAAATACTCTGATCGATGATTATTATGTGTACAACCGGGAGCAGTATACTTTAACAGGAGAAGAAAGAGGAAAAACCTATCGAATGGGTCAGAAAGTCCGGGTTCGTGTGCAACAGGCAGATGTGACGACAAAGACCGTGGATTTTTCTGTAGTAATTGGAAGAAAAGAGGAATAGAAAAATGGGAAAAGAATCAGGGATTCGTCTGATTGCAAACAATAAAAAGGCGTATCACGATTATTTTATTGAGGATACGTATGAAGCAGGGATCGAACTTTTCGGAACCGAAGTGAAATCCATGCGTATGGGAAAGTGCAGCATCAAAGAATCCTTTGTCCAGATTGACAAAGGGGAAGTGTTTGTTTATGGGATGCATGTAAGCCCTTATGAAAAAGGAAATATCTTTAATAAAGATCCGCTTCGTACCCGGAAACTTCTGCTGCATCAGTATGAGATCCGGAAAATCGCAGGAAAGATTGCCGAAAAGGGCTATACCCTCGTGCCTTTGAAAGTTTATTTTAAAGGAAGCCTGGTAAAAGTGGAAATCGGAATTGCAAAAGGTAAGAAATTATACGATAAGCGGGAGACCATTGCCAAGAAGGATCAGAGAAGAGAAGCAGAAAGAGAATTTAAAGTGAAAAATCTGTATTAATCTATGAAAAGGAGCAGACAAATGAAATTTTGTGATATGCCTTATAAACGAATTGACTTTGACGAAGCAAAAGCGGAAGTCAGAAATCTTATGGAGGAATTTCAGAAAGCGGCAGACGGGGAGGAACAGTTTGCTGTACATCAAAAATATTATGCATTGACGGATCGGGTATCTACACAGATCACCCTTGCCTCCATTCGTCACAGTCTGGATACAGCAGATGCTTTTTATGAACAGGAGAAATCCTATTACGATGAACAGGTACCGGAATACAGCAATCTGCTGATTGCGTATCAGAAACTTCTGTATCATTCGCCTTACCGGGAAACACTGGAGAAAAAAATCGGATCTGTTGCTTTTAAAAATATGGAGCTTGCTTTTGCGTCTGTCAATGAACAGGTGGTTCCTCTTATGCAGGAGGAAAATGCCCTTACGACAGAATATGAAAAGCTTCTGGCAAGTGCAGAAATTGAATGGGATGGAGAAATCTTAAATCTTTCCCTTCTTGGACCATATTTGAAAAGCAAAGACCCCAAAGTGAGAAAACGCGCCTGTGAAAAACAGAATGCATTTTTCCTGAAAATTGAGGAACAGCTGGATTCTCTGTATGACCGTCTGGTAAAAAATCGAACCGAACAGGCCAGAATTCTTGGATTTGACAGTTATACAGAACTGGGATATCTGCGTATGCAGCGAAACAGCTATGGTCGGGAACAGGTGGAAAATCTTCGCAGACAGGTCAAGAAATACTGGGTTCCTTTTTCGGAACAATTGTATGAAAACAGAAGAAACCGTCTGGGTGTGGATCATATGTATTATGCGGATGAGCTGGTCTATGGAAAAGAAGGAAATCCCCAGCCAAAAGGAACACCGGAAGAAATTCTGGAACAGGGCAGACGGATGTATTCCGAGCTTTCCAAAGAGACAAAAGAATTCTTTGATTTCATGATGGAAAATCAGCTGCTGGATGTATTCGGAAGAAAAACAAAAGCAGTGGGCGGTTATATGACCTATATCCCGGATTACCATGCACCCTTTATCTTTGCAAATTTTAATGGGACAAGCGGAGATGTGGATGTGATCACGCATGAATGCGGCCATGCTTTTCAGGGATATCTGTCTGCATCGGATCCGATTCGGGAGCATGCAGATATCGGAATGGAGACAGCAGAGGTACACTCCATGTCCATGGAATTCTTTACAGAACCCTGGTATGGACTTTTCTTCGAAGGAAAAGATGCAGAAGATTACAAAAAGATGCATCTGGAAGATGCAGCCATGTTTATCCCATATGGATGTATGGTGGATGAATTCCAGCACAGGATGTACGATGAACCGGAGCTGACACCGGCACAGAGAAAAGAAGTATGGAAAGAACTGGAACAAGAATACAAACCGCATATGGATTACGGGGATCTGGAATTTTATGCAAAGGGAGGATACTGGCAGAGACAGCATCATATCTATAGCTTTCCTTTGTACTATATTGACTATGTCATTGCGCAGCTCTGTGCATTTGAATACAAAAACAAAATGGATCAGGATTATAAAGAAGCATGGAACAGTTATCTGAAGCTTTGCCGTCTGTCTGCATCGGATTATTTTGAAAAGCTTCTGGAACAGGCAGGACTGCGCTCTCCATTTGAAGATGGGTGTATTGAAAAAATTGTGGAAGAAATCAGCCTTGACAAATGAAAAAAAACGCGGTATTGTATAGAAAGTCCAGTAACGGGCTTGTACTGGTTTCGACGGGGGTTTTGAAGTTGGGGAAGCCATCCGCAGACTCCGGGGCTGCGTACCAACCTGGAAACTAAATATAAACGCAAACAATAATCGTGTAGCGTTAGCTGCCTAAGTTGCAGCTTGTCGGCCTTAAGTCACCTGCTGCTTAAGAATCCGGCATCGACTTTGCAGGGCACTTTGCTTTCAAAGCTTTGAGAAAGTAAAAGATTTTATGAAGCTACCAATTGCATCAGCCTGTCATTTGGCGGCTGCAGGAGGGAAATTTTAAAAGAATGACTGTGATGGGAGATGCCTCAAGGGATAGACTTTCGGACGCGGGTTCGATTCCCGCCAGGTCCATGAAAAAGTGCCTTATTTACAGGCACTTTTTTTATTTGTAGTGCAAAGGCATATGCGTTCACAGATTTGTCATAGATTTTTGTTATACTTTTTATATAAAACAAAGCAGAAAGAAGGATGAGCAATGAAGAAAGGAACGATTTTAGTTGTAGATGATGAGAGCAGAATGCGTAAGCTCGTGCGGGATTTCCTTGTGAAACAGGATTTTGAAGTCCTGGAAGCAGGAGACGGTGAGGAGGCGCTTGATATTTTTTATGAGACAAAAGAGATTGATCTACTGATTCTGGATGTTATGATGCCAAGACTGGATGGCTGGGAAGTATGCAGAGAAATCCGGAAACAGTCCAAAGTTCCCATTATCATGCTGACTGCCAGGGGTGACGAAAGAGACGAGCTTCTCGGGTTCGAACTGGGAGTGGATGAATATATCTCGAAACCCTTCAGCCCAAAGATTTTAGTGGCCCGTGTGGAAGCGATTCTGAGAAGAACAAATGCAGGGACGGCAGATGTGTTGGCAGCAGGAGGAATTGAAGTGAACAAGGCGGCACATATTGCCACCATTGATGGAGAACCAATGGAACTCAGTTATAAAGAATTTGAATTGCTCACATATTTTCTCGAGAATCAGGGAATTGCTCTTTCAAGAGAAAAAATACTGAATTCTGTCTGGAATTATGATTATTTCGGAGATGCGCGGACCATTGATACGCATGTAAAGAAATTGAGAAGTAAAATGGGCAAGAAGGGAGAGTACATTAAGACAATATGGGGCATGGGATACAAGTTCGAAGTTTAGGAGTAAAGAAATCAATCAAAGCCCGGCTGATTGTCACGTTTGTTGGAATTACGGTTATTGCATTTTCTATGATCATGCTGGCAAACCATTTTCTTCTGGAAAAGTATTATGTGACGAAAAAAATTGATTCCATCAAGGTCGTTTATGAAGAACTGAATCATTATGAAAAGCTTACAGACAAAAAGCTGCAGGATCTGAAGAGTCTGTGTATTGAGAAAAATATATCCTGGCTGATCATGGATACCTATCATTCCGAAATTTTGTATTATGACAGCCGGAATCCAAACCGGTTATATGCCAGTCTTTTTGGGTACATTACAGGAATCGAATCCATGAAGACCAGTATCCTGGAAAGGGAAGAAACCTATACACTGGAAATCAAACGGGACATGGAACTGGATTATCTGGATATGTGGGGGATTCTTGACAATCAGGATGTATTTCTTATTCGTCTGCCGATGGCAGGAATTAAGGACAGTATGGAAATTTCCAATATGTTTTATCTGTATACAGGCGTGGTAGTGGTACTGATCAGTATTCTGGCCATCTGGTATCTGAGTAAGCGGATTACCCGGCCGGTGGAAGAACTGACCAATATCTCAAAAAGAATGTGCGAACTGGATTTTGATGCCAGATATGAGAGCGGAGGAGAAGATGAAATCGGGATTCTGGGACAGAATTTTAATAAAATGTCCGAGGAACTGGAACATACCATATCCGAATTAAAGACAGTGAACAATGAACTGCAAAAGGACATTGAACGAAAAGAACAAATTGATGATATGCGAAAAGAATTTCTCTCCAATGTATCCCATGAGCTGAAAACGCCGATTGCATTGATACAGGGATATGCAGAGGGACTGAAGGAATGTATTAACGATGAGGCGGAAAGCAGAAACTTTTACTGTGACGTCATTATGGACGAAGCAGGAAAGATGAATCATATGGTCAAAAAACTGTTGACTTTGAATCAACTGGAGTTTGGAAATGACCAGGTATCCATGGAGCGGTTTAATCTGACGGAACTGATCCGGGGAGTAGTAAATGCCGCTGCAATTCTGGCAGAACAGAAAGAAGCGGAAATTGTTTTTTATCAGGAAACGCCGATTTATGTATGGGGCGATGAGTTCAAGGTAGAAGAGGTTGCTACGAATTATGTGTCCAATGCACTGAATCATGTGGAAGGGGAGAAAAAGATCGAGGTTAAGATCACAACGCTTGAAACGCATGTGCGGGTATCGGTGTTCAACACAGGAAAACCCATACCGGAAGAAGAACTGGATAAGATCTGGGTGAAATTTTATAAAGTAGACAAGGCAAGGACACGGGAATATGGAGGAAGCGGAATCGGTCTTTCGATTGTAAAAGCGATTATGGAAGGTATGAATCAGAAGTTTGGTGTCATGAATTACGAAAATGGTGTGGAATTCTGGTTTGAACTGGAGATTGCTTTTGGTCAGAGATTCTGATAAACTAGTTAGGAAAAAAGAAACAGAGGAGGAATCGATATGCCGCCGTTACAGGGTCAATGGCTGGAAGCCTTAAAACCGGAATTTGGAAAAGAATATTACAGGAAGCTGTTCAAGACAGTAGGAGAGGAATATCAGAGCAGAAAAATATTTCCTGCACCGGATGATATTTTTAATGCGTTTCATTTTACACCGCTGGATCAGGTGAAGGTTGTGATTCTTGGGCAGGATCCTTATCACAATGACGGACAGGCACATGGACTTTGTTTTTCTGTAAAACCGGATGTAGATATTCCTCCGTCTCTCGTAAATATCTACCAGGAACTTCATGAAGACTGTGGCTGTTACCTTCCCAATAACGGATATCTGGAGAAGTGGGCGAAACAGGGTGTGCTGCTTTTGAATACGGTACTGACTGTCCGGGCCCATCAGGCAAATTCGCACAGAGGAATCGGATGGGAAGAATTTACAGATGCTGCCATACGGATTCTGGATGAGCAGGATCGGCCAATGGTATTCCTTTTATGGGGAAGACCGGCTCAGATGAAGAAAAGTATGCTGCATAACCCGAAGCATCTGATCCTTGAGGCGCCGCATCCAAGCCCTTTATCTGCATACAGGGGATTTTTCGGATGCAGACATTTCAGTCAGACGAATGCATATCTGGAGGCACATGGTCTTGCTCCCATTGACTGGCAGATAGAAAACAGATAAAGGAACAAAAGAAAAATGAGTAAAAACGACAACAATACCCTGGTCAAAAATGCTTCTTTCCTTATGGTAGCAGCATTGGTTTCCAAAATTATCGGGATGCTTTATAAAAGCCCCCTGACGACGTTGATTGGAAGAGAAAGTTTTGCATGCTTTCAGTTTGCGCAAAATGCGTATTTTATTCTGCTGATGATCGCATCTTTCAGTATTCCCCAGGCAGTATCGAAGATTATGTCGGAACGAATCGCATTTAAACGCTATCGGGATGCACAGCGAGTGTTTAAAGGAGCTTTGCTTTATGCAGCGATTGCAGGAGGAGCAGCAGCACTG
>JALFGN010000099.1 GCA_022777285.1 Blautia sp.
AGGGCTACGACATTTCTGATTACCAGAATATTGATCCCCGTTTCGGGACGATGGAGGATATGGAGGAGCTTCTGAGAGAAGCAAAATCCAGAGATATGTATATTGTTATGGATCTGGTTGTCAACCACTGTTCTGACGAGCATGAATGGTTTCGCAAAGCCTGCGAAGACCCGGATGGGCCTTACGGTAAGTATTTTTATATTGAAGATGTCAAAGACGGAAAGCTGCCCAACAACTGGCGGTCTTATTTCGGCGGCCCGGTGTGGGACAAGCTTCCGGGACACGAGGATAAGTATTATCTCCATGTATTTCACAAAAAGCAGCCGGATCTGAACTGGGAAAATCCTGCTGTAAGAGAAGAAATATACAAAAACATCAACTGGTGGCTGGACAAGGGTCTTGGCGGATTCCGTATCGATGCCATCATCAATATTAAGAAAAAACTACCTTACAAAAACTATCCGGTTGACCGTGAAGACGGATTAAGCTGTATCGATAACATGCTGGCAGAAGCAACCGGCATCGGAGAATTTCTGGGAGAAATGCGTGACAAAACCTTCAAACCACACAATGCTTTCTCTGTAGGGGAAGTGTTCAATGAAAAAGATGAAGAGATTCCTGATTTCATCGGTGACAACGGCTACTTCTCCTCTATGTTTGACTTTGCCGGAACTTCTTTCGGAAAAAGCTCAAAGGGCTGGTACGACTGCAAACGCATCACACCGGATGATTACAAAAAATGCTGCTTCCATTCACAGAAACGTGTGGGCGATATCGGATTCCTGTCCAATATTATCGAAAACCACGATGAACCACGTGGTGTCAGCTACTACATTCCAGAAGGAGACTGCTGCCCGACAAGCAAAAAAATGCTGGCTACCATGTATTTCATGCTGAGAGGTCTTCCATTTATTTATCAGGGACAGGAAATCGGAATGGAAAACATGTGCCTGATGCCTCTGGAACAGATCGATGATATCTCTGCGATCGACCAGTACCAGGTAGCAATCGATGCCGGATTCTCACCGGAAGAATCCTTAAAAGTTGTTTCCTTATATAACCGTGACAATGCCAGAAGCCCAATGCAGTGGAATACTGAAGAAAACGCTGGTTTTACTTCCGGCAAACCATGGCTGATGCTCAATCCAAATTATAAAGAAATCAACGTAGCCGCTCAGATTCATGATGAAGATTCTGTATTTTCTTATTATAAGAAACTGATTGCACTCAGAAAAAATCCGGAATATGCAGAAACCGTCGTATACGGAGAAGTAGTTCCTTATCTGGAAGATACCCATAATCTTATGGCATATTACAGAAAAGGCGACAAAGACCTGCTTGTAATCGGTAATTTCCAGAGAGAAGAACAGGCCATTGTACTTCCTTCTGCATGCAAAAAAGTTCTGCTGAATAATTATCCGGACGTACAGATGAACGATACCTCCCTTATTCTCCACAGCTATCAGGCACTGATTCTGGAGCTGTAAGAAGAACGAAAAATGCTGGTGCCAGGCACCAGCATTTTTTATGCTACTCGTTCATATTCTTTCAATTTTCTCTTCGCTTCCGGATTCAGATTCCGTGGAACCTGAATTTCTATGGTCACATACTGATCTCCATATACAGATGCATTTTTCATCGATACGATTCCTTTTCCTTTGAGCCGTATCTTTGTTCCTGACTGTGTTCCTTCCCGAATTCTGCACATCACTTTTCCGTAAAGCGTGGGCACCTGTACTTCGCCGCCGAATACTGCTGTTGTAAACGGTATCTGCAGAACCGTATAAATATCCATTCCCTTTCGCTCGAATCCCGGTTTTTCACCAACGGTCACTTCCAGAAACAAATCGCCTGCTTCTCCTCCTCGAATACCAGGCATTCCCTTTCCCTTCAGACGTACTTTCTGTCCGCTTTCAATTCCTGCCGGAATATGCACCTGCAAAAAAGAAAGATTCCCAGACGCATCCTGGAGCCGGATTTGTTTGTCACATCCAAATACCGCTTCATCAAAACCGATGCTCACACCGGCATTCATATCCTGACCTTTCTGCCGGAAGTTTCGTCCGTGAAACATACCATGGAAGAAATCCTCAAACAGATCATCGGTATCTCCATCTCCAAAATGATATTCTCTGTAAAAGCTTCCATCTCTTCCGAAATCCCCATAAGTATTTCCTCGGGCGGCCTCCTCATGAAAAGAAGGATCAAACGCAGCATGCCCGAATTTATCATACAGCTCCTTCTTCTTCGGATCACTTAAGATCGAATATGCTTCTGTAATTTCCTTAAACTGCTGCTCTGCCCGGGCATTTCCTCCATTGGTATCCGGGTGGAATTTCTTTGCCAGTTTTCTGTAGGCTTTTTTTATCTCGCTGATATCTGCTCCCTTTTTCAATCCCAGGATTTCATAATAATCCCTTTTTGTGCCCATTTTTTCTCACCTCCAAGTCTCAGAAGTGCCCTCTATATGAACATTCCCCGGAAAAAATCCGGGGAATGGAATGATATGGTTACATAATCGTTACATAATGATTTTCTTCAACCGGTTTCTTAGGATCCTTCTTCGGAATATCCAGTGTCAGGATACCATTTTCAAACTTCGCCTGCACATCCTGTACCTTAACATTTTCACCTACATAAAAGCTTCTGCTCATATTGCCGGAATAACGTTCCTGTCTGATGTATTTTCCTTCTTTCTTCTCTTCCTTATCCAGTGTTTTTGCTGCATGAATGGTCAAGTTACCATTTTTCAGTTCAATCTTTACTTCCTCTTTCTTAAAGCCCGGAAGATCGATCATTACTTCGTAAGCATCTTCTTTTTCTCTTACGTCTGTCTTCATAATGCGATCTACATGTTTTCCGTAAAGCTTTCTGTCCACATCCGGAAATGAAAAGTCCATCCAGTCATTAAATAAATTTTCTCCAAAAATACTAGGCATCATCATAAGTCATTTCTCCCTTCTGCTATATATCAATTTTATTATTTGTGTTGCCAACAGAGGATTTGATTTTTTCTCTCTTCCTTTGTTCTATATGTACTATAGCACTTATATTGGCACTCGTCAAGCGTGAGTGCTAATAATTTTTGTGAAAATTTTGTGAACTTAATAAAAAAGTATCGCAAGAAACTCCCTGCGATACTTTTTTTCTATATAAGTGCTGTATTATTTTCTTTCAATTTCTTTTACCGCACATGCAATCGACAGATCTACCGATCTGTATGGAATCAGCATAGCCTGTAACGCATGATAAATATCAGATTTTCCCGGCCATACGGTTCCAATCAGCTGATTGTTCTGATCGAGCTGGTGGAACCAGGAACCATTGACATGATCCAGTACCGTTTCATCCAGATATTTCATAAATTCTGCATACACATCTGCATACTGCTGTTTTCCGGTTACCCGGTAAAGAACGGCAGAGGTATTGATTGCTTCTGCCAGTGTCCAGTGCATTCTGTCATGGACACAGGGCTTTCCTTCCCAGTCTGTTGTATATACAATTCCCGGTGCACCATCTTCATTCCATGCATCCGCAATTGCCTGATGAAAGAGATGTTCTGCTGCTTCTATAAATGGTTTTGCCTGTTCTTTGTCTTCTTTGTAAGAAGAGAGTGCCCACTGGGTAATCAGACGTGCCCATTCAATTCCATGTCCCGGTGTTGCTCCATAAGGTTTAAATGGATCGTCCGGTTTTTCTTTATTCTTCTCCAGATCCGGTTTCCAGTCTACCGTGTAATGTTCCGGAATCCTCCAGTTATTTGCTTCTGCCCATCCAATCACATGACGAATAATACGACCGGCTCTTTCTCTGTACGCTTCTTTGCCTGTCACATCTGCTACTGCCAGAAAGGCTTCAACTGTATGCATATTTGCATTGATTCCCCGGTAATCATCCAGTACAGTAAATTCTGTATTCCAGGTATCACATGCAAGGCCTTCTTCTTCGTTCCAGAAGCGAAGATCATATAATTTCAATGCTTCCTCCAACAGTTCCTCCGCTCCCGGTCTTCCTGCAAGCAGCGCGGAAGAGGATGCCAGAATCACAAATGCATGCGCATAGCACTGTTTATCCGGAACGATCTGATCATCCGGTGTCAGTCCGGCATACCATCCGCCATTCACAGTGTCTTTCAGTTCTCCGTTCAACCCTTTCAGACCTGCATCAATCAGAGCTTCGCTGCCTTCATGTCCGAGAAAACTTCCCATGCTATATACATGTGTCATACGACAGGTGATCCATGTCTCACGGTTCCGGTCTTTCCATGGTGTTCCGTCATCGCCCAGATACCAGGAACTGCCTCCCGGTGAAGGAAACTGATGACCGAATGCCAATAACTCTTCTGCATTTTTTCTTAAAAACTCCCTGTTTTCTGCTGAATCAATCTGATATTTTTTGTTCATACCCCATACCTTTCCAATCGCCTCCGGCAATTTGCTTTTATTAGTACATTTAATTTACTATTATTATAACAACATCTTTTTTTCTGTCAATAGATTTACTGCAAATTTTATTCTGCCTTTTTGCACCGATCAATATTTTCTTTCCACAGAAAGCAAAACCATATTTTCTTATATTTTTTTCCGGAACCGCTCTCCCGACTTTTCTTCATAGCTGCTCCCTTCCCGTCAAAATAAGAGATTACCTTTAAATGCTTCTGCTGCCACATTTGCCGCTGCCCCTGCAAGCTGCACCTTTTTTCCAAAATATGCTTTCTTTACAGGTATCATTTTCTGATCATGTACCATTTTTCTTACGTTGATCTGTTCTTCCAGAGCCTTTACCTGAGTTTCGCTCCAATCCATACAGTCCTGTCCCAAAACAATCATTTCCGGATGAAAGAGGTTCATCACACTGACTAACCCTGTACTGATATCCTCCAGCATTTCTGAAAAAATTTCATCTGTGCCCCGGTTTCCCTGCATCTGACAAAATTCTGCGAAGCTCAAATCTTCCCCGGTTTCTTTCTGAAGCTTTCGCAGTACAACCGATGTATTTGCGTATAATTCCAGACACCCTCTGTTTCCACAGGCACACAAAAGTCCTTTTCGCTCGATACTGATATGGCCGATTTCCGGCGGAAGCTGCCGATGGCTGCGATACAGCTTTCCATTACTTATGATTCCACATCCGATTCCATTGGAAATCCCCAGAAACAGAAAATCCTGCACATCCTTTCCCATTCCAAACAGTTTCTCTGCAAGGGCAGCACTATTGTTATCGTGTTCCAGAAGAACCGGCAGCCGGTATTTTTCCTTTAATACTTCTACAATTTTTATATTTTTGATTTCATAGAATCTTGGAGGATTCAGAATCATTCCTTTTCTGATGTGCACAGGTCCGATGGCCGCAATTCCGATTCCGAGAATTTTTTCCGTTCGCTCCAGAAGTCGATCCAGAACCTGAAAACAATCTTCGTACAATTCTGCTTCCGTCAAATGTGTAAAGGAGATGCGTTCCGAGTCCAGAATCTCCATCTCCAATGTACAAACAACTGCTTCTATCCGGTCACGGGAAATCAGAAGCCCCAGAATCTTCGGCGCTTTTTCCGAAATCTTGAGTAAAATGGGGTTTCTTCCACATACTTCTGTCAATTCTTCTTCACATTCCTTCACCAGCCCCTGCTGTATAAATTCTGCTATGATGTTTGTCACTGTCATTTTCGAAAGACCTGTTGTTTTTGAAAGTTCAATGCGGCTTCTGCAGGTTTGTGTCGCAATCAACTGCAAAATCAGCCCTCTGTTAAATTGTCTGGAAGTAATGCTGTTTTTTCCTGTCATACCAGACATCTCTGTTCCTCCTGTACACTTTTATTCAATACTGACATTTTATCATTATTCCATTTCTATTACAAGAAACAACCAGAGAACTACCTGTCCTTTCATCAGCCTGCGGTTTTTATCTGCACATGCTCTTTAAACTTTTGAAGCACTTATGATTTTATAATAGCTTCTGGCAGTGATACGATAAATCAGTGCATACACCACAATAAACACCAGAAAACTGATAACCGTACATATCATAAATAATTTCTCATTGGTGAGAAGAAGAAGTGCCAGTCCTCTTTTTACCATAGGAAAAGCAGCCATCAAGTGTATGCCTGCTGTAAGCAGAGGAAGAAAAAATACCATAAGCATCTGGGTATCAATGGTCTGTTTGATTTCTTTACGGCTCATTCCCACCTTCTGCAGAATCTGGTATCGTTCTTTGTCTTCATACCCTTCGGATATCTGTTTATAATAAATAATCAGTACCGTTGCCAGAAGGAACAGAAGTCCCAGTAAAATCCCCAGGAACAAAAATCCGCTGTATAAAGCCCACACGCCTTTTCTTCCTTCTGCACGGCCTTCCACATAGGTGAAATCCAGTCCGTCTTTGGCTGCCGCTTCTCTCAGAGCGATACTATACGCAATTTGTTCACTCTCCTCTGTTCCATCTGCAAAGTTCATGTCATAATGCATCTTTATGAAACTGGCATACGTTCCGAATACTGCCTCTTCTTTTGCCTGAACGGCTTCCAGCGTTTCCAGATCTTTGACTACGATAAAATAACTTTCATAGGCAATTGCAGCTGTAGGCCCTATCAGCTTTTCCACCTGAGCTGCTGACCGTGTCTTTTTTATCTGAAAGCAAAAATCCAGAATCTCCAGCTGGTCTCTCTCATATTTCTTTTCTTTCGGATCTACCATAAGGATTTCATTCTCTTTTAAGGTCTCCTGGCTGTCCGTGATTTTATTAAACCCATCCAACGTAAGAAAATACAGATTATTTATGTTCTGTATTGCGTCGGAAACATCTTTTGGCTGCCGCACTTCAAAACCACCCTCTGAAGATAAGGCAGAAAAATTCAGCATTGGATAAATATCCACACGAGCAAAGGAAAGCTGCTGTTCTTCCGCTTTCTTTTCAATCATTTCTTCCATATCTGCCGCTGATTCCTCTGTATAGCTGGCGCTTTCTATAGAAAGATCATTGGGATATCTTTGTTTTACAGCATCTTCTGTTCCTGCATACAGAGAAACGGTGGTTGAAACAAGGAGCAGCACACCGGTAGACAGAATACAGATATTTGCCAGCCCAACGGCGTTTTGTTTCATCCGGTAGATCATTCCGGAGACAGCAATGAAGTGTCTTGGCTGATAATAAAATTCTTTTCTGCTCCGCAGCAGCTTCAACACAGCAATGCTTCCTGCTGCAAATAATAAATAAGTACCTACTATGACCAGAAGCACCGCCACAAAAAACAGATTCACTGCACCAAGTGGATTTTTTGTAGTGATCGCAATCCAGTAGCCGACTCCCATACTAATACATCCCAGGATTGCCATCACCCCTTTTGTACGTGGTTCCTTCTCCCCTGTATTTCCTCCTTTCAGAAGCTCCACCGGTTTTGTGCGGTATACCTGAAAAAGATTACTGAGCAGAATCAGAAAAAAGATTGCCGCAAAAATTCCAGTTGTCAGGATCATCGCTTTCCACGAAATCTCAAATCCAAGAACCACCTCGGTATGCATCATCCGCAACGCCAGCAATACAAAAACTTTATTCAATGCAAGACCGGCTGAAAGTCCCAGAAAAATACTGAGAAGTGCAATATAAAATGTCTCATAACCAATCACTTTTGCAATGTGTTTCTTTTCCATTCCCAGTATGTTATATACACCAAACTCCTTTTTTCTTCGTTTCATAAGGAAACTGTTGGTATAAAAAAGAAAAATAACGGAAAAGAAAACCATAATATTGGAACCTACCAGCAAAATAATCTGCATATCCGAACCACCGGGAATCTTTGACAGACCGCTGTTCTGAGTCAGTGCATACATGATGGAAATCACCATAACATTACAGATAGCAGCAATCAGAAACGGAATATAGATCCTGCTGTTTTTCTTAATATTTCCTGCTGCCAGTTTCAGATAAAATCCTTTACGCATACTGCTCACCACCTGTCGCGATCATAGTCAGTGTGTCAGAAATTTTCTGAAACATTGCTTCTTTTGTAAGATTTGCCCGATACAGTTCATGATAAACCATGCCATCCTTTATAAACAGAACCCGCTTTGCATGACTGGCTGCCTTGATACTATGCGTAACCATAAGAATGGTCTGTCCGGATTCATTAATATCTTCAAGCAGTGCCAGAAGACCGTCTGCGGATCTGGAATCCAATGCTCCCGTCGGTTCATCTGCCAGTATCAATTTCGGCTCTGTGATCAGTGCCCTTGCCACTGCTGCCCGCTGTTTTTGTCCTCCGGACACCTCATAAGGGAATTTATTCAGCAAAGATTGTATTTCCAGTTCCTGTACAAGGGGCTCCATCCGCTTCTCCATTTTGCGGTAATCTGTTCCGGAAAGAACCAACGGCAGCAGAATATTATCCTTTAAAGAAAAATTATCCAGAAGATTAAAATCCTGGAACACAAATCCAAGATTATTTCTTCGGAAAATCGAGATTTCTTTCTCTTTTATTGTGCTCAGATTTTTTCCACCCAGAAGGACTTCTCCTTCTGTCGGTTGATCAAGCGCTGCCAGAATATTCAACAACGTGGTTTTTCCAGACCCACTCTCTCCCATAATCGCAACGTATTCCCCTTCTTCTACAGAAAAGTTTACATTTGACAATGCCTGTACCTGACTTCCACCGAATCGTGTCGTGTAAATTTTCTTCAGATTTCTTACTTCTAAAAGAGACATTTTCATAACCTCCTTATTATTGATCCCTGTTGTTTTCTACACTCACAGTATAACAGTGGAAGTTTCCCGTATCCATTTTTCTTCCTTACATTTTCAGACGGTTTCTTTCAATTTTGTAAGATATCGGCAGTTATTCATATTCTACGGAAATGGCATCCAGAAATACCCGCACCCGGGTTCCCTTCCCCGGTTCTGATTCAATTTTAAATCCATGTCCCAGATTTTCCAGAACTTTTCTGGAAAGATAGAGCCCAAGCCCGGAAGCTTTTTTATCACGTCTTCCGTTATAACCGGTAAAGTTTTTTTCGCAGATACGAGGCAGATCCTCCGGTGCAATTCCAATTCCCGTATCTTCAATGACCAGTATTTTTTTCTCTCCTTTTTCCAGATAAATGGATACACTTCCTTTTTCCGTATATTTTACTGCATTGGACAAAATCTGCTCCAGTACAAAACAAAACCATTTTTCATCGGTCAGCACTTTGCAGTTCAAAGGTTCATAATTTAAGGACAGCCGCTTCCGGATAAACAAAGGTGCATATTTCCGTACGGATTGCCGTACCATAATGTCCAGTTGGTTCTCTTTAAAATCATAATCGGAATCAATGCTTTCCAGGCGAATATACTGAAGCACCAGTTCCACGTATTGTTCAATTGAAAACAACTGCATGGACAGCTCTCTGCTCTTTTCATCCTCCGCATCTTGCAAGATTAGCTTCATGGCTGCAATAGGCGTCTTAATCTGATGTACCCACAAAGTATAGTAATCCATCATTTCCTGTTGGCTTTTTCCTTCTTCTGTCCGAAGCCTGTGCACTTCCTGATCGAATATCTCCAACAATTCCTGATAGACTTCTTCTTCCAGGCTCTCTGCCACCGGAAGATTTTCCTGACTGTATAAAACTTCTTTTTTCATTCCTTCCAGTATCCTCGATTTTCTGATGTATTTCAGAAAATCTGCTCCTACAACCAGACCTGCAAACAGCAGACACAGAACCAACCAGTAAAAAGGCAGTTCTGCCGGTGCATGATACAAGTAGCACAAACACAGATTCAACAAAAACATGGCCACAAACAGAATAAAGCTTTTTTTATGATCCCCCACATACTTTACAACAAATTTACTCTTTTTCATCCTTCAATCAGATACCCTGCTCCTTTTTTTGTTGTAATAAAAGACTCGAGCCCAAGCTGTTCCAGTTTCTTGCGAAGACGGTTCACATTCACAGAAAGGGTATTGTCATCTACAAAGCTGTCTGTTTCCCACAGACGCATCATAAGACTGTCCCGACTTACGATCTTTCCTTTTTTCTCCAGTAGTTGCTGTAGAATCCTGGCTTCATTTTTCGTTAATTCTGCTTTTTTTCCATTATATAGAACCGTCAGATCACTCAGATTAAAAATCAGGCCTTTGTGTTCTATCAAATCGCTGTTGTCTGCAAAATCATAAGTTCTTCTGAGAATGGCCTGTATCTTGGCCATAAGAACCTGAAAATCAAAAGGTTTCGCAATAAAATCATCTCCTCCCATATTGACTGCCATAATAATATTCATATTATCGGAGGCAGAAGAGACAAAAATAATGGGAACCTTTGAAATCTGTCGGATCTTTTCACACCAGTAATATCCACTGTAAAAAGGCAGGGAAATATCCATCAACACCAGCTGAGGAGAAAAGGCTGCAAATTCCGAAAGAATCTCTGTAAAATTCTGTATGGTCGCTGCTTCATATCCCCAATTTTCCATATACTTTTTCATCTCACGGGCAATGATCTTGTCATCTTCCACAATTAAAATTTTTGCCATTTTTTTCTCCTCGTATGATCAATTTGTAAACAAGTAAAAAAAAGAACCCTTGAATATCAAGGGTTCCAAATAAGCTGCCTAGCGGATTTGAACCGCCGACCTCCGCCTTACCAAGGCGACGCTCTACCAACTGAGCCAAGGCAGCAATCGGACTTGCTTACGCAAGTCGCTCATCACAATTTAGAATTCTAGCAAAAATTGTGTCAAATGTCAATACATTTTTTATATTTATTTCTTTTTATTTTCTGTACAGTATCCCGCTTCAAAATCCATCTGGTTTTTCAGTCTCTGCCCCTTCATAAAGGATCTCAGATTTTCCACACAGATATTAACTACTTTGTCCAGGGTCTCCGGTAAATGATAATAACCGGAAACATGAGGTGTAAGAAATACATTAGGATAATCCCATAATCTGTGATCTGCCGGAAGCGGTTCCGGATCTATTACATCCAGTGCAACTCCTGCCAGTCTTCCTTCATCCAGAATCTCACACAAGTCTTCCGTACATACTGCATCTCCTCTTCCTGCGTTGAGGAAAATGGCATCTTTCTTCATAAGACGGAACATTTCTTTATCAAACAGTCCTCTGGTTTCGTTCGTACTCGGAAGTACTGAAAAAATCACATCTGCATGTGGAAGAAGTTTCTTACATTCTTTCATAAGATGGGGCTCATCTACATACTCCGGACAGTTCCCCGGTGTTCTCTTTACCCCAATCACATATGCCCCAAGCGCATGGGCCATCTTTGCGAAATGACGTCCAATATCTCCCATACCAAAGACCAGAACTGTTGCATCTGCAATGGATGTTACCGTTCCGTGATCATCCCAGGAATGTCTGCTCTGGCTGTCCCGATAAAGTGTCAGTTTTTTCTGCATCGCCAGAAGCATGGCAAACATATGCTCTGCTACTGTCTTTCCATAAGCACCATTGGCAGTGGTCACGATTGTATTTTCTTTAAACAGTCCCGGAATCCCATACACATCCGCACCTGCAGAATTTAATTGCAGCCACTGAAGCTTCTCTGCTTTTTTCAACTGTTCAGGAGAAACATTCCCCATGATCACATCTGCTTCCTGTATTTGTTTCTCTGTTACTTCCTCTATGGAAGAATAAATAAACTGACAATCAGGTGCCGCTTCTTCCAGAAGTTCTTTATGTTTTGTATTTACCGGTATTACAACCAGAATTGTCTTTTTTTCCACAGTAAGCCCCTCCGTATCTCATATCTGTACTTTACATTTTAACAATGTAAAGTACTTTAGTCAATGGATATCTCTTTAATTTTTCCACGGATTCTCTGCAGTGCATTATCTATGGATTTCGGACTTTTCCCCATATCTTCTGCAATCTGGGTATACGTCATACCGGAGAGATAGCGATCAAGAACCTGATTTTCAAATCCGCTCAGACAATTGAGGATTTCTTCTTTCATACGTCTGGCATTTTCCTGGTCGATTACAATTTCTTCCGGATTCTGCCTGCTGGAATCAAAGGTATCCAGAAGCGGACTTTCTTCTTCACTCAGAGAAATATACGTATTCAGCGGTTTATGCTTATTCCTTCCGGAAATTTCTATGGCTTTGCACAACTGCCTGTTCACACACAAATTGGCAAAGGTAGAAAAAGAGGTATTTTTATCCGGATTGTAATCCCGCAATGCATTAAAAAGTCCGATCATCCCCTCCTGAATCAAATCTTCGGTTTCTCCTCCTGCCAGGAACATCACATGTGCCTTTTTCAGCACAAGTCCTTTGTATTTATTGATCAGATAATTTTCCACTTCTGTTCTTCCGGCATGCATCTGCTCAATCAGTTCTTCGTCTGTATACTGCTCAAAATTTTCCATCGTTTCACCTGTCAGTCTTCTGTTACTCCATCGTTCTTTGCCGTACGATTTCAAAAGCCAGAACACCTGCTGCAACTGAAGCATTCAATGAATCAATGTCTCCCTTCATAGGAATGGACGCAATAAAATCACACTTTTCTTTTACCATACGGGAGACCCCATCTCCTTCATTTCCAATGACGAGACCAATCGGGCCTTTCAGATCCAGACTGTACATACTGGTTCCTCCCATATCCGCACATACAAACCACAGGCCTTCTTTTTTCAGTTCTTCAATGGTTCTTGCCATATTAGTCACCCGGGCTACCGGTGTGTAATTCAAAGCCCCGGCTGAGGTACGTGCTACTGTAGCGGTAAGTCCTACCGCACGGTTCTTTGGAATGATGACTCCATGCGCACCGGCCAGATTTGCAGTACGGATAATCGCTCCAAGGTTATGGGGATCTTCGATATTATCCAGTAAAAGAATAAACGGAGGTTCTCCCTTTTCTCTTGCTTTTTCCAGAATATCTTCCACTTCCGCATAATCATATGCCGCTGTCATGGCAATGACACCCTGGTGTTTTCCTGTATCCGACATCTGATCCAGACGTTCCTTTTTCACAAAACGTACCATGGTATCATGCTTCTTTGCCTCACGAAGAATCGTCTTCACAGGACCATCCTCACAGCGTTCCTGTACAAAAAGCTTATCCACTACTCTTCCGGAACGAAAAGCCTCCAATACAGCATTTCGCCCTTCTACTTTACTTTCCTGGAATTTATCTTCCATTCGTTTCTCCTTCTTCAATTCCTGTTTTTATCAGTTCCAGCATTCTGTCCCACTGCTCGGTAAGGTACAGATATCCCATGAGTGCTTCGAATCCAGTCGCTCTGCGGTAGTCGGACATGGTTGCATTCTTGGCCATAGTATAAGATTTTGCATTTCTTCCTCTTTTATATACCGCCATTTCTTCTTCTGTAAGCGAATCTTTCAGTTTCTCTATGATTGCAGATTGTGCGGAAGCTTTTACCAGACGGCTTGCCCTCTGATGCAGTTTATTGACCTGCATATTCCCTTTTTCTACCAGAACAGACCGGATAATCAACTCATAAATGGCATCTCCGATATAGGCCAGGGTCAGAGGAGAATAAGTCCGAATATCCTTATCCTCCAGTCCGAACAGTTCTTTCAGATGTTTTAAGCTCGCTTCCATTGTACACCTTCTCTTGTATCTTTCAGGATAATTCCCATCGCAGCCAGCTGATCACGGATTTCATCGGCTCTTGCAAAATCTCTTGCTTTTCTTGCTGCCTGACGTTCTTCGATCAGTTTCTCGATTTCTTCATCCAGAACTTCTTCCTTTTTATTGACAATCAGTCCCAGCACATCACACAGGCCTGTGATTTTTTCGAACAGGAAACGGATAAACGCCTGGCTGCTTTCCTGGTCTGTGTTAGTATTTGCCAGTTTTACGATTTCAAATACAGCTGCAATGGCATCTGCCGTATTAAAATCGTCTTCCATTGCTTCTTCATATTTCTTCACCAGTTCTTCCACTTCCGAAACCAGTACAGTCTCTTTTTCTGTCAATGCTTCTCCCTGTGCACTTTCCAGGTAATGTTTCATCTGGTCTACACAGGTTACGATTCTGTCCAGTGCATTTTTTGATGCTTCCATCAGTTCTGCGCTGAAATTCAATGGACTTCTGTAATGTGCATTCAGCATAAAGAAACGCAGTACCTGCAGATCATACTTCTCGCCAATTTCCCGTACAGTAAAGAAATTCCCAAGAGATTTTGACATTTTCCGATTGTCAATATTTAAGAATGCATTGTGCATCCAGTATCTTGCAAAAATCTTTCCATTGCAGCATTCAGACTGAGCGATTTCATTTTCATGGTGAGGGAATACCAGATCTTCTCCGCCTGCATGAATATCAA
>JALFGN010000044.1 GCA_022777285.1 Blautia sp.
CATCTTTCCGCATGACCACCGGAGGTGGAAGTGTGCAGGAAAGAGCACTTATGTATGCCATTTTAAGGAGAATGCCGGACTTTAAAGGACATGTAACTTCTCTTGAAAAATTTATGATAATGGATGCTGTAAAAGCATGGGATGGATGGGCAAAATGGAACTTTGAAAATCGTGTGGCAGAATGCGAAAAGATGACGAAAGGTGTATACCCACAAAATGTGATAGATAAAATACTGAATTATCAGGAATATGAAAGTATAAGGGAAATGCTGCTTAATCATTTGCATGAAAGAAGATACAATAAACAGCTTACATATTCCAATTATTATGTGATGAATAAGCTTCGTGTGATGTTTGCGAGAATCAGTGTATCCATGCTTGAGCCGGATCTGGTAATCATGGATGAGTTTCAGCGATTTAAGTTCCTTTTGTCATCCGATGACAGTGAGCTTGGTATCCTTGCACACAGTTTCCTTAGTGGACATGATACAAGGGTGCTTCTATTGTCGGCTACACCATATAAATTGTATTCTACCCTTGAAGAGATAGATGAAAATCAGCTTGATGAGCATTATGCAGAGTTTTTTCAGGTTATGAACTTTCTTTTTGATGATGAAGTCAAAGACATTAAATTTAAGGAAGTGTGGAAGAATTATTCCCATGCTCTAAGTGAGTTGAAGGCAGGGGACAGTGCAATTATCCGTATGAAGGAGCTGGCAGAAAATGCCATGTATCAGGGAGTCAGCAGGACAGAGCGTATATCTGTCATGGATTCCGGTGATTATACGGATGACAGCAGCGTGAAGCATCATTTGCAGATAGATGAAAATGACATAAACTCCTATATACAGATGTCACGATTGTTGTCAAAAACGGATTCAAATCATTCTTTACCGGTAGATTATGCAAAGAGCTGTCCGTATCTTATGTCCTTTATGAAGAAATATAAGATTAAGGAGCAGATTGAAAAATATTATACAAAACATCCGGATGAATTTGGAAGTGAAAGAGAACAAAGTCTTTTGTGGCTGAATCGCAATAAAATCAATAAATATGATGAACTGCCGAAAACCAATGCAAGGCTTGAAGCATTGAAAGAAAAGGCATTTACCGGTGGGGCAGAAAAATATCTGTGGATTCCTCCATCACTGCCATATTATGAGATGCAGGGAGCATATAAAAACAGCAAAGGCTTTTCAAAAATACTTGTATTTTCTGCATGGGAGATGGTTCCACGAATGATAGGTGCGCTTGTTTCCTACGAAGCGGAAAGACTTACAGTTGGAAAACTGGTACATCAGATAAAGAATCAGGATAAGAAGAATACGGGGTATTTTGCGGATGGTTCGAGACGATACCCGGTGGCAAGGCTCAGGTTTAATGTTTCAAATGGAGAAGTAAGAGGCATGAGCCTGTTTGCACTGCTTTATCCTTCAAAGACACTTTCTGATATGTATTTACCGATTGAGTCATTGAATAATCATGAATCATTAGAAGTAATAGAGAAATCTGTACGGCTGAAACTGAAAGAGAAGCTTGCGATAATCGAAGAAAAGTATGGTGATTCTGGTAACAATAAGGAAGATGCCAGGTGGTATTATCTTGCACCGATGCTCATGGATGGAGTCATCTATGCAAAGCATTGGATAGAGGATATTGTGTGGGAAATGAATACAGACGAAGAGGATACAACATCTGAGGTCAGAAGCAGTTCAAAGGATAAGAGAAATAAGGGCTTTATTGCTCATATTGATAAGCTAAGAAGTTATTTGGATGCCCCGGAGGAGATTCATCTTGGAAGAAAGCCGGAGGATCTTCTGGAAACATTGGTAAATATGGTACTGGGTTCGCCAGCAATATGCATTTATCGTTCTAATGGAAGAAGCACAGCCAGAGCAACATCGCTTGCAAAGGTATTTGTCAATAATTTCAATTTGCCGGAGTCAACAGCTATCATTGATCTTGCTTATGGCAGATGCAGGGATGATAATTCCCATTGGCAGAATG